>CAVFTS010000008.1:0-62412 GCA_963625655.1 Oscillospiraceae bacterium
AGCTCGGCGAGCCCGACGAGAAGGGCCGCAGAAAGCCCGTTCCCGTTGAGGGCAGCAACTGGGTTCTCGATGTTGACACCGTCATCATCGCAATCGGCACCAGCCCCAACCCGCTGATCCGCTCCACCACCAAGGGTCTCACCGTCACCAAGAAGGGCGGCATCGAGGCAGATGCGGGCGGCCACACCGCTCGTGAAGGCGTATTCGCCGGCGGTGACGCAGTTACCGGCTCCGCAACCGTCATCCTTGCAATGGGCGCAGGTAAGACCGGCGCAAAGAGCATCGACGAGTACATCCGCTCCAAGAACGCATAAGCATTACATAGCCAAAAAAGCAGACGCTGCAGCGTCTGCTTTTTCGTTTTACTCCCGAACAAGGCTTTCGGCAAGGCGGATACATTCCGTCAGCACGGCTCTGATCTCCGCAAAGCCGTCGCTTTTCACGCCCGGCGCTTTCAGATACAGCCGCCTGTTGACCTCGATCATCACTGACCGCACCCGTGCATCCTTTTCGTAATACTCCATCGGCACTATCGTTCCCGCAAAGGGCGTATTATATTCGACCGCATATCCCTTGGCTCTCAGCGTCTCGGCAATGCCCTCCGCCACGGCGATGGGTGTATGATACGCCGAGGTGCCGATGCAAAAATCCGGGCGGTTCGGGCTTTTGTCCGGCTCATACGGCAGCGGCGTCGGATAAAAGGAGTGTGCGTCCACGATAAGGCAGCTGCCGTATCCTTTAAGCCTCTGCCGCACGGCTTCACCGAGCCTGCGGTGGTGCGGATCATAATATCTCCGCAGTATCGCTTTCCTTTCCTCTGCGCTCACCTGCCGCAGCGGAGTGAGGTCGGAACAGTTCTCATATATCGCGCCCATTCCGACCGCCGCCATTGCCTCCTCCCCGTCGTCTCTGAAGCGCTCGACATCGCAAAGAAGCCGGCTTACGGGGAAAACGATCCGCTCCGCCCCACAGTCGAACAGGCTGTCGCAGAACCAGTCCGTCATCACGTCGATCTCGTGCCGCAGTATTTTGGGGCGATACGAGTCCTTGTATTCCTCCGGAATATGCACCGATGCGTGCGGAACATGGATAACTGTCATTTCATTCATTTTCTGCCTCCGTTCTTATGAAGAGGCAGAAAAATACACCCATCGCTCCGACGGGTGTCACACGTTTTCCCATCGGTCAAGCATTAGCACCTTACCGTTCGGCAGGTTGCTGTGCGGTCACAGGGCTTGTCCCTCACGCACTCTTCATAGGATTTTCTATTTGCAATTTGCGACATATATTGTATCACATCAAGGCTCTGCTTTCAAGCCGGAAATTATTTTGCATTTATATATTGCGCTTTTTTTGCATTTGTATTAAAATACCTCAGCAAGAAAGTGCATTTTGCGCCGTCGTCATCAAATTTTGCATCGGCGTATGCTCAGGAGGATAAAGATGAATCAGACAGAATTTCAGGCATATCTCGACGCAAATTCGACCTCAAAGCTCAGAGACGTGGTTTCCGATATGCTCTATGAGGAGATCATATCCCTTCACATTGCCCCCGGCTCAAAGCTCAACGTAAACTCAATCGCATCCTCTCTCGGTATTTCGAGAACCCCGGTTGCCGAAGCGATAAACACGCTGACCGAAAGAGGCTTTGTCGTGACAAAGCCCGGCGCAAACGGCTACTTCGTCATCGACCTCAGCCTGCGTGACATGATAAGCCTGTACGACGTGCGCACCGCAATAGAGTGCGAGGCGGCGGCACTCTGCACCGAACACGCAGACGAGGCGACCATTGCGGAGCTTGTGCGTCTTGCCGACTGCTACCGTGACGCCGTGTTAAGGGGCGATCACGACGGTATGGCGGCATACGATATGCCCTTCCATGCGCTGATCGTCGAAAACTGCGGCAACAAGTACATTCAGAAGTGCTACGAGATGCTGCTGCCGAACCTCACGATGTATCAGGCGTCGATGATAAAGTTTTTCTCCACCTCCGAGGGCAATCCCTGGAGCGCCAGCATCACCTACAATCACAACGCCATCGCCGAGGCGATCAAAATGCGCATTCCGGAGCTCGCACGGCAGGCGATGTGCAGCCACGTTACGTCGGGCCTCAACTATGCGACCTATTGCGGCGGCGGCGCAGATCCCTTTATGTTCATAAGAAATCCCAAGCTCAGAAAATGATCCGAGGAATCACCGCATGAACACAAGACTGAACATCCGATATTCCGCAATGCAGGGCAGCTACTGGGCGATGAGCGGCATCATCTTCAACTTTGCCGCAGTCTATTTGCAGGCTCGTGCGTACTCGAACTATGAGATCGGCATTATCATCACCGTCGGCAACATCGTCACCATTGTTACGCAGCCCCTGCTTGCGGCGCTTATCGACCGCAGAGGTCAGCGCTCGCTTGTCGGCTGCATCGGCATAATGTCGCTGCTTTCCCTGCTGCTTTCAATGGTGCTGCTGTTCACCCCCGAAAACTCGCTCCGGATCTCAAGCGCATATGTGCTGCTCATAACCGCAAACCTTCTGATGCAGCCGCTTTGCACCGCACTGTGCTTCTATGTTGAAAGCTGGGGATATGACATAAACTTCGGCAGAGCAAGGGCCGTCGGCTCACTGTGCTACTCCGCAAGTATGCTTGTTCTCGGAACTCTCGTCGAGCGCACCAGCGCAGATGCGATTCCGCTTTCGCTCATCGTCGTCATGGTTATCTGCGGAGTCGTGGCGCTGCTGTTCGGCGGCGCCCAAAAACGCAGCGCTCCAACGTTTGAGCGGGAACGCAGCGAAGCTCAGGCCTCAAGCTCCCTTGTGGTTTTCGTATCGCAGAACAAGCGCTTTGTCGTCTTTCTCTTCGGCGTTGCGCTCATATATTTCACTCACTCGCTGCTGTGCAACTTCTTCATCGAGTTTGTCCGAAACGTCGGCGGCGACAAGTCCGACATGGGCAGAATACTTGCCTTCATGTCAATCGTCGAGGTCCCCGTCATGCTGTTTTTCAGCAAGCTTTTAAAGCGCTTTTCATGCCGTTTCATGCTCTGCCTTGCAGCGGTCATGTTCACTGTGAAGGAGCTTGCGATATACCTTGCGTCCGATCTCGCCTCCTTCTATGCGGCGGAAGCGCTTCAATCGCTGTCGTTTGCGCTCCTGCTTCCGGCTGCGGTGCAGCACATAAACGACACCATTCCGGAAAAGGATGTAGTAAAGGGGCAGTCCTTCTTCACCGCCGCCATCACGCTCGGCAGCGTTTTTGCCGGATACTTCGGCGGCCTGCTGCTTGACGGCTGCAGCATCAGGACGACGCTGCTCGTCGGCGTGATCGTTTCCGCCGTCGGAACGGCTGTCGCCGTCCCCGCCATCGCCGGAAAGAAAAAGAGTTAAGATAAATTAAAACGGACCGGCAGCATTCTGCCAGTCCGTTTTTGTCCTTATTTTGCTTCGACTGCGGCCTGTATCGACGCCGCATTCTTTTCCGGCACGATCCCCGTGTTCACCACAAGGTCGAATATCTCTCCGCAGCTTTTCTTGTAAAAAAGCTTCAGCGGATACTTCAGGAGGTTCGGAGCAAAACGCTCGCACAGCTCTCTGCCGCCGTTGACTTCAAAGAAGTCTCTCACGCTCATGCTTCTGAAATCCACAATACTCCCCCCTTGTAAAACCGTATGCTTTTAGCCCCGTCAAAAGGCGGGGCTAAGCGTTTTTCGGATTGACTCCGAACTTATGTACTATTATTTGTCGCCGTAGCGCTCGTCAAATGCAGCGATGAGAGCGTCTGCTTCCTCTTTGGTGCAGCGGCCGAGCTTTATGCACTTCTCAACGACTTCGGGTGCGGGAGTGTTGTAGTAGAGCTTGTAGGTCAGGCTGGGGAGCTTTGCGATCTTGGGGGTGAACTCCTTGAACAGCTCAACACCGTTGTATTCCTGAAGGAACTGCTTTCCGTTGACTTCGTTAAACTTAGGCATAATGTTTCTCCTTTAAATTTAAATTGCGGCATTCCGTGCCGCTTAGTTTATGATCTTATGTTACACACAAGTTAACTATTTGTCAAGACGAAGCGACGCCGTTTTGGGCAATTTCGGTGAAATGTACAATTTTTGATTTAAAATTTCTATCAATTGATTGCGCCGGGGAGTCGAATCCCCGGCGTTTTTGACGGGCGGATTTCCGGCGTTCTTTGACGCAGATGGGCTGACACCCATCGAGTCAAAAAAGTCGGAAACAGCCGAAAGGGTACGTCGTCAGGCGGCAGGGTTCGACTCCCGCCGGCTCAAGCCGATTTTCCCGGTTTAAAATCGGGCTCTTTGCCTGAAATAAGACGTTTTATGTTGCTTCTGTGCATAAAAACAACAAGCGCAGCCGCAAAGCCTGCCATGGTGATAAGCTCAGGCGAGCAGGAAAATGCGGCAGCGGCAGCCGGCAGGCAAAGCGATGCCGTAACGGAGCCGAGGGAGACCTTTCGGCTTATGAACGCAACGCACAGAAACACGGCAATAACTCCCAAAAACACCTGCCATCCGCAGGCAAGCGCCAGAGCTGCGCCGATCGAAACACCCTTCCCGCCCTTAAAGCCGAAGTACAGCGGAAAGCAGTGTCCGATGACGCAGAAGACCCCCGCAAGCGCCGTGCCGAGTTCCCCGCCCAAGGCGCTTCCGATGCTCATGGACAGCAGCGTTTTTGCCATGTCGAGCAGCAGCGTGACAAGCCCGGCTTTCATTCCGAATACCCTTGCGACGTTCGTTGCTCCGGCGTTTCCGCTTCCAAAGCTCCTGACGTCGCTGCCGCAGAAGGCTTTTGACAGCGGTATGGATGCACAGAAGGAACCCAGCAGATACGATATGACGGCTATGAGCAGAAAATTCATAAGCCCACCTCATTTATTTCAAATATTTTAAGCTTATTATATCAAAAATTTTAAGTATTGCAATAGGCAAATGCAAGATTCTTTCGCAAGGAATTTCCGAATTTTGCGTAGACATAGTTCGATTTGAGCGTTTTTTTACATTCTGTATGGTATTATAAGCAAAAGTGTACCCATTCAGACACGCTCTCATCGGAGCAATTGAACTACCCAATGAGCAAAAAATATCGGCATAGCCGGATTTCTCCAAGCTATGCCGATATTTTTTCGGGGCTTAAAATCCCTTAGTGAGACACCTCTCGGTGCTGCTTTTTTGCTTTTTAAAGCGCATATTTTCTCGCATACTGCTTATACAGAGAATCAAATTCGTCGGCGTGGGTGCGGAGAGTAAGCGTTTCGTGCAGATTCAGGTCGTGCTTCCGCATATCAATGACGCACAGTGCGACGTTAGAGCAGTGGTCGGACACTCTTTCAAGGTCCGTCAGAAGATCGGCCCACACGAAACCCGCCTCAATGCTGCACTCGCCTTTTTTCATGCGGAGTATGTGTCTTGTTCGAAGCTCACTCTTCAAGTCGTCTATAACCTGCTCAAGCGGCTCTACGAGCTTTGCGCTCTCAACATCGTTATTAACAAACGAGCGCAGGGCGGTATCAAGCACGTCACAGAGCGCCGCCATCATGGTTTTCATCTCATGCTGCGCAGATTCCGAGAAGCCGAGCTTCTTGTCGTGCAGCTCCTCCGCCGACTCAAGAACATTCACGGCATGGTCGCCGATGCGCTCGAAATCGCCGATGAGCTTTAAAAGCTCCGTGACCTCCTCGCTTTCGGCGTCGGACACCGGCAGCGCACCGAGCTTTAGGAGGTATGTGCCGAGGATATCCTCGTACTTATCCGTCTGATTTTCATTCTCTCTTATCGTGTCGGCAAGCGCCGGAGTGTAGCTCCAAACGGACTCCATGGCGCTTTTCATTGCGTTCACGGCGCAGTTTGCCATGCTCACGGCGGCGCTGCTGCTCTGCTGGAGCGCAAGCGGCGGAGTGGCAAGAAGTCTCTCGTCGAGCGGGCTGATTTCGCCCTGCTCGCTCTTGCCGTCGGGGATTATGCGCATTGCCAGCTTTTCAAGCAGCGATGCCGCAGGCAGCAGAATCGCCGTGCAGAATATATTGAACAGCGAGTGTGCGATCGCTATGCCGTACATCGTCGCCGACTCGTTGAAGATAACGGGGTCAAGCAGAGCCTTTACGATGCTGAACAGCGTCAGGCACACAACGGTGCCGATAACGTTAAAGGAAAGGTGTATGACGGCTGCGCGCTTTGCGTTCTTGTTTGTGCCCACACAGGATATGAGTGCGGTAACGCAGGTGCCGATATTCTGACCCATGATTATCGGTATCGCTGCGCCGTAGCTCACCTGTCCGGAAAGACTCAGGGCCTGCAAAATACCGACCGATGCGGAGCTTGACTGGATGATGGCCGTCAGTATCGCACCGGCAAGCACGCCGAGGATGGGGTTCTGAAACGCCAAGAACATTTCTCTGAATTCCGGCACGTCACGCAGTCCGGAAACGGCTCCGCTCATGGTCTCCATGCCGAACATCAGCGTCGCAAAGCCGAGGAGAATCATGCCCGTGTCGTTTTTCTTGCTGTTCTTGCTGAACATATACAGGCATATGCCGACGAGTGCCAGCACCGGCGTAAAGGACGAGGGCTTTAAAAGCTGCACAAACAGGTTGCCGCTGTCGATGCCGCCGAGACTCAGTATCCACGCCGTCACGGTGGTGCCGATGTTTGCGCCCATGATGACGCCGATCGACTGCCGCAGGGTCATAAGCCCCGAATTAACAAAGCCGACGACCATGACCGTCGTTGCGGACGAGCTTTGGATAATCGCCGTTATGCCGAGGCCCGTGAGGAAGCCCGTAAACGTCTTGCCCGTCATTTTGCCAAGCAGCGTTCTGAGCTTCGACCCCGCTCTGCGTTCAAGCGCCTGACCCATCACGTTCATACCGAACAGGAACAGGCACAGTCCGCCTATCATTTCCAGAAAATCAAATATATCCATATACTGTCTTCCCTATCTGTATATTACTCCGTATTGATTTAAATAATACAGGCTTAACATCAAATCGGTTATCGGCAGTATGTAAAATGTATGTAAAATGTAAAATCAGCGTCGGCTTAAAAGCTGACGCTGATCTCAGTTCCCTCGCCGAGGGTGCTGTTAAGTTCAATCGAGGCATTGTGCAGCGCTGCGGCGTGCTTTACGATGGACAGTCCCAGACCCGTTCCGCCGACCTCCTTCGAGTGGCTCTTGTCCACACGGTAGAAGCGCTCGAATATGCGCTCCTGCTGCTGTAGCGGGATGCCTATGCCGGTGTCCTTTACCGTGAGCCTTGCCCTTCCGTCCGCACTGCGGACGCTCACAAGGACGCTGCCGCCCTTTTTGTTGTACTTTACGGCGTTGTCGCAAAGGTTGTATATGATGCCCTGCAAAAGCTGGGGTATGCCGTCAATGACGATGCTCTCGCCCTCAAGGTCAATGGCGACATCCGCCTCCTGCGCCGCACGGGACAGCGACGCCACGGTGCTTTGCGCAAGTGCGTACAGATCGACAGGCTCACGCTTCATATCCACCGCACCCTCGTCGAGACGTGAAAGCTTTATGATGTCCTCGACAAGCGCTATCATCCGCTGCGCCTCGTTGTATATGTTCTCGGCGAACATCGGAATGTCCTGCGGCTTCACCATGCCGTTTTGCAGCAGCTCGGCACAGCCGGATATGGTGTGCAGCGGCGTTTTCAGCTCGTGCGATACGTTGGCGGTGAACTCACGCCGCATCTGCTCCGCCTTCTCCTTTTCGCTTATGTCGAAGATCAGAAGCACGATGCCGCTGAGCTTGCCCTCCGACATGACGGGGCTTGCGTTTACCTGCCTGCTGCCGTAGGACGGCGGCAGCACGGCTTCGGCGTGTATGCCGTTCTGCGCCATGGATACGAGCCTTCGTATCTCCTCGCCCTCGCGCAGCTCGGTTATCTTTTTGCCCGTTGCGTCGGTCTTGAGGTTTAAAAGACGCTTTGCCGCTTCGTTTATGCTCAAAACCTCGGCGCCGTCGGACAGAAGCACGATGCCCTCGGTCATGTTCCTCGACGCCGCTTCAAACTCACGGCGCTTGCTGCTCAGCTCCTGCTCCTGCTTTGCGATCCTGTACTGCTGCGCACGGAGCTTCCGCAGCAGCGGCTCAAGCTCCTCGTAGCAGTCGTTTTCGTTCGGGTCGTCGGGATCCATCTCGTTTAAGGGTTTGACTATCCGCTTTGCCAAGCGTGACGCCATCCAAAGCGCCGCACACGCCGCCACCGCAAGCACCACAAGCACCGGGGTGAGCATGCTCATAAACAGCGTGAGCACGGAATACTGCGAATTTGAAAGTCTCACGACGCTGCCGTCCGACAGCTTCTGCGCACAGTAAAGCTGCTTTTCCATCAGCGTATCGGAATAGCGCTCGCTCTCGCCGATGCCGTTTTCAAGCGCCTCCTGCACCTCCTCACGCGCAAGGTGATTACCCATCTCCTTTGCGTCCTTGCTGCTGTCGTACAGTACGGTGCCGTCGGGTGCTATCCACGTCACTCTGAAGTTTTCGGCGGACATTCCGTCAAAGAAGCTCTCGCCGCTTATCTCCGCACCCTGTGCCGCAAGCGCCGTTTCGTCACGGAGCTGCTGCATCCTGCTTGCGGAAAAGTAATCGTACAGTATGCCCATTATAAGCACCGTCGAGGCAAGCAGAACGATTGCCGCAACCGTGCATATGGCTCTGAAGATACGTTTGGTCATTGTCTCTCCTCCATGCGATAGCCTACGCCCCGCAGGGTCTCGATATACGCTCCGCAGTCGCCGAGCTTCGTTCTGAGCGTTCCGATGTGGACATCGACCGTTCTCGTTTCACCGTAGAACTCATCGCCCCAAACGCTCGTCATAAGCTGCTCTCTTGTAAATGCCCGACCGGCGTTTTCCATAAACTTACGCAGAAGCTCGTACTCCTTCAACGTCAGCACGACACGCTTTCCCGAAGCCGTGACGGTATGCTCGCCGAGGTTCAAAGTCAGCTCCCCGTTTCGGAGTATGCGCTTTTCGCTGTCGGGGCAGCAGCGGCGAAGGACCGCCCTGACTCTGGAGACCATCTCCATCATGCCGAAGGGCTTTGCAAGGTAATCGTCCGCACCGAGGTCAAGACCTATGACCTTGTCGTATTCCGTTCCCTTCGCCGTCGCCATAATTACGGGGATGCCCGACGTTGCGCTGCGTGACTTTAAGCGCTTGAGTATGCTGATGCCGTCCTCACCGGGCAGCATGATATCGAGAATAATCAGATCCGGACGTCTTTCCGAAAGCGCTTCGGCGAGCCGGGCGCCGTCCTCAAAGCCCTCCGCCTGCATACCCGCAGAGCCGAGCGCATATATCATCAGGTCACGGATGCCCGCATCGTCTTCAACACAGAATATCATTTGATCACTTCCTATGCTTTATGCTGCAATAATACTATATTAGCGTAAAATGCGGCAAGGGGAAATTGTAAAATCAATGTAAAACCGAAAATTGCAATTAAATTTTGCATTAAAAACCGAGAAAAACGTTGACAGTACAGGCTGTTCGTGGTATGCTATCAAGGCCGCATTGAATGGGTCGAAGTCGGGCTGCGCCCGCACCTATGAGAGCGAGACCTGAAGAAAGGAAGAAACATCAATGAAGCATGCTGTTATCCTTACCGGCGGTAAGCAGTACCGTGTCGCCGAGGGTGACGTTATCTTTGTCGAGAAGCTCTGCGCCGAGGCAGGCGAAACCGTTAAGTTCGACAGTGTCCTCGCAGTCATCGACGATGAAAGCTCCGTTTTCGGTACTCCCGTTATCGAGGGCGCAAGCGTCTCTGCAAACGTTCTGAAGAACGGTAAGAGCAAGAAGATCCGTGTCTACAAGATGAAGCCCAAAAAGGGTTATCGCAGGACTCAGGGTCACAGACAGCCCTATACCAAGGTTCAGATTGAAACCATCAACGCATAATTTCCGCAACTGATTTTGACTTATGGAGGTGTAACCTTAATGGCACATAAAAAAGGTATGGGTTCTACCAAGAACGGCCGTGACAGTGAGTCAAAGCGTCTTGGTCCCAAGAGAGCGGACGGTCAATTCGTTCTGGCCGGCAACATCCTCGTCAGGCAGCGCGGAACTAAGATCCACCCCGGTACCAATGTCGGCAAAGGCAAGGACGATACCCTGTTTGCCCTCATTGACGGCAAGGTGAAGTTCGAGCGCATGGGCAAGGACCGCAAAAAGGTCTCTGTTTACGAAGACATCGCTCAGTAAATGATTTTGAAAATGCCGGACGAAACGTCCGGCATTTTTTCAACGAGAAAAAAGTCAATAACTTTTTGCAGGATTCAAAACAATTCAAGAAAGGAGCGATACGCATGGCACAATCCTTTGTTGACAAGGCGAGAATAAGCGTCAAGGCGGGCAACGGCGGCAACGGCTCCGTGTCCTTCCACCGTGAAAAGTATGTCGCTGCGGGCGGTCCCGACGGCGGCGACGGCGGCAAGGGCGGTGACGTCGTTTTTGTCGTTGACGACAATATGTCAACGCTTATGGACTTTCGCTACAAAAGAAAATATACGGCGGCAAACGGCACCGACGGCTCGGGCAAGCGCTGCTCCGGCAAGGACGGCGAGAGCCTTCTTATAAGAGTTCCCAGAGGCACCCTCGTGCGTGACACCGAAACGGGCGCCATCATGCACGATATGTCCGACGGCGAACGCTACGTCGTCGCAAGGGGCGGCAGAGGCGGCTGGGGCAACAAGCATTTTGCAACGCCCACCCGTCAGGTTCCCCGCTTTGCGAAGCCCGGTCTGCCGGGAGAATCGCACGACGTCACGCTTGAGCTGAAGCTGCTTGCAGACGTCGGTCTTGTCGGCTTCCCCAACGTGGGAAAATCCACGCTGCTCAGCGTCGTAAGCAAGGCTCACCCCAAGATCGCAAACTACCACTTTACAACGCTGTACCCCAACCTCGGCGTGGTATACGTCGATGAGGGCAGGAGCTTTGTCATGGCGGACATCCCCGGTATAATCGAGGGTGCATCCGAGGGCGCAGGTCTCGGTCACGACTTCCTGCGGCACATCGACCGCTGCCGTCTGCTCATCCATCTTGTCGACGTTTCCGGCAGCGAGGGCAGAGACCCCGTTGCGGACTTTGACGCCATAAACGCCGAGCTCTCGGAGTACAACCCCGATCTGGCAGCTCGCCCGCAGATAGTCGCCGCAAACAAGTGCGACCTTATCCCCGAAGGGAGTGACAACATCGAGCGTCTGCGCTCTTACGTCGAGTCGAAGGGCTTTGAGTTCTTTGAGCTGAGTGCGGCGACGCACGTCGGCATACACAAGCTTGTGCAGGCTGCCGCAGCGAGGCTCGCAACTCTCCCGCCGGTCATACGCTTCGAGGCGGACTATGTTCCCCCCGAACCCGTTATCGACACCGGTGAGGCGCTGGAGATCACCCGCTACGACGACGTTTGGGTCGTCGAGGGGCCGTGGCTTCAGAGGCTCATGTCCTCCGTCAACTTCAGTGACAGTGAGAGCATGATGTACTTTGACCGTATGCTGCGTGATGCGGGCGTTTATGAGCGCATGGAGCAGATGGGCATACACGACGGCGACACCGTCAGCATCTACAACCTCGAATTTGAATACAGGGATTAATTAAAAAGCCTCCGAAATTCGGAGGTTTTTTAATTATATAGTTATATAGTATATAAAAAGGTCTGCCGAAGCAGACCTTTTTATGTATGTGTTTGTAAATTAGCCGAAGAAGCTGGTGATCTGTCCGTAGAGAACGATGATCATGCCGATCGGGGTAATGAACTTGTAGCAAGCTTCGAAGAATGCCTTGCCCCACATCTTGTGACCGGAAGCGCCAAGCTCCTCGGTGAGCAGGTTGTGGCACTTACCGCCGTTGCTCCAGGAAGGCATCCACAGCCAGCCTATCGCAAACGCCATGATCATGGAGCCGAGCGGCATCATGATACCTTCGGAGAGCATGTCGTAGAAGTCAAGCCAGTCCGCACTCCAACCGGAGGGATTCTCTATGCCGAACAGTTCACCCGGAGTGGGAAGCAGTGCGCCGCCGGCACGACCGCTGCCGAGGCCGTCAAGTGCGGTGGGGATGCAGAAGATGAGAACGAGGATCGCAAACATGAGAGCGGTAGCTCTTCTCTTGGGAGCCTTGCCCTTTGCGATGTTGGCGTCGATCTTAGTGGAGGTGATCGCCTCAAGCAGGGACATGGAGGAGGAGATAGCCGCGATGAAAACGAGGAAGTAGAACAGGAAGCCCATGAGGTTGCCGATGAAGCCGCCCATGTGGTAGAAAACCATCTGCATGGAAGCGAAGAGGAGGCCGGGGCCGCCGGTGGTGTTGCCTTCAAGGAATGCATAGCAAGCGGGCATAACGATCATGCCTGCCATGATAGCAACGAGGGTGTCCATAACAACGATGATAACTGCGTTCTTCTGAATGCTTTCCTTTTTGCTCAGGTAGGAGCCGTAGGTGATGATGGCGCCCATGCCGAGGGACAAGGAGAAGAACATCTGGCCTGCCGCAGTCTTAAGAACGTCAAGGAAGTTTTCCTTCAGAGGATCGAGGTTGAGGCCGAACATGAACTGGTAGCCGCCCATTGCGCCGGGCTGAACCGCAACGTAAACAATGATGACGATGAGCATTACGAAGAGGCAGGGCATACCGACATTGCAGAACTTCTCGATACCGCCGCCGATACCGCCGCAGACGATGATGGTGTTGATCGCAATGAAGATAACGGTCCAGATGATCATCTGAGTGCCGTCAAGCAGGAAGGTGCCGAAGAAGCTGCCGATGTTTTCAAGCTCAACACCCCAGGTGTTCCAGCCGAACATTGCGGTCAGGTAGCTGCATGCGTAACGCATGACCATGCCGCCGAGAACCATGTAGAAGCAGAGGATCAGGAACGGGCAGAGAACTGCCATGTAGCCCAGCCAAGTAAACTTCTTGCTGATCTTGCGGTATGCCGCTACGGGGCTCATACCGGTGCTGCGGCCGATCGCCAGCTCACCGATCATAACTGCAAGACCTACGAATGCTGCGAGGACGAGATAAACGAGCAGAAATGCAAAGCCGCCGTTTAAGCCCATCTTGTACGGGAAGCCCCAAATGTTGCCCAAACCGACTGCGGAACCGACAGCAGCCATGATAAAGCCAAAATTGGAACCAAACCCTTCACGATTTGTGTTTTCCATTACTTTCTCTCCTTTTTTAATTTTGCTGAGATACCCGTGTAACACATCACGGAAAACTGACGATTGCGTTTTGTTAATCAAACCGTCAAATTTATAAACTGACTTTACACTATATTCACAATTTTCGCAATAGTTTTTTGCTGTTAAATAAAAAACTTACGATCTTTTTGTCCTCTTTCCCGTGATTTTGTACAAAAAAAGTTCGCAGCTGTTGTGAGTTTTGCTGCCTGTGCCTTATTTTGGGATTTATTCCGTGCTGTTATTCGACACCCTCCGTCAATTTCTTAATGCGAAATTTACCTCCGTGTCAAGTCGCTTTACACTCTCCCGGAAAGCGCCGGGCGTCAAAAATGACGCCGCAGATAAAAACAAATGTAAAAACTTTATGACTGCTATTGATTTTTTCGATTATTATTGTAAAATAGGTCTGTTTTGATTTCGGTCGCCGCTGCCGTATACAGCGGTATCCGCCGCTAATGTGCGGCAGAATGGAGTTTAAAATGACTTACGAAATGGACATCGCCGGGTTAAAGCGTGAGCTTCCCCTTTGCAAGGTCACCGATGATCTGTATATCGGAGCCTTTGTCATGTTCGGTGATGTTGAGCTGACCGTGCATTGCGCAGCGGAGCTGTTGAAGCGTGCCCCCGAATACGATTACATCATCGCGCCCGAAGCCAAGTCCATTCCCCTCCTCTACGAAATGGCCCGTCAGAGCGGCGCCGAGAAGTACTTCCTCGCCCGCAAGGGTCCCAAGGCTTACATGAGCGGCGTTTTCGAGGTCTCGGTCAAGTCCATCACCACCATGTCTGTTCAGAAGCTTGTTATCGACGTTGCCGACGCAGAGCTGATTAAGGGCAAGCGCATACTCATCGTTGACGACGTTATCTCCACCGGCAACTCTCTGCACGCCATGGAGGAGCTTGTCAAGGCGGCTGGAGGTATCATCGTCGGCAAGATGGCCGTCCTTGCCGAGGGCGACGCAGGCGACAGAGACGACATCATCGTCTTAAATACGCTTCCCCTGTTCAACGCCGACGGCAGCGTCAAAGAGCGCAAGTAATACAATATGAAATGAAGTAAAAACGGTGCTGCTTACTTAAAACAGCACCGTTTTTGTATCTTCAGGCTTACAGGGCAGTCCCCTTTTTCGGGACGAAAAAGCCGCTCGCATCGACGCCCTCCAGCTCAAGCAGCCGCAGCTTGCGCCAGATACCGCCGCCGTAGCCCGTCAGACTGCCGCTCGTCCCTACCACACGGTGACAGGGTATCATCAGCGAGATCGGGTTATGCCCAACAGCACCGCCGACCGCCTGTGCGGACATCCTTTCGATGCCCCGCTGCCTTGCGATAATCTCCGCAATTTCGCCGTAGGTCATGGTCTTGCCGTAGGGTATGGTTAACATAATATCGCAAGCTGCCTTGCGGAACGGCGTTTGATCGTAGCGCAGCGGCGGCAGGAAGTCCGGCTCACGCCCGGAAAAATAAACGTCCAGCCAGCGCTTTGCGTCCCGAAGAAGCGGGGTCTCCTTTTTCTCGGTCTCCTTCGGCAAGACACTCCCGAAGTAACGCTGTCCGTTGAACCACGCTCCCGTGACAGCTTCCCCGTCGCAGGAAAGGGTCATAACGCCCAAGGGCGACGCATACTCAGTCGTGTATATCATCACGCACCTCCGTTTGCCGTCATTTTACCTTACGGCGCCGCAAATTTCAACGTAAAAATACCGAAGCGGCAGGCTGCCGCTTCGGTGCGTTTTCCGATTTACTTTGTGCCGAATATTCTGTCGCCGGCGTCGCCGAGGCCGGGGACGATATAGCCGTGCTCGTTGAGGTGCTCATCAAGAGCCGCAACGAAGACATCAACGTCGGGGTGATCCTCCTGCATACGCTTCACGCCTTCGGGGGCGCCGATGATACACATGAGCTTTATGTGCTTTACGCCGTCATCCTTCAGAAACTGAATGGCAGCGGAGGCGGAGCCGCCGGTGGCGAGCATGGGATCGACCACAATGACGTCACGCTCCTCGATGTCGGGCGGCATCTTGTAGTAATACTTCACGGGTTCGAGGGTCTCCGGGTCACGGAAAAGTCCGATATGGCCGACCTTGACGTTGGGCATCATGCTGACCATGCCGTCAACCATACCGAGACCTGCACGGAGTATGGGAACTATGGCAAGCTTCTTGCCAGATATGCGCTTCACCTTTGCCTTGGCAACGGGAGTCTCGATTTCCACCTCTTCAAGGGGAAGATCTCTTGTGGCTTCGTAGCACATCAGCATTGCGATTTCCGAGACAAGCTCACGGAATTCCTTGACCGACGTACTTTTTTCTCTAAGGATGGACAGCTTGTGCTGTATAAGGGGATGATCGAATACGCATACCTTGCTCATAGTAAATCTCCTTTTCTGTTCCGCGCCTGATCGGCGCTTATATATTCATTGCCGGCTATCCGGCCCTGTATACATACGTTCCTGCCGTTCCCGCTCGGCCTGACTGAGTCTGAGGTACACGGGGAGCAGATCGTGGACGCCGCACGGCTCCTTGCCGCTTGCCGCCATCGCAACGCCCCATGCGCTCTGCGAAACGAGGTTGCCCGGAGCTTTGCGGTAAGGCAGTCCCGCAGCGTCAAAGAATTTTGCGCAGACCTCCGTGCCGTCGCCGACGAGAAGCGGCACTCTGCCGTTATCTTTAAGCTCGGCGCAAAGCTCCTCAAGTGAGATTGCCCTGTCCTGCGTCAAACGCCGGGGAGCGCCGTTATCTATATCAAAAAGCGCATTGTATACCTGATTTCTGCGTGCGTCCATCACCGGGCAGATAAGCCCACCGGCGGCGACGCCGTGCCACGCCATAGCCTCAAGCGTCGACACTCCGACGCAGTCCTTTTCAAGCGACCACGCAAGTCCCTTGACCGTTGACACCCCGATCCTGATTCCGGTAAACGAGCCGGGGCCCTGCGCAACGGCAATAAGGTCCGGCTCATTAAGATCAATACCCGAATTTTTCATCATGTCCTCAAGCATGGGGAGCAGGGTGCGGCTGTGAGTAAGACCGCAGCACTGGCTGTACTGAGCGACAAGCTCACCGTCACGCACAAGAGCGACGGAAGCGGCCTTTGCGGATGATTCGAGCGCAAGTATCAGCATTTTTCCCGTCCCTCCTTTACGGTGATCCTCCTGTCCGTATCGGACAGCTTTTCGATGGTTAAAATCATTTCGTCGCCGAAAAACGCATCGTCAACGTTTTCGCTCCATTCGACGGCGCAGACGGCACCCCTTGCGAGGTAATCCTCCCAGCCGATGTCGAACAGCTCGTCCGATGAGCCGAGCCTGTACATATCAAAGTGGATAAGCTCCCTCTCGCCCTCGTATTCGTTGACTATGGTAAAGGTCGGGCTTGACACCCGGCAGCTGAGCCCCATGCCCCTTGCGAGACCCCGCACGAATGCGGTCTTGCCGGCGCCGAGGTCACCGTACATCGCAATGACGGTGCCGTCCGCAATCTTCGAGGCAAAGCTTTCGCCGAGAGCCTCGGTCTCGGCTTCACTGTGAGTTATGTATGTCTGCAAGACCTTACCTCCCGAATTAACAAAATGTTTTCCCGAAAATGAATTATACCACAGATTGCATCATTGCGTAAAGAGCAATTATGTGCTAAAATGCTGCATATACACGGTTCGATTTTGTGAAAACGAGCATTTTCCCGAAAGGCGGTGACCCTCACGAACAAGCGTCCTCTCATAAAAGAATTCTTTAAGCGAGCCGACATTCTGCTTCTTATCGTTTGCGTCATATCCTCCGTATTCGGCATAATCGCCATAAGCAGCGCAACGGCGAACATCGGCTCCGGCAAATATATCATCGTTCAGACCTTCTCTTTGGTTCTCGGTCTCGGTGCGTTTTTTATATTTACGATCATTGACCCCGACATTATCGCAAAGCAGTGGCTCCCGCTCGGCATCCTGAGCGCAATATTCATACTCGGTCTTATCCCCTTCGGTCACGACGACGGCACAGGCAACCGTGCATGGTACCGCTTCCTCGGCATCGGCGTTCAGCCGACGGAGGTCGTCAAGGTCGTGTTTATCGTGCTTTTGGCAAAGCAGATCTCGAACTACAAGGAGCAGAAGCTCCTCAACAAGCCCAAGTCCGTCGTGCTTCTTGCTGCGCACTGGGCGGCGCTGTTCGTCATAATCATGGTGGCATCGAAGGACATGGGTTCTGCGGTCATATTCCTTGCGATATTCATCGTTATGCTCATAGCGGGCGGACTTGCGTGGTACTGGATCGGCATCGGCGCTGCGGCGGCTGCCGCTGCGACACCGATACTTTGGAACAACGTGCTTCAGGAGTACCAGCGAAACCGCATCCTCGTTCCCTACGATTCCACGATAGACCCCACCGGCGAGGGTATCCGCTGGCAGGCAAACCGCACCATTCAGGCGATGGAGGCGGGACGCTGGCAGGGTGTCGGCTACGGCAACGGCTCACTGAACATCGACGCACGACACACCGACTGCATCTTCGCCTCCATCGGTGAGGAGATGGGCATGGCAGCCTGTCTCGTGGTCATTGCGCTGCTGATGTTTATCATCATCCGCTGCTGCGTCGTCGGGACGAAGTGCGGCAGCACCTTCGGTATGCTTATCTGCTACGGCGTTGCTGCGGCAATCGCATTCCAGACATTTATTAACATCGGAATGTGCATGGGTATCACCCCCGTTATCGGTATCACGCTCCCGTTCTTCAGCTACGGAGGCTCGTCCATCGTTACTCTGTTTGCGGCGGTCGGACTCGTTTCCGGCGTTAAATTCCGGCCCAAGCCCAAGCGCCACAACATCAACATCATTGAGGTAGATTGACAAGAAACTCCGCCCGAGAGCGGAGTTTCTTATTATCTTATACTTATATTATACCGACCTTCAGCATTGCGGTAAAGATGCTTTTGATTCGCTTTTGCAGCTCCTTTTCACCTTCCTTCCGCCCGTGCTCCACCCACGTTACGAGTATGCCCATGATGACGGAGGAGATTATGGATATGTAGTAATCGTAGGTGTCGGGGTCCTTAATAAACCGCTTTATTGCATCAAGCCCGGCGGCAGAACGGCGGAAGCTGTCAAACAGGATGTCGGTGCGGCGTATGCTCACCAGCACCTCAAGCAGCTCGGAATTGCGGAACCAATACTCAAACACCGCCTTGCGCAAATTCTTCTCCCCGTGCGCAAACGCCTCCGCAAAGCAGTTGTCGCACATAAGCGCAAGCACGTCGTCAAGGCAGTCGAAGTTGCGGTAAAAGGTCGAGCGGCTCACGGTCGAGGCACGCTGAACGTCGCTTATACTGATCTTGTCATAGGGCTTTTTACGCAAACATTCCTCAAGCCCCGCACAGATAAGCTCGACCGAGGCTTTGGCTCTCTTGTCCTGCTTGATGTGGTACATATTCATCACCTTTGTTTTATTTTTTGCGGTACTATTGTATCATAAGTTTTTTTGTAGTACAATACACCCGTATAAAACATACAGGAGGCTACACCATGGCTGAAAACATCATTTATTGCTATTCCGGCACCGGCAACTGTCTCGACATTGCCATGAACATCGCAAAAGAGCTGGGAGACACCGACATTGTTATGATGCGCTCCTTCCCCTCCAAGACCGATGCGTCCGAGTACAAGCGTGTAGGCTTTGTTTTCCCCTGCTACGGCGGCGGTCTGCCCGGCATGGTCGAGGATTATCTCAAGAGCATACACGTCGGCATCGGCGCATACACCTTCGGCGTTGTGAGCTACGCCGGCTATCCCGGCTGCGGACTCGATAAGCTCAACGCCATACATCCGCTGAGCTACTGGACGGGTATCTCACACCAGTGCGGCTGCATCTGGCTCTTCCCGCATTTCCTGATGATACCGCCTCTCACCCCCGCACTTGCGCAGAAGCGCAGTGAGAGACTCGCAAAGCAGGTCGCAGTCGACGTCAAGGCGGGCAAGACGAAGAAGGCTCCTCCCAAGATGCTCATAAACGCACTCGAAAGCTCCGCATGGCCGACGCTCTCCAAGCTCAAGGCTCAGAAGCTCACCGTCTGCACCGACACCTGCGTGAGCTGCGGTCAGTGCGCAAAGCTCTGTCCTCAGGGCAACATCACGATAAAGGACGGTCATCCGAGCTTCGGCGGCAACTGCATCCAGTGCCTCGGCTGTCTCCAGCTCTGCCCCACCGGCTCCATCAACATGGGCAAGGTCACTCAGCGCAGAGAGCATTACCACAACAAGAACATCACTCCCGATATGCTCATGCAGAAGGAATTCCACTTCTGATCGGCATACGAAAAAACGCAGGTGCCTTGTGGCACCTGCGTCTTTTCATGTTTAAAATTACTGCTGCTTTTCGATATACTCAACGATCTTTCCGACCGTGGACAGCTCAACGGCGTCCTCGTCGGAAATGGAGATGCCGAACTCTTCCTCGACGGACATTATAAGATCAACGACGTCAAGGGAATCGCCTCCGAGGTCATCAACGATATTGGTTTCCATAGAGATGCTGTCGGCGGATACTTCAAACTGCTGTGCAAGAAGCTCACGAATCTTATCAAATGTCATTTTTTCATTACCTCACAGTTGATTTTTATGCCCACTCACGGCTCTGCGGCTTGTTTCCGCCGTTCTGCTGCTGCGGTCTGTCGTAGGACACGACGACACGGCGGTTAGGCTCTGTGCCGGTGGAGCTGGTGCTTACGCCCTCGTAATTCTGAAGGGCGGTGTGAATAATGTGGCGCTCGTAGGAATTCATCGGCTCAAGAGCCATGCTGCGCTTATATCTGATGACCTTTGCAGCCATCTTCTCCGCAAGACGCACGAGAGACTCCTCACGCTTTGCACGGTAGCTCTCGGCATCGACGCTGATGTGCATATGTTTTTCGCTGCTGCGGTTCACAACGTAGTTCGTAAGATGCTGTATCGCATCGAGGGTCTCGCCACGGCGACCTATGACCGCACCCATGTTCGGGCCGGAAAGGTTGACGTTGACACCCTTGTCACGGGGGCTTATCTCGATCTTGGCTTCGGTTCCCATGCGCTCAAGCAGTCCGGAAAGGAAGCTTCTGATCGCTTTGTAGTCCGCACATTCCTCCGCAGGCTCGTCCGCTGCGGGGGTCGAAGCTGCAACGGGTGCTGCCGCTTCGGTCTTTTCGACCTCCTCGACAGGCTCGTCGGGTGCTTCGTATTCAACTCGGATCACCGCCGGTGAAGCGCCGATGCCAAGGAAACCGGACTTTGCCCTTTCGACGACCTGAACGGAAACGTCGTCACGGTCAAGTCCCAGCTCCTTCAAAGCTGCGGCGATAGCTTCATCTTCGGTGCGTCCTCGCATTTCCAAAGACTTTATCATATTATCATTCTCCAGTATTATGCTTCGGTGTTTTCTTCTGTCTCGTCCAGCTCCGGGATGCGCTCCGTCTCATCGGTCTCCTGTACGGATGCGGTGCCGAAGCGGTCGGGGTCATAGGCACGCCCCCTTGCGTAGCGGCGATTGCCGACCTGCGAGGGACTTACCTCCGTTTCCTCCACGCCCATGCGGCTGCGCTTTGCGGAACGCTCCGCTTTCTCTGCGGCTGCACGGCGCTCTTCCTGAGCCTGCTTCTGCTGAGCCTGGACATTTTTCTTGCTGCTGTTCTTATTGCGGGTGGTCGCACCCTCGGCACGGAGCTTCTCCGTCTCAAGACGGCGGCGCTCGATCTCGTCCGCCTTTTCCTTTTCACGGGCAAGGCGCTCCGCATCCTCTGCGTCCAGCTTCTTCTTATAGTGCTTGGTGAGGACAAAGTCTCTCGCAATGCCGAAGATGCTGTTTGCGATCCAGTAAACACCCAGTGCCGCAGGCATAACAAAGCAGATCCAGATGGACATTATGGGCATCATGAGGTTCATTACCTTCATGGAGCTTGCGGCGTTGCCCATTGCAGGCTGCGGATTGTTCCACTGGCTGACCTTCATGGAAGCCCATGAAAGGAAGGCTGCGATAACCGGGATGAGAAACAGTCCGATAGCGGGCAGCAGCACGTCGGAACCCTTGTCAAAGTAATTCCAAATTGCAAAGTCGGGAATTTCTCCGAGGTTTATGCCGAGGAAGCTGTAATCGAGGTCCATAAGCTTCCCGCCGTAATTGCCGAGTGCGTCCATGACCTTGTCCCAGTTATTGTGGATGGCGTCGGATATACCGATCTCCTTATAGGAACCCCAGCCGTCGGCGCTGAAGTTGAGGTTTTTCGTTACCCACTTGGTAATTTCGCTGACCTGACTCTCGCTGAGTCCCATCATGCGCTCAAGGGGCTGACGGATAACGCTGTACAGCGCTATCAGGATCGGGAACGGCAGCAGCGACCACAGGCAGCCGGACATGGGGCTTATCTTTTCCTCACGGTAAAGCTTCATGACCTCTTCCTGGTACTTCTGCTGATTTCCCTTATGGCGCTCCTCCAGCTCCTTTAAGCGGGGCTGGAAGCGGGTAGTGCGCATCATGCTCTTCTTACTCTTTGCCATGAAGGGCAGCAGAATAAGGTTGACCACGAACGCAAACAGGATTACGGCTATGCCGTAATTATGAGTCTGGTTGTACAGAAGCTCAAGCAGTCTGGCAAAGGGCCAAACTACATAATCCCAAAATCCCATTCGGTTACTCCTTGACAGTATTCCCCGTCACGGTACGGGGTCGAAATAGTTTTGCTTCCTGATGTGGAAAGGATGGCATCTTGAAATCCGTTTAAGGGCGAGCCAGCCGCCTTTTAAAGCGCCGTACTTCTCCAGCGCCTCAAGTGCGTACCGGGAGCAGGTCGGGCTGAATCGGCAGCAGGGCGGGCGAAGCGGTGAAATGTTCCGCTGATAAAAACGCACCGCGGCAATAAGGAGCTTTTTCATACCGTCTCCTTTTCAATTGTAAGTCCGAGTTCGGAGCACGCCTTCAAAAACGCCGACTCCATTCTGTGATAATCGCCGTTAACGCAGCGCCCCCTCGCAACTATAACTATATCATAGCCGCTTTTGAGGCTGTGCGCATTGAGACGGTATATCTCACGCAGGCGCCGGCGCACACGGTTTCTCACCACGGCCTTGCCGAGCTTTGTCGATACCGTATAGCCAAGGCGGTTGCAGCCTTGTCCGTTTCGCCGACAATACACGACGACAAACGGCGTCACGGCGCTTTTGCCCTTTGTATACAGCCGCCGGAACTCGAAATTCTTTTTGAGACTGACTCTTGCGTCCAAATTTTTCACCCCGATAAACGTCAAGATGCGGAAATGCACAAACACCTAAAGGGCGGATCGCTCCGCCCTAAAAATATTGATTTTTCGCATTTCCGATCAACGGTTCCGATCAGGCGCTGAGCTTTGCTCTGCCCTTTGCTCTGCGGCGGGCGAGGACCTTGCGGCCGTTTGCGGTTGCCATTCTCTTGCGGAAGCCGTGCTCTTTCTTGCGCTGGCGCTTCTTGGGCTGATAAGTACGAAGCATATCTCTGCACTCCTTTCAGATTTAATACTCAACATCGGCGCTAAAGCGCCGAAGCAGTTGACAATGAATAAGCTTCCGATGCTCAAAGCATCGGAAGCTTATTATATACTGACAGTCCTCTCGGTGTCAACAGTTTTTTATGCGGTTTTCAGATCTTCTCCGCGAATGTACTTTCCGAGCGGCACCCACAGCAGTGCTCCGATCGCAAGGCACAGCACCATGTCAACCAGCATATAGCTGCCGTTATACAGCGCCGAGTAGAACCACGGAGTCGTCATGGTCATATCGAAGAAGGTCTCCGGCATATATTCCGCCCAAACGGTTGCTCCGACCACATAGTGTACGAGAAATCTTGCGACGCATCCGACCACGGTGCCGACGAAAAATCCGCCCTTCATTTTGCTGAACAGTCCCGCAACGCCGAGGACGGCATAGGCTACGATAAAGTCACCCAGCATCGACTGCCAGCTGATGGCGATGCCGCCCTCGATGAGCATTTGCAGTATGCCGTAAACCGTGCTTGCAATCATTGCCGGGCCGAAGCCCCAACGTGCGCAGAACACGAAGATAGGCAGCATGGCAAGGTCAAACGAGCCGCCGTTAGGCATTTTGTACACGGGCAGAAGGCTCAAAACGACCGCAAGCGCAATGAAAATTGCGCCCTCGCACAAGGCACGGAGCTTGAGATGTGATTTGTTCATTGTTGTTTCTCCTCCTTAAAAAGAAAACCGCATTGCTCAGCAATGCGGTCATAGGAAAACGATTGAGTATAAATTTTCGTTTCCTACGCCGGCATTACCCGGATCAGGTTCAAGGGTGGCAGAGGTTCAATTACCTCCGTCTCAGCCGGGAAAACCCAGCCCCCCTATGTGCTATGTGACAATATTATTCTCTCAAACGACTTTTGTCAACACTTTTATTCGCAGGGAATATCGGCGATCAGCCTGCCCATCACGAGGTAGCGCTGATGATTGTTCCCCTGAAGGCAGGTCGAGAGGATAAGCACCCTGTCCTGCGAAAAGCTGAGCGTGTAGTCGTCAAGATAATTTGCCTTCACGTTCTTCTTATACATAACGCTTCCGAAGAAATTGTAAAAGCCCTCGGTGCTGTCCATGTCGAAGTTTTTCAGTATGTGCGCATACGAATACGGCGTTGCGGCAAATATCTCGTAGATAAGCTCCTTATCCTGAGTGTACACGACAATGTACCTCGTTTTCTCGAAGAAGTTTGCGTCGGCAAAGCGGTTCAGCTGCGCAAACATTTTACCGGAGTTGAGGTTATGCCCGTACAGCACCGTCACCGTATCGGTGAAGTCTCTCCTGTTTATGTCCTCGCTGAAGATACAGCCGCCGGTGTAGTGGGAGCCGTCCTCGGCACGGCGAATGTAATAATCGTCGTCCCCCTCACGCTGAAGCACCGGATAGCTGATATTCGTTCCCGGAACGCAGATCCATGCGTATATGTCGGGGTTTATCTCATTGAGCTCCGCAAAGTCAACGGGGTTCTCGACCGACGCTGCGTGTATGTCTGTATTAACGTTTTCGCCGGGACCGTTCTTGCTGATCCTGCTCCCCGTGTTCTCGGCGACGATGTAACTTATTATATACCATGCGCAAAAAGCCAGCACCAGGAGTGCAACCGCAAGCAGAATCGCATATGGGAGCTTTTTGCTTTTTTTCTTATTTTCCATCTTAGTCCTCAAAACGCAAAAAACTCCACGGCAAGCCTTATCGCAGCCATGGAGTTTTTTGCTTCGATCAAATTACTTGTTTACGATGAGCTTGCGACCGCAGAAAACCGCAGTACCCAGTGCCAGCACGGCGGCTGCAATGACCCAGTAGATCGCACCGGTGTCGCCGGTCTGAGGACCGGGAGCGGGATTGTCTTTATCAGGATCGGTATTGTCGTGTTCGGGGCTTATTACACTATCGTTATCCGCAAAAGCAACGCAGCTCAGAGAGAATACTAAAACAAGAATCAAAAGGATGCTTACAAGCTTTTTCATTTGGATTCCTCCATTATACATAATCTCAATAATAAAAATACTATATTACATGACAATGATACACTACATTACGTCAAAATGCAATTATACACTTTTCACAAATATACGCTTCACTCTTTGACGGGAATGTAAAATATGTCCAGCACAAGTTCAAAAAGTGCATCCTCGTCGACATAAAACTCCGCATGCTGCTGCTTTCCCATAACGGCTTCGCCCTCCACTGTGTAGATATTGCCGTCAAAGCTCATGTCGGCTGCGGCGTCCGCAAGGTACACCATCATGGCAAGACCGAGACTCGTTTCGACGTTGTCGCTCACGCTGCCGTATATGTCGATTATCTGCGTGGGGTCGGTCCTCGCAACGCTAAGCGCCTTCTGCACAAGTCCCCGAAGGAGCTGGTTCTGGCGCTGCATACGCTCGCTGTTGCCCTGAAGCGTTTTCTCTCTCGGTCTGATGTACGCCTCGGTAAGGTCGCCATTTAAGCGCACCGTCTCTCCCTCGGTGAATCTGCCGAAGCTGGTCGCAGGCGTCACGTCAACGCCGCCCACGCTGTCGACAATCTCGCTCAGGCCGTCAAGATATATGGAGGCATACGCCGGGATCTCAATGCCGAAAAACAGGTCAGACACCGCATTGACCGTAAGCTCACAGCTTTTTTCTCCTCCTCCGCCGTAGCTGTACGCAAGCGCAAGCTGTGCCTTCGCCATGCCCTCAAGCTCACCCGTGTCGACGTCATATACCTCCATGTTGCACATTGCGTCTCTGGAAATTGCGATAAGGCTGATCTTCTCGTTCACGGGATCAAGCACGGCAAGGACATTCACATCCGTCTGATGCGGCTCTGATCCGTCGCCCTTTTCGTAGTCATCGACACCCATGAGCAGGATGCAGCTTATCTCATCATTATATTTATACAGCTTTCCGTTGTAGCGGACATAGCCCTCATCTGTAAGCTCGGCACTGCCGACATTTGAAAAATCGACGGAGCTGCCGTCGCTCGTCATGCTGCTCTTGCCTATCTCTCTGAGTATAAAGAACGCTGCGACCAGAATCAGCAGAAGCCCGACTATAACCGAAATTATAATAAGAGCCGTTTTTTTGCCCTTTGAAGTTTTTTGAGTGTCGGATGCCTTGCCTTCGGAGACGGCGGCGTCCCTTTTGTTTTCTTCGCTCATAAGAACCTCCCGAACGGAGAATTTGTGAAGATTATACACCTTGGCGGGGTAAAATTCAATCTGTACATGAAAATTTCACACTTCCTCCAAAAAATTGCGCAAATTTTAAATTTTTTTGAAATAAATTATTGACAATTTGTTTACAGCAATTTATTATTTTACCCGAAGTCTTTTTTAACATTTAAAGCTTTGGAGGAAATATGAAAAAAGTTAAAAAACTTATAAGCCTGACGCTTGTTTTGCTTTTTGTTGTCACGCTTATCCCCACTACCGCAGATGCGGGTTTCTTCAAGAAAAATAAAACCTCGACCGTCAACGAGGACGGCAAATGGGTCAGCGCATGGAGTACCAGCCCCGTAAGCGCAAGCCTCAACGATCTCGGCGTGCTGGACAAGCTCGGCATTCCCGTATCCCTCGTCACTTCCCGTGTTGTCATTCAGCCCACGGCAAGCGGCTCCGCAGTTCGCCTCACCTTCTCCAACGAGTTCGGCAATCTTCCCCTCACGATTTCCGCCTGCAACGTCGCAAAGGCCGACACCGACAACCATAAGAAGGTTGACGGCAGCACCCGTGTATCCGTTACCTTCGGCGGCAAGACCCGTGTGACCATCCCCGCCGGCCAGGTCATCACCTCCGATCCCGTTGCGATCAACGTCACCGCAGGTGAGAGCCTCGCAGTCACCGCATACTACAGAGGCATCAACGTCATGCGCACCATCGGTCTTATCGGCGCCGACTCCTATGTCGCCGTCGGCAATCAGACCCGCATCAACAATATGCTCACCGGCGTAAAGCTCAAGTACGAAGCCGACTCCGGCTCCTATGAGATCATCCCCGCACTCATCGGAATGGACGTTCTGGCTTCAAATGACACCGACGTCTGCGTATTCTTCGGCGACTCCACCCTCGCAAACGAGATCCCCCGTCTGCTTGCCGCAAAGCTGCGTGCAAACGGCATAAATAACGTCAGCGTAACTCAGGAAGCCATCAAGGGCAACCGCCTCATTGCGAACGGCGTGGGCGCCGCCGCAAACCTCCTCGGCGAGGCGGGCGTTGACCGTTTCCGGAAAGACGTTCTGTCTCAGGACGGCGTTAAGTACGTCATCGTAAAGCTCGGCGCAAACGACATCATTCACCCCTACTGCGCTTCCAAGGCCGACAAGCTCACTCCCGTCACCTTTGAGGAGATGGTAGCAGGCTATCAGCAGCTTATCGATATGGCACACGCTCAGGGCGTTGAGATCTACTTCTGCGAAATCACCCCGTGGAAGGGCTACACCCGCAACGTGTTCGGCAGAGGCGACGACGTTCAGTGGACCGAGGAGATCGACGCCATCCGTCTCCGGCTCAATGAGTGGCTTAGCAGCGACGCCTGCCCCGCCGACGGTTACATTGACCTCAGTGCAATGCACAGCGCCGACGATGCCTACGCTCTGATCTCCGATCAGACTCCCGACGGCATCCACCACAACGCCGCAGGTCAGGAGAACTTAGTAAGTCAGATTCCCGTAGAGCTGTTCAAATAAGCGAAATATTCACATCCCGCCGAAGCTTTCGGCGGGATGTTTCATTACACTTTGAAAACGATAAAGCAAAACGTCCGAACGCCGGAGTGTTCGGACGTTTTTGCTATTTCAGATTATCGCTCCGAGCTCCTTGAGCCTTCCGACAAACTCCTTTGTGTCCGCCGCCGCAGTCTCAGGCGATACCTCGAACTCCGCAAGAACGGCGTTGCAAAGCTCCTCCATACCGCACTCGTTTTCAAGGCGGTGCCAGATAAAAGAGCCGACCTCGTTGCAGGCTATAAGTCCGCCGCAGCGTTTTGCCGCCGTGCCGACGGGAACAAGCACGGTCTCCCCCGCTATATCCCTCGATATAAATTCAGGATTTGCTCTCATTTTTCTTCTCTCCTTTTTCGATCTCCTCGGCGCTGAGTCTTACAAGCTCCTCCGTTCTGCGGCACAGGTACTTCGGCTCCTTTGAGAAGCAGCCCGTCTCGCAGTAGCAGGAGGCGGCGCACATCATGCACACGTCACGGCTTGCGCAGGCGGTGCATTTAGGCGGCAGCAGTATCTTTTGCGTTGCGCTCCTCACCGCTGCCCACGCCGCGTCAAAGCCGACCTCACGGACGTTTGCCGCCGTGAGCGGCATCATTCCGCAGGCGCTCATACCGCCGCTCCAATCTATCCAAAACGCAGTGCTGCCCGCACGGCATCCGATATGCTCCGACGGCTCGTCCCGACACTCGTCGCAGTCGATGCCGCCGCACTTTTCCGCTCTCGCACGGCAGCGGTCAAGGTATTCCTCCTCGCTCATGCGGCGCTTCTCGGCGTAAAGCGAGACGGCGGCTGATTCCTCCGGCGTCAGTCTGTCGTTTTGTCCGACGCTGCTCTCGTCACGGCGCAGCGGCGGGAACATATACGACGCCAGCTGAACGTGACAGCCGTTTTCCTCGGCGGCTGCGAATATTCCGTCGAAATCGGGAAGGTTATAGCGTGTGACGCTGTAGTTTATTTTGACGGTTATGCCTCGGCTGCGGAGCTTTTCGACGGCGTGCATCGCCCGGTCAAAAGCCTCCGGCACTCCGCACAGCTCTTTGTAGGTCTCACGGCTGCTGCCGTACAGCGACATATTTATCTTCGACGGAGGGTCGGCGGCAAAGAACTCGACCATTTCGTCGTCAATGAGCGTTCCGTTCGTGTTTATGGAAACGACAAGCCCCAGCCTGCGCAGAGCGGTGTAGATTTCCCGAAAGTCGGGTCTGGAGAGCGGCTCGCCGCCGGTTAGCAGCAGGTACAGCATACCCCTGTCCCGTGCTTTTCTGCCAAGCTCTATCCATTCCTCGGCGCTCATCAGTCCGCCCTCGGCCCGCACCTCACCCATGCTCTTTCTGACATAGCACATCTTGCAGCTCAGATTGCAGCACGGCGTAAGCTCAAATGTGCCGGACAGCGGCATTCCCGCGGCCTTTGCACGGTAATGCAGGTGGCGGCTTATTCTCGATTCAACGTATTGTGATTCCATATCATATTCTCCGCAGATATTCCTCAAGAGTGCATACCGCACCCTCGTCCGGCAGGCAGGACAGTCGCACCGTGGGAACGGTCTTTACAAGCTCGGATATGAGCATCGCCGCCAAAGCCGGATCGTCGGGGTAAGCCGTCTTGTGGGCGCATTCCCTGAATATGCTCCGAAACGCCGTGATGCCTCCTATCGGCTCGATGCTGTTCTCCCGTGCCTTGCGCAGCAGGACGATCGCCTTTATCGGCAGCGTTCGGTTTTCGCAATATTCCGAGGTGCCGGAGTAGTATATGCCTCCGGCGGTAAAGCCCGCCTCGCTCTGCCTGATAAGGCAGCGGTCGCCGTTTATTATCCTTGCGCTGCGGTACTTTTTCCACAGCTCCGCCTGCGTGGACTTCCCCGTCCCGCTCGGAGCGCAAAACAACACGGCAGCGCCCTCGTATTCGATATACGAAGCGTGAAGCACGACTGCGTTTTTCTCCAAAAGTATGTGGTTTAAGTCCAGCGTTTTCAGAACGCTCACCGCATCCGTCAGCTCCCGATACTCCTCCGACACAAGGATGCTCCGCTCCGCTCCCCCGTCCTCAACGGCGGCGTAGGGTGCGGCATTTTTGTCCCGTGCGGTGTTGTAAAGATACCTTCTTCCGTCGCCCTCATGCGGCTGCGGCAAGGTGTCGGCAAAGCTCAGGCGCACGGTCACGCAATCGTCCTCCCGCTCCGTTTCAAAGCGAGAGAGCTTATCCGTGACCTCAAGCTCACAGGGAGCCGAGATGCACAGGCGCACCCCGGAAAAATCAAAGCGCTTACGGAACATAGACATACATGAGCTTCGACGAGCCCGGCATAAAGTGTCCCGCAACGACCGCAACGCTTTCGCCCGGCGCAAGGGATTTTTCCACGGTCGTCATGTATGTGATGCCGCCGATGTAAATTTCACCGTCGTAGTTTTTGTAGAACAGATAGAAGGGCGCCGAGACCGTCTCGGTCGATATGTTGGTGACGACAAGTCCGCCGCTGCGCTCGATGATCTCGAATTTGTCCTCGCACAGGCTCGGCTCACTGTCAAACCATATGATGTTCTCCGCGCTCAGGGTGCAGCTCTCAAAGGTCTCCGGCATCTGCTTTTTGTCCCTCTCCATCACACGCACCTGCGCTCCTGGAGGCAGCGTCGTAATGTCAAAGCGGTACTCCGTTCCGTTTATCGTAACGACTGCGTTTGCAAGCTGAAGCGTGCTTCCTCCGGCATTTTGAAACAGCGCCGTGAATATATTTTCCGATACGTCATCGCTTCCGTCCTCAACGAAGGCGCCCGCAATGGTGTCGAGCGAGAGAAGCTTCAGTCCCTTCGCCGAGTCCTCGACCACCGTCATGGAGGGATCGAAGGTCGTTACGGCCTCCCCGTCGTCTCTCAGCACGAAATACAGTACGACCGCAAGGGCTATGAGCAAAACAGCGGCTATTATGCAAACGTTCTTTTTCTTCATGTCATTCTTCGGATCTTTGTGAACCGTTCCTTTCAAAATGAAAGTATTTACTAAATATCAGTTTACACTCCGTTAGGCGTATCTGTCAAGCGATTAAGCATTAGGAGGAATCAAACACCGCCGCCTGTCGGCGTACCCTTTCGGTTATTTCCGACTTTTTTGCTTTGATGGGCGTCATGTTGTCAAAGGGATTTAACGCCGCACGAGTGAAAATCCACCCGTCAAAACCGACAGCGATTCTGCTCTCGCCGGCTTAATTTTGCACTTGACGTTATTTGCCGTTGAATATATAATTCATATGTAAAATTATCGACAATCAAGGAGAATTCGGTATGTCTTACCTAAAGAACGCATATTACCGCAGCTTCCAGACCGTATTTGACCTCGGTGCCCGCTGCCTCCCCTGGAGAAAGCCCATAACCGTCAGCGGCGAAGGCTCCGTCTCCAAGATCCCGGAGCTGTTCAAAAAACACGGCAGCAAAAAGGTCATGGTCGTCACCGGACGCACCGTCGGCAAGACCATCGCTCCCCCCATCATGGAGGCGCTGAACGCCGTCGGCATCGAGGCCGTTCACTACTCTCAGGTTGCCGCAAACCCCACCGTCACCGTTGTAAACGAGATACAGAAGATGTACCTTGAAAACGGCTGCGACGCCTTCCTTGCGATCGGCGGCGGCTCCCCGATGGACGCCGCAAAGGGCGCAGCGGCAAGAGTCGTTCACCCGAACCGTTCCGTCAATAAGATGGCGGGTCTGTTCAAGGTCGTGCACAAGCTGCCCACCTTTGTCGCCGTTCCCACCACCGCAGGCACCGGCTCCGAGACCACGATAGCAGCGGTCATCACCGACGAGAAAACGCATCACAAGTATGCGATAATGGACCTCTGTCTCATCCCGAAGTATGCGATCTTGGACCCCGAAACCACTCGCAACCTCCCGCCCAAGACCACCTCCACCACCGGCATGGACGCTCTGACTCACGCAGTCGAGGCATACGTCTGCCGGAAGAACACCACGAAGGAGACGAACCGTCTCGCAGAGGAAGCGACCGTCGCAATATTCAAGTACCTTGAGCGTGCCTACAACGACGGCAACGACATGGAAGCACGTCAGGAAATGCTCGTCGCTTCGTTCAAGGCGGGCTTTGCGTTTACGAGAGCGGGCGTCGGTAACGTACACGCCATTGCGCACACCCTCGGCGGTCTGTACAACACCCCGCACGGGCTTGCAAATGCGGTCATCCTGCCCATCGTGCTTGAGGACTACGGCTCTGCGGTCTACGCAAAGCTTGCGCACCTCGCAGAGCTGACCGGCGTTAAGACCATCGGCAGCGACGAGGAGAAGGCAAAGGCGTTCATCGCCGAGATCCGTGCAATGAACAAGCGCATGAACATACCCACGGGCTTTGCAAACATCGAGGAAAAGGACATTCCGCAGATGGTGCAGTGGGCGCTCAAGGAAGCAAACCCCATCTACCCCGTTCCCGTCATCTACGACGAAAAGCACTGTGCCGAGGTCATTCACCGTATAATCAACGAGGCGTAAGCCGATATAGATATAATTTAAGGACATAACAGGAGGAAATTATTATGAGCATGAAGAAAACAGGTTTATTTGCGGCAGGCGTACTGTTCGGCACCGCAGGTCTTAAAATTCTCGGCAGCAAGGACGCAAAGAAGGTCTATGCGCACACGACCGCTGCGGTTCTGCGTGCAAGGGACTGCGTTATGACCGCAGTCACCGCCGTCCGTGAGGGTGCCGACGACATCTACGCAGAAGCAAAGGCGATAAACGCAAAGCGTGATGCCGCAGAAGCGGCAGCGGTCGTTGAGGACTGCGCTGCGGAGGAAAGCAAGGCGGAATAAGCCATGAAATGCACTATCCTACACGATATTCCGGGGCGGCTCAGGGTACACCTTTGCTGCGGCCGGATGACGCTTCGGCAGGCGGACGTTTTGGAATACTACCTGCTGTCGACGGACGGAGTGCAGTCGGTCAAGGTCTTTGACAGAACGCAGGATGCGGTGGTGGTTTATTCCTCGGAGCGTGAGAACGTCATCCGTGCGCTGGCGGGCTTTTCGTTTGACAAGGCGGAAGGCTTAGACCTTGTGCCGGAGTACACCGCCCGTGAGCTGAACCGTGAGTTTGAGGATAAGCTTGCGACGACCGTCATGCGCCGCTGCATATCAAAGCTGTTTCTGCCGCTGCCCCTGACCTCGGCGATCTCCGTGATCCGCTCGGTGAAGTACATAAAAGAGGGGCTTACATCTCTGTGGCACGGTAAGCTCTCCGTTGCCGTTTTGGACGCCACCGCCGTTACGGTGTCGATCCTGCGCGGCGATTTTAAGACCGCCGGCTCCGTGATGTTCATGCTGCGGCTCGGCGAGATTCTTGAGGAGTGGACGCATAAGAAGTCCGTTGCCGATCTTGCGTCCGCCATGAGCCTGCGTGTCGACAACGTTTGGCTTCGAACGGACGACGGCGAGGTTCTGACAAAGATCACCGACGTAAAGCCCGGCGACCTCATCGTCGTTCGCACCGGCGGAGTTATCCCGCTCGACGGCATGGTCGCAGAGGGTGAGGCAATGGTGAACCAGTCCTCGCTCACGGGCGAGTCCATGCCCGTAGCGAAGCGCCCCGGCAGTCCCGTTTACGCAGGCACGGTCGCCGAGGAGGGCGAGTGCGTCATATGCGTCGAAAAGATCTCCGGCAGCGGTCGCTATGACCGTGTCGTCCGCATGATAGAGGAGTCCGAAAAGCTCAAATCCACCGCCGAGGACAAGGCCGCCCGCATGGCGGATAAGCTCGTACCCTACACCCTGGGCGGTACGGTGCTTACCTACCTTCTCACCCGCAACGTCACAAAGATGCTTTCGGTGCTGATGGTCGACTTCTCCTGTGCGCTGAAGCTTGCGATACCCATTGCGGTTCTGTCCGCAATGCGTGAAGGCAGCGGCTGCAACATCTCCGTCAAGGGCGGTCGCTTCCTTGAGACCGTGGCAAAGGCGGACACCATAGTCTTTGACAAGACCGGCACCCTGACCCACGCAACGCCGACGGTCGCAAGGGTCGTACCCTTCGGCGGACGTGACGAAAAGGAAATGCTTCGCCTTGCCGCCTGCCTTGAGGAACACTATCCCCACTCCATAGCGAACGCCGTTGTGGAGGAGGCAAAGCGCTGCGGTCTTTCCCACGAGGAATACCACTCGCAGGTGCAGTACGTCGTGGCGCACGGCATTTCCAGCACCGTGGAGAATAAGCGTGTGCTTATAGGCAGCGCCCACTTTGTTTTTGAGGACGAGGGCTGCGTTATCCCGGAGGACGAGCGGGAGATGTTTGCCGCCATCCCGACCGAGTACTCTCAGCTCTATCTGTGCATAGACGGGAAGCTTGCCGCCGTGATATGTATCCACGACCCCCTGCGCCGTGAGGCGAGGGACGCAGTTGCGGCGCTTCACCGCTGCGGCTTTACGAACGTCGTGATGATGACCGGCGACAACCGCCGCACGGCGGAGTCCGTCGCAAAAGAGGTCGGAGTGGACGCTTTCTACGCCGAGGTCCTGCCTGAGGACAAGGCGTCCTTCATCCGTGAGGAAAAGTCGAAGGGTCACACCGTCATTATGGTCGGCGACGGCGTCAACGATTCCCCGGCGCTTTCCGAGGCGGATGCGGGCATCGCCATCGCCACGGGAGCCGCCATCGCAAAGGAGATATCCGACATCACCATCGCCTCGGAGGACCTCTTCGAGCTGGTGACGCTGCGCCGTCTCAGCGAAGCGCTCATGCGGCGTATCCACGGAAGCTACCGCTTCATCGTCGGCTTTAATCTGTCGCTGATCGTTTTGGGCGTGGCGGGGATAGTTCCGCCCACCACATCGGCACTGCTGCACAACACCTCGACCTTAGGCATCAGTTTGAAGAATATGTCGAATCTGCTTGACGGGTCGGACGATGCTTCGGCTGACCCGATTCTTGTGTAATATGCTTTTATTAAAGACGCCTTGACCGCAAAGTCAAGGCGTCTTTTTGGAGAAATTTAAATGAATTATGATCTTTCGGAGCGCACGGCAGACTGCAAATACTATTGAAAAGGCGAAAGCATCCCGACTCTCGGCGAGTTTATAAATAAGTGCATATAAGAAACTGCGTTTTGGCAGAGCCACACAGGCGCCTTCTCCCGATTTTTAAGGGAGGCAAAATTCATGTACGCACGGAAAAAGGTCTCCTGCATCAGCTCCTCGGACGGCGAATATCCCTTCATGCATTAGATTCGTAAATCCGCAAAACGTTACGGCAATTGTAGTAAATTTTCGGGAAAAAGTAAAACCGACAAATCTGCGATAAGATTTGTCGGTTTTGGCACCCCCGGCGAGACTCGAACTCACTACCTTGCGCTTAGGAGGCGCACGCTCTATCCGGGTGAGCTACGGAGGCGTATCAAATTGCCCTGTTATTTTAACTCATTACTACCGCCTTGTCAATCACTTATTGCGTGGCGCTTCGGCGCTCAGATTGTGGATAATCGGTAAACAATGTGTTCATCCGCTTGACTTTGACCCTGCGAAAGACGATAATGAAATATCATATTTTCTTTGTTTTTTGAAAGGATCTTTCAGATGCTAAGGCTTAAAGGCATTACCAAGGACTACGCCATAGGCGACGAGGTCGTCCATGCGCTCAAGGGCATTGACCTCGAATTTCGGGAGAGCGAGCTCGTTGCGATTCTCGGCCACTCCGGCTGCGGCAAGACCACGCTTCTGAATATCATCGGCGGTCTTGACCAGTACAGCTCCGGCGACCTTGTGATAAACGGCAAGTCTACCCGTGACTTTTCCGACCGTGACTGGGACAGCTACCGCAACCACTCCGTCGGCTTCATCTTTCAGTCCTACAACCTCATCCCGCACCAGACCGTGCTTTCAAACGTTGAGCTTGCGCTCACGCTGTCCGGCGTCGGCAAGGCCGAGCGCCGTGAGCGTGCGATAGACGCTCTGCGCAAGGTCGGTCTCGGCGACCAGCTCTACAAAAAGCCGAACCAGATGTCCGGCGGTCAGATGCAGCGTGTCGCCATAGCGAGAGCGCTCGTAAACGACCCCGACATTCTCCTTGCCGACGAGCCGACGGGTGCGCTCGATTCCGAGACGAGCGTTCAGATCATGGAGATACTCAAGGAGGTCAGCAAGAGTAAGCTCATCATCATGGTAACGCACAACCCGGAGCTTGCAAACGAGTATGCGTCGAGGGTCATCCGCCTGAAGGACGGTCTCATCACCGACGACTCCATGCCCTACGCCTCCGAGGAAAAGACCTCCGACGGTCCCGCCTTCAAAAAGACGGTCATGAGCTACATGACCGCACTTTCGCTGTCGCTCAACAACCTTATGACCAAGAAGGGGCGCACGCTTTTGACCGCATTTGCGGGCAGCATCGGCATCATCGGCATTGCGCTCATTCTCTCGATCTCCACGGGCGTCAACAACTACATCGCTCAGATACAGGAAAGCACCCTCTCCGCTTACCCCATCACGGTCGAGGCGGAAAGCGTTGACATGAGTGCGCTTTTGACGACGCTCATGGGCATAAACGCAAGCGACGACGAGAACGCCCACGAGAAGGATGCGGTGTACTCCAATAACGTCATGCTTGAGATGATGGACGCCATGACAAACGCCGAGGTCACCACCAACAATCTCCGTGACTTTAAGCAGTTCCTCGACAGGGAGCAGGGCGACGACGCAGAGACCGAGCTTAAAGACCATGTCACCGCCATACAGTACAGCTACAATTTCACCATGAACATGTTCACGGAGGACCCAGACGGCAAGATCGTGCGCAGCGACGCAATGGACATCATGCGCTCCATGAGCGCCGGCATCGTCGGCGAGGATGCGCAAAGCTCCGCAGACGACGCTTACAGCGGTATGATGAGCGCCATGCCTCAGTCCTCCTCAAGTCAGGGCAGCATCACCGTCTGGCAGGAGATGCTCCCCGGCAAGGACGGCAGCACCGTGAGCGATCTGCTCACGAACCAGTACGACGTACTGTACGGCAGGTGGCCGGAAAGCTACAACGAGGTCATCCTCATCGTTGACGAGAACAACGAGGTCTCCGATATCGTGCTTTATGCGCTCGGACTCAAGTCTTCCGACGAGATGGTGCGCATAATGGCCGCCTACATGAGCGGTCAGGAGGTCGATAATTCAAAGGTCGAAAGCTGGAGCTACGCCGACATCTGCAGCAAGACCTTTAAGCTCATTCTCCCCGCCGACTGCTATCAGCAGGACCCCGTCACCGGTGCCTACAGGGACATCACCGAGGACGAGCTGGGTCTCAAGACCCTGTACCGGAACGGCATTGACATCAAGGTCGTCGGCGTCGTGCGTCCGAGCTCGGACGCCGTGACCGGCATGATGCAGGGCGCCATCGGCTACACGAACGAGCTGACAAAGTACATTGTCGAGCAGACGAGCGGCAGCGAGCTTGTAAAAAAGCAGCTAAGCGACCCCGACACCGACGTTTTCACGGGACTGCCCTTCAAGGGTGATAACGAAGCTCTGAGCGACGAGGAGATACAGACCGCAGTCGAGGCGTACTTTGAAACGCTCGACACAGAGAAGAAGGCATCGCTGTACACCGAGTTCTCCGCCGTCGCTCCGCAGGTCTACATCGACTCCGTGCTTGATGAGCAGCTTAACGGCGTCACCCGTGACGACATCGAAGAGCTCGTCACGGAGAGCTATCCGGAGTACATGGATATCGTTGACGCCATGGACGACGAGACTCTCTTTGCCTATATGCGTGAGATGATGTCCGCCGAAATATCCAAGGCCTACTCCGAGCAGATAAAGCAGAGCCTTTCCTCGCTCTCGGCATCTGAGCTGGCGGCTGCGTTTGACAAGTGCTACTTCACGGCATCCGACCTAAAGCTCATATACGAAAACTTCATGCCGGAGACCTTCTCCGAGTCCACCTACGAGGACAATCTCAAGACCCTCGGCTATGTGGATCTCGACTCCCCCGACATCATCAACATATACGTCTCAACCTTTGCGGACAAGGACGCCGTCGCCGAGATAATCGAGGATTATAACGACGGCGTTGACGAAAAGGATCGCATAAGCTACACCGACTACGTTGCGCTCATTATGAGCTCCGTCACCACCATTATCGACGTTATCTCCTACGTTCTCATCGCCTTCGTCGCCATCTCTCTCATCGTGTCGAGCATAATGATCGGCATCATCACCTACATCAGCGTGCTTGAGCGCACGAAGGAGATCGGCATACTCAGAGCGATCGGTGCGTCGAAGAAGGACATTTCCCGTGTCTTTAACGCCGAAACGATCATCGTGGGCTTCGGTGCGGGACTTATCGGCATCCTCGTCACCGTGCTGCTGTGCATCCCGATTAATGCGATCGTCCATTCGCTCACGGGAATAAACAGCATAAACGCCGTGCTTCCCGTATCCTCGGCGGCAATACTCGTTCTTATCAGCATGGTGCTGACGGTCGTTGCGGGTCTCATTCCCTCCAAGGTTGCGGCGAACAAGGACCCTGTCGTGGCCCTGCGCACCGAGTGATGAAATACAGAATAAGAAAAAAGCAATGCTTCGATGAAGCATTGCTTTTTTCTTATTCCGCTCTGTCGAGCTTTTTGTTTATCTCCGAAAGAATACGATTTATGGCGCCAAGCTCCTCCGCCACGGGGTCGGATACACTGACCTGATCGACCTCGGATGCGTAGTCCACCTTCTCGCCTGCAATCTTTACGACCCGTGCGGGTACGCCGACCGCCGTGCTGTCGGGCGGTATCTCACCGAGGACAACCGAGTTTGCGGCGATTCGGCTGTTGTCCCCGACCTTGAACGGTCCGAGGACCTTTGCGCCCGTGCCGATAAGCACGTTGTTGCCTATCGTCGGATGGCGCTTGCCGCTGTCCTTGCCGGTGCCGCCGAGGGTGACACCGTGGTATATGAGGCAGTCGTCGCCTATCTCCGCAGTCTCGCCTATCACGATGCCCATGCCGTGGTCAATGACAAGGCGCTTGCCGATCTTTGCGCCGGGGTGTATCTCTATCCCGGTACGTCGGCGGCTCATCTGCGAGATGAAGCGGGCAATAAACTTCATGTCATGCTCGTAAAACCAGTGCGCCCTTCTGTGGCTCTGCACCGCCTTGACGCCGGGGTACAGCAGCAGCACCTCAAGTGCGCTCTGTGCCGCCGGGTCTCTGGCGATGTATGCGTCTATCGTTTCCTTTATATCTTTAAACATAATATCACTCCGCAAAAACCGGACTGCTCAGGTAGCGCTCACCGGTGTCCGGCAGGAGAGCAACTATCGTTTTTCCTTCGTTTCCCGGCTCCCTTGCGAGCGCTATCGCCGCAGAAAGAGCTGCGCCGGAGCTGATTCCGGCAAGCACGCCTTCGGTCTTGCCGAGGGTGCGCACCATATCATATGCTGCGGCGTCCGACACGGTCATTATGCTGTCGATGACGCTGCGGTCGAGAACATCGGGTACGAAGTTTGCGCCGATGCCCTGTATGCCGTGAGGTCCTGCGATACCCTTGCTGAGCAGGGGCGAACGCTCCGGCTCAACGGCAACGATCTTGACGTCCGGCTTGCGGCTCTTGAGATACTCGCCGATGCCGCTCAGCGTACCGCCGGTACCGACACCTGCGACGAAAATGTCCACTTCGCCGTCGGTGTCCTCCCAGATCTCGGGACCCGTTCCCGCTCTGTGCGCAGCCGGATTTGCGGGATTTACAAACTGTCCCGCTATGACGCTGCCGGGGATGGACTCATGCAGCTCCTGTGCCTTCGAGACTGCGCCCTGCATTCCGAGCTTGCCCGGAGTCAGCACAAGCTCTGCGCCGTATGCCTTCATAAGCTGTCTGCGCTCTATGCTCATGCTGTCGGGCATGACGATTATCACTCTGTAGCCCCTTGCGGCGCCGACGGAGGCAAGACCGATACCGGTGTTGCCGGAGGTCGGCTCGATTATGACGGAGTCACTGTTTATAACGCCCTTCGCCTCGGCATCGTCAAGCATAGCCTTCGCAACTCTGTCCTTTACGGAGCCTGCGGGGTTGAACATCTCAAGCTTTACGAGCAGGCGTGCGGAAAGCTTCTCGCTCTCCTCGATATTCGTGAGACGCAGCAGTGGGGTGTGTCCGATAAGCTCATCAACGGAATTGTATATCTTAGACATAATTATTACTCCTTTAAAGAAATTTTGAAGCTTGAAAATAAAAAAAGACAGCACAAACATGCTGTCGTCACGGTCAAACGGCTTTACGCCTTCATACGGACACGGAGCGACAACATCGACGGGTACAGGTACAGACACAACAACGGTTCATTTTTTTCACGGCTCATCGCTCCTTTTTTCTCAAATTCCTATTTCTTTGCTTGGATATCGTTATACTACTCCCCTTTTTACGTCTTGTCAAGCAATTCCTACGAATTTGCTGTGATTTATTTTCCGGACATACATTCCGTTTTTTCATAAAAAAGGCCTCACGGGATACCGTGAGGTCTTTTATCAGTGATGGTTATTGTAATATACCGCCGCCTCGGTGGTGAGGACGAAATCGCAGTCGCCGTTTGCCATCAAGTTAAACAGCTCCTGCATCGTACCCTGCGCAAGGGTTATCTGCCCCAGCTTGTTTTTGCTGCGTTCGCTTGCTTCAAGGATCTCCTGAAGCGTCTTTGCCGAGCTCATATACAGCACGCCGCCGGAGAGTGTTCCCTTGCCGGAGGAAAGCCCTGCTATGACCGCATCCGTGGTCATGTAGGTCGCAAGTATAGTGTAATCGGCGGAAGAAAGGTCCGCCGCAATGCCGCCCCACGCACAATCGATATTGCCGGAATTAAGCTCCACAAACACGTCCTCGGTGCTTATCGGCTGCACTCTGAGCTGCCAACCGAGCTTGTCGCAGACATCCTGCGCCAGCACTACGTCAAAGCCGGTGTACACACCGTTTTCCTCAAAGCACATGGGAAAGGAGTCAAGATCAATGCCGATGGTGAACTCCCTCGGCTCGATATATCCGAAATCCTTTACCCTGTTCTTGCCGGAGGGGAAGTCCACGGCGTCGGAGTCGCCGAACCAGTCCTGCGCAAGAGCGTCTATCCTGCCCTCGCTCTCAAGCTCCTGAAGCGCCGCATTTATATAGTGATAGCTTGAATCGCCGTTGCGGAGAACGATGGAGTATTGCAGCTCGTCAAGGCTTTTGACAACGCAGTATTTCCCGTCCCCATTGCAGGCGCACAGTGACACAAGCATAAGCACGGAGAGGAGCAATGCGGTTAATTTTTTCATCATACGTCGGCTCCGCCTTTCGTTTTTGCTGAAAACATAATACTCAAAATTCCGCCGCAAATCAAGTGGCTTCGACGGTTTCCAGCGAATACCTGCCGACGATCTCCGCTCTGCCGGAGAGCTTCACGCCCCAAAGTACGCCGTTTGAGTAGTCGGCGCTGACGCTCAGCACTCCTCCCGGCTGACGCAGCTTCAGCTCCTGCGCCATGCCGCTTTTCATCGCCCGGTATGCACAGACGGCGACGCTGCCGCTTGCGCAGGAGCTTTCCCACACCAGGCTGTCCGTCTTTTCGACGTACACGAGCGGTCGCAGAAGCCCGTTTTCGTCGTCCGTGAACATCAGCCCCAGCGCCTCGGAATCCGTCTGTCTGCACCAGTCACGAATCACACGCTCCGCCTTGTCTACGCCTATCTCATCATGCACGATAATGTGGCTTATCCCCGGCAGGCGCACCATCGGCAGCACCGTGCGCTCTCCGAAGCTCATAAGCTCGCAGTCAAAGCAAGCCGTCGGCAGCGGCATCGAGAGCGTGCCGGAGTACAGCCCGTCGGAAAGCTTTTCCGTCTCGACGTTGAGCGGCTCGTCTGCGCCCGATATCTCAAGGCGCACGCTCGCTCTCTCGCCCGCTTTTGCGCCGTGGGAGTTCATCACGAGCGCCGCCGCAGATATTGCCGCATTTCCGCAGAATTCTCCGCCCATCATCCGCAATGCGGCAGCGGAGCCGAAGCGCTGCGGCTTTCCCAAAAAGCCGACCTGCTCCGCCTCCGTGTCTCTTTTCATAAGCGCCGCCGCAAGCGCCGCCTGCCGCTCTACGGGGACTGCCCCTTCGACTATAAGCGTCACGTTCCCGGTGGGGTTTATCTTGTAGCAGTTTAATTCCATTACCTCTTGTAGTTCCTTAAAAAGCGTTTTGTGCGTTCCTCGTCGGGGTCACCCAGCACCTTGTCGGGGTTACCCTGCTCAACGATGCTGCCGCCGTCCATAAAGATAACCCGATCCGACACGGCTCTTGCAAAGTCCATCTCGTGGGTCACGATCACCATTGTCATCTTCTCCTCGGCAAGCTGACGAATGACCTTCAGCACCTCGCCCGTAAGCTCCGGGTCAAGTGCGCTCGTCGGCTCGTCGAAAAAGAGGATGTCCGGATTCATCGCAAGCGCACGGGCTATCGCAACTCGCTGCTGCTGTCCGCCGGAAAGTCTGCCGGGGTACTCGTTTGCCTTGGACGCAAGCCCCATCTTATCGAGTATCGCCATTGCCTCCTCCGTCACCTCGTCACGGCTGCGTTTCTGAACGGAAACGGGTGCGTCGATGATGTTTTTCAGCACCGTGAAGTGCGGAAAGAGGTTGAACTGCTGGAACACCAGTCCGAAGCAGCTCTTGAATTTTTTAAGCTCTGCCGACGAAACGTACTTCATTTTCCCCGTCTCGTCCGTCCATGCGGCTTTGTTGCCCATGTATTTTATCTCTCCGGAGTCCGCCGTCTCCAAAAAGGTCGCACAGCGCAGGAGCGTCGATTTGCCGGAGCCGGAGGGGCCGATGACGGACACCGTTTCTCCTTTACTCACACTTATGTCGATGCCCCGCAGCACCTCAAGTCCGCCGAAGCTTTTGCGGATGTCGTTCATTTCAAGTATCATGTCCGCACCTCTCAGCCGTAATATGCCATTGCCTTTTCGCAGCGCTCCATAAGCCACGCAACGACAAAGTTAAATATATAGTACATGACGCCGGCGGTCATGAATGCGACAAAGAAGGTGTCCGAGCTGCTGTTTGCAATCTGCGTCGCCCTCGTGAACATCTCGACCAGTCCGATGGAGTAGCACAGCGAAGTGTCCTTCACGAGCGTTATGACCTCGTTTGTGACGGACGGCATGACGTTCTTCACCATCTGCGGCAGAATGATCTTCACAAAGGTCTGCGCTCTGCCGTAGCCCAGCACGTTTGCCGCCTCGTACTGCCCCTTGGGGATGCACTCGATACCGGAGCGGTATATCTCCGCAAAATATGCGGCGTAGTTTATTATAAACGCAATTATTGCCGCTGTAAAGCGCCATTGCGAATCCGCAATGTAGCGCAGCCCGAAAAGTCCGAAGAACCAGTTGAGAAGCATCGGAAGCCCGAAGAACACGACCCACAGCTGGAGCATGAGCGGCGTTCCCCTCATTATTGATATATACGCCTTGGTTACGTTGCGCAAAACACCGTTTTTCGAGCGCCGTCCGAAGCAGACCAAAAGCCCCAGCGGCAGCGAGCCGATAAGTGTCAGCAGAAATATCGCAAGTGTCGTTCCGAAGCATTTGACAAGCTCCGAGAGTACGGTTTGAAATTCCATTGTTCACCTCAAAAATCAAGCCGCCCAAGGGGTGCAACTCATCCCTATGTTGCACCCCTTGGGCGGCTTGTTGCTTATTTGTTTATAAGTATCAGCTTGTCGATGACAAGTCCCCGCTCCACATAGTCGGAGGACTGCGCTATCTCAAGCAGAGTGCCGTCCTCCGCCATCTTGAGAAGCTCCGCATTCACGGCATCCCTCAGTGCGGTATTGCCCTTGAGGAAGCCGACCGCATACTGCTCGTGCGAAACCGTCTCGGAGAGTATCACATACTCGTCGGACTTTTCGTTTATCCTCGCGGCCGCAACGCCGTAGTCGGCGGCGACTGCCGCAACGGTGCCGTTGTCAAGGTCGAGGAAGCCGAGGCTGTAGTCGGAAAGCTCGACCACTTCCTTGAGCGATGCCTTGAATTCCTTGTTGTCCTCGACCGCCTGAGCCGCCGAAGAGCTTGCCTGCACCATGAGGCTCTTGCCCGCAAGGTCGGAAAGTGAGGTGATGCCGGAGTCCGCCTTCACCACGACGACGATGTCGTTGTCGGCGTAAGGCTCAGACCATGTGTAGTCGTCCTCCTTGCCGGTGTAGGTAAAGCCGTTCCAGATGCAGTTTATGTTGCCCGCCTCAAGCTCCTTGTCCTTTGCCGACCACTTGATGGGTACCGCCTCAAAGCCCCAGCCGAGACGGTCGCACAGCTCCTTTGCGACAGCAAGGTCGTAACCGTCGTACTCACCGTTGTCGGCAAGGTAGCCGTAAGGGGGAAATTCCGCATCGAAGCCGACCTTGAGTACAAAGTCCTTATTGAGATCGTCCTCGGTAATGACTCCCGCCGCCTTGCCGTTGTCCTGCTCGACGGAGCCGCAGGCGCAGAGCGCAAAAACAGATATCACCGCAAGCAGCAGTGCAATAAGCTTTTTCATTGTTGTGTCCTCTCCTTGTTTATTGAATTATCACGCTGCCATAATATCACGGTAATTCGCTAAAGTAAAGTCTTTTTTCTTTTTTTGTTGTGCAAAAAATGCACAGCAAATGTTGCGCAGGCGCTTTAATCCCCATTAAAATTGTGGTATATTAAATTCACCAGAAAAACAGTAGGAATTTGGGGGGGTGATACTTTGAATGTTACAAGTAAGGGACGCTATGCGCTGCGCATTATGATCGACCTCGCCCAACACTCCGAGGACGGTTATATTTCCCTTAAAACCGTGTCCGACCGTTTGAGTCTTTCGATGAAGTACCTTGAAATGATTGTCGGCAATCTCAAAAAGGCCGAGCTTGTCGATTCGACAAGGGGCAAGGAGGGCGGCTATAAGCTTAACCGTGCGCCTGCCGACTACTCCGTCGGGGAGATTCTCCGCTGCATCGAGGACAACCTCGCTCCCGTTGCCTGCATCAAGGAGGGATCGGTCAATTGCGACCGCTCCGGCGCCTGTCTGACCATCCCGATGTGGAAGGAGCTTGACGATATCACAAACGCTTATCTCGACACCGTGAGCCTTGAAGATCTTCTCACGGGCGCAAAATGGAAACCTGTTGACTAACTCAACGTAGGGTGCTATAATCACCCACGAATTTAATAGGATATATTCGAAAGGAAGATGAAAATGTTCGTTTATGCAGATAACGCCGCAACGACCGCAGTCAGCAAGACCGCATTTGATGCAATGATCCCCTATCTCACCGAGCACTACGGCAACCCCTCCAGCCTGTATGCCTTCGGTCAGAAGGCAAAGGAGGCTCTCGAGGAAGCCAGAGAGACCGTTGCCTCCATCATCGGTGCGGAGCCGAGAGAGATCTACTTCACCTCCGGCGGTTCCGAGGCCGACAATCAGGCCATAGTCTCCATGGCAAAGTTCGGTGCGCTCAAGGGCAGGAAGCACATCATTTCCACCAAGTTTGAGCATCATGCCGTGCTGCATACCCTCAAGGCTCTCGAAAAGCAGGGCTATGAGGTCACGCTGCTTGACGTCCACGAGGACGGCGTTGTTCGCCTTGAGGATCTTGAAGCTGCCATCCGTGAGGATACAGCACTCGTGACCATCATGTTCGCAAACAACGAGATCGGCACCATCCAGCCCGTCAAGGAGATCGGTGAGCTGTGCCGCAGCAAGGGCATCCCCTTCCATACCGATGCGGTTCAGGCAATGGGTCACATCCCCGTGAACGTGAAGGAAATGAACATCGACCTGCTCAGCATGTCGGGTCACAAGTTCCATGCTCCCAAGGGCGTCGGCGTTCTTTACGCAAGGCGCGGGCTGCCTCTGTTCAACATCATCGAGGGCGGCGCTCAGGAGCGAGGCAAGCGTGCCGGCACCGAAAACATCCCCGGCATCGTCGCACTTGCGGCCGCACTCAAGGAGAGCGTCGAACACATGGAGGAGAACACCGCAAAGATCATCCCCATGAGAGACAAGCTCTTTGCCGAGCTGAGCAAGATTCCCCATTCCAAGATAAACGGCTCCCTTGAGCATCACGTTCCCGGCACCGTAAATATGTGCTTCGAGGGTATCGAGGGCGAGAGTCTTCTTCTGCTCCTCGATTCAAAGGGCATCTGCGCATCCTCCGGCTCCGCCTGCACCTCCGGCTCCCTCGACCCCAGCCATGTGCTGCTGTCCATCGGCCTGCCGCACGAGGTCGCACACGGCTCCCTGCGTCTGTCCATCGGCGAGTACAATACCATGGAGCAGATCGACCACATAATCGAGTCCGTACCGCCGGTCGTCGAATACCTTCGCAGCATCAGCCCCGTGTGGGAGGAGCTTGAAAACGGCACCCGCAAGCATCTCATCTGATAATTACGATTAAAAACAGGAGGAAATTATTATGGCACTCTATAGTGATAAGGTAATGGATCATTTTCAGAATCCCCGCAACGTGGGTAAGATAGACGACGCACAGAACGTCGGCATCGGCGAAGTCGGCAACGCAAAGTGCGGCGACATCATGAAGATGTACCTCCGGATCGAGGACGGCATCATCACGGACTGCAAGTTCAACACATTCGGCTGCGGCAGCGCCATTGCGACAAGCTCCATGGCGACCGAGCTTATCAAGGGCAAGCCCCTTGAGGAAGCGCTTGAGCTGAGCAACAAGGCGGTCGTCGAAGCGCTTGACGGTCTGCCCACCCACAAGATTCACTGCTCCGTGCTTGCAGAGGAAGCGGTCAAGGCCGCCGTCAAGAATTACTACGACAAGAACGGCATCGAGTACGACAAGGAAAAATTTGCTCAGGTTCACGACTGTGAGCATTGCGCTGACTGAGACATTTGCATTGAGACATTTGCATTGAGACATTTGCATATTTGCATAAAGCATAAAAAGGCTCCCGCCTCTAAGCGGGAGCTTTTTTCAGACTGTCAAAGAACTATGTAAAAGCAAACGCAACAGGTAAAATTCAATACGCAGCAGGGGGAGTGTGAGGGGGTAGCGAAGCGGCGGTGCGGTAGTGAATGACATGCCGGGGGCATGTCAGAGCCGCACCGTGACCGAGCCGCAGCGAGAAAGGTCCCTCCTCAAATTGGATTATAGCCATCAAAAACGCCTGAGTTATCAGGCTTTTTGACGAGCATAGCGAGGTTTTTCGTGAAGCAGCGCTTCACAAAAAACGTGGCGTGTTTTGAAGCGTGCAAAAAAGTCGCATGACTTTTTTGACACGCTGAAAAAGGCTCCCGCCTCTAAGCGGGAGCTTTTTTATGCCGTTCAGCACTTTACGAGAGCAAGTATCACCTGCACCATTTTTTCGAGAGATGACACGGGAATGTACTCATGCACGCCGTGGAAGTTGACGCCGCCGGTGGAGAGGTTCGGACACGGAAGTCCCTCATACGACAGACGTGCGCCGTCGGTGCCGCCCCTTATGGGGACGATCTTCGGCTCGACGCCGGCGGCTTTGAACGCCGCCTCCGCATTATGCACAAGCTCCATGTGCGGAAGGATCTTCTCCTTCATGTTGTAGTAGCTGTCCTTGATCGTCAGCTCAAAGCTTCCCTCGCCGTAGACACCGTTCAGGTAGCCGCACAGCTCCTCGACAAAGCGCTTTTTCGCCGCGAACTTTTCGGCGTCGTGGTCTCTGATTATCATTGCGACACGGGCAAGCGTCTCGTTGCCCTCAATATCGGAGACGTGGTAAAAGCCCTCGTAGCCCTCGGTGTGCGCCGGAGTCTCCGCCGCAGGCATACGGGAGACGAATTCGACCGCCATCAAAACCGCATTTTTCATCTTGTTCTTTGCCTCGCCGGGGTGGATGTTCACCCCGTGTACGGTCACGACCGCAGAGGCTGCGTTGAAGTTTTCGTACTCCAGCTCGCCAAGCTCACCACCGTCCACGGTATACGCCGCCTTTGCCGGGAAACGGGAGAAGTCGAAGTAATCGGCTCCGCAGCCGATCTCCTCGTCGGGAGTAAAGCATATCGCCATTCCGCGGTGTTTAAGCTCCGGGTGCGCCTTCAGATGCTCCGCCGCCGTCACAATCTCGGCGATGCCCGCCTTGTCGTCCGCTCCGAGGAGAGTCGTTCCGTCCGTTATCACAAGCTCCTCGCCTACGCATTTGCCAAGCGAGGGGAAATCCGAGAGCTTTATGTGTCCGGCATCGCCGCCCTCGTATTTTATTACGCAGGGCTTCACGTTTTCGCCGCTTGCGTCCGGCGATGTGTCCATGTGTGCGATAAAGCCCAGCGGCTCTGCACCCTCGGCACTGCCGGGCAGAAATGCGTACACTCTGCCGTAGCGATCGAGCGTCACCCGCTCAAGTCCGATTGCGTTAAGCTCGCTCACAAGATGCTCTGCAAGCCTGAGCTGCCGCTCCGTCGAGGGAACGGCGGCAGAGTTCTCGCTCGACGTCGTGTGAAACGAAACGTAAGTCAAAAAGCGCTCCAAAACGTTCATGATATAGTCCTTTCTCACAGGCTGCTTTCGCCCGAAACCTCGACCCCGTGCGCCTTTAAAAGCTCGGCGGTAACGCCGTTGCCGTGGATGAGCTTTCCCGAAAAGCTGCCGTCGTATATAGTCCCGCTCCCGCAGGAGGGGCTGTTTTCTTTAAGCAGCGCCTTGCGTATACCCAAGGTCTCGGCAAGGTACAGCGCTGCCTCGGCGCCCTTTTTAAACTGCTCCGTCACGTCCATCCCCTCCGAGGAAAAGACACCTTCGTCACGTCTTTCCGACGGCGCTCTCGGCGTCGTAAGACCGCCGTACGCCTCCGGGCAGACGGGGATAAGCTCGTAGCTTTCGCAGAGAAAGCGCAGCTTATCGTCCGGCAGACGGTTGCTGCCGCCGTCGTATTTGCAGCAAAGCCCCAAAAGGCAGGCGGATACAAGAAGCCTGTCCCTCATCGTCTCATACCTATGACCGCACCGGCGGTACCGCCCGCAATGCGGGTGAGCAGCGCCGTATTGTCGCCGATCGGCACGCCGGAGACTATCTCTCCGCTGATGTACAGCACCAAAACGAGTATGAAGGTGATGGGGATATAGCCGCTGCGCATACCCGCAAGCGACGCCATGATTATCAGCATGAACACCACCGCCGACGCACCCATAAGCACACCGGGGAAAAACAGCCAGTGGATAAGTCCCGACACGAGCGCCGTCACCAAAATACCGCCCAAGATGTTTCCGCTGCCGTAGCGCTGCTCAAGCGTGGGACAAAGCAGCAGTATCATCATAATGTTCGATATGAAGCTGCTGTAGTCGGGGTGACCGAGTACATGGAGTATGAATCTCGGATATGTAAGCAGGTCGGACAGCGACGAGTGGTACACCGAAAACAGCAGACTGTTCGTCCCGCCGAGGTACCTTTCCAGCATCAGCGCAGCAAATGACAGCAGCGCAAAGGTCAGCGCCACGGGGGAGTTGTACTGGAATCTGACCATCTTTTTCATTTCAGCTTCTCCAATGCGTTTTTGTAGTGCTGTGCCGTTCTGTCGTCAAAGCAGACCATGCGGACACGCTCAATCTCGGGATGCTCGCTGAGGTACTCGGCAATGGCGTTTATTGCGATCGGGGCCGCCTTGTCGAGCGGAAAGGCGTAGACTCCCGTGGATATCGACGGAAAGTCAACGGTCTTGCAGCCGTTTTCCGATGCCAGCACAAGGCAATTGCGGTAGCACGAGCGCAGAAGCTCCGCCTCGTGTCTGCCGCCGCCGTGCCACACGGGCCCGGGAGTGTGGATAACGTACCTTGCCGGGAGCTTGTAGCCCTTTGTTATCTTCGCCTCACCCGTCTTGCAGCCGCCGAGGGTGCGGCACTCCTCCAAAAGCTCCTTGCCCGCCGCTCTGTGTATGGCGCCGTCAACGCCCCCGCCGCCGAGCAGGGAGCAGTTTGCGGCGTTGACTATCGCATCGACGCTCTGTTTGGTTATATCTCCTCTGATTATCTCAATGTTCATGCTTATCACCGTTTTCTGATCTCAATTTTCACTTTGCCGTCGGCGGCGGAGAGTCTTATGCGTCCGACGTTTTCGCCGTGCCTTTCGATTATCCTTGCCGCAACGGGGTCCTCAACGTCCTTTTGTATGGTTCTGCGAAGGCTGCGTGCGCCGTACTTGACGGAGTAGCTCTTTTCGACAAGGTAGTCTATGAGGCTGCCGTCCCAGGTAAGCGCAATGCCGCTTTCGGATATCGCCGCCTTCGTCTCGCCGAGCATCAGCCCCGCAATGCGGCGGAAATCGTCCTCGCTGAGCTTGTTGAAGTACACGATCTCATCCACACGGTTTATAAACTCCGGACGCAGGAAGTCGCTGAGCGCCTTCATGGCACGCTCCTGCCCCATGTCGCTCACGCTGCCGCCGAAGCCCAAAGAGCCGCTGCCGGTATTGGAGCCTGCGTTCGTGGTCATTATAATAACGGCATTTTCAAAGTTCACGGTTCTGCCCTGTGCGTCGGTTATTCTGCCGTCGTCAAGTATCTGAAGCAGGATGTTCAAAACGTCGGGATGCGCCTTCTCGATTTCGTCAAACAGCACGACCGAGTAGGGCTTGCGCCGTATCTTCTCGGTGAGCTGTCCCGCCTCGTCGTAGCCGACGTAGCCGGGAGGCGAGCCGATGATGCGGGAAACGGAGAACTTCTCCATAAATTCGGACATATCGAGCCTGATAAGGCTCTCCGGCGAATCGAACAGATCCTCGGCAAGGCGCTTTACAAGCTCGGTCTTGCCGACGCCGGTGCCGCCGACGAATATGAAGCTTGCGGGCTTGCGCTTTGCCTTAAGCCCCACTCTGCTCCTTGCAATGGCTGCACAGACCGCCTTTATCGCCTCATCCTGTCCGACGATGTGCGCACGGAGTCTGTCACCGAGTCCCTCAAGGCGGCGGAATTCGTCCGCCTTTATGCTGCTTGCGGGAATCTTCGTCCACAGCTCGATTATGCGTGCAAGGTTATCGACCGTAAGCTCCGGCCTGCCGTGAGACTCAAGCTCTTTCAGCTCCTTTTCACGGGTCATTTCCTTGCCCCGCAGTATCGCAATGCGCTCGTAGCGCTTGTTTAGCTGCTCATCGGCATCCTCGCCCTTCGGCAGCTCTGCGCTCAACAACGCCTCACGCTCAAAGCGCAGGTTGTCGAGGTCACGCTGTGCCTCGATGCGGCGGTTTATGCTCTCGTCCTTGAGGTTCACGTCGGAGCAGGCCTCGTCGATGAGGTCTATCGCCTTATCGGGCAGGAAGCGGTCGGTTATATAGCGCTCCGACAGGCGCACCGCCTCGGCGCACATTTCGTCGCTGATCTTAACGCCGTGGTAGTCCTCGTAGTAGTGAGCGATGCCCTTAAGTATTTCGATGCTGTCCTGAACGGACGGCTCGTTTATCGTCACAGGCTGGAATCTGCGCTCAAGCGCCGAGTCCTTTTCGATGTGCTTGCGGTATTCGGTGAAGGTGGTGGCGCCGATGACCTGTATCTCGCCCCTCGAAAGTGCGGGCTTTAGGATATTTGCGGCGTTCATACTGCCCTCGGCATCGCCTGCGCCGACGATGTTGTGTACCTCGTCAATGACGAGTATCACGTTGCCCTGACGACGTATCTCCTCGATAAGTCCCTTCATGCGGCTCTCGAACTGACCCCTGAACTGCGTTCCCGCTACAAGGGCGGTGAGGTCAAGGAGATAGACCTCCTTGTTTCGAAGCTTTAACGGCACCTGATCCGAGGCAATCCTCTGCGCAAGTCCCTCCGCTACGGCGGTCTTGCCGACGCCCGGCTCACCGATGAGACAGGGGTTATTCTTCTGGCGGCGGTTGAGTATCTGAATGACCCGCTCCAGCTCCTCCCTGCGCCCTATCATACTGTCGAGCTTTCCGGCTCTTGCCCTCTCCGTCAGGTTGATGCAATAGCTGTCAAGGTAGCTTTTCTTAACGGGTCGGGGGCTTTCCCTGCGCTCCGAGGCTGCGCCGCCGTCGCCGTTATCGTCCGACTTTTCCGCGTTCTGACCGCCGAAAAGCCGGTTTAAAAACGGGAAGGTCGCCGTTTTGCCGTCGTCTCCGTCTGTGTCGTCACCGTCGGTATCGTCAAGCCTTGCAAGCTCCTCGATGCCGTCGAGCGCACCCATCATCTCCCCCGTCAGATTGTCGAGATCCTCGTCGGAGATTCCCATTCTGTCCATAAACTCGTCAACGGGCTTTATGTGCAGCTCTCTTGCGCACTTGAAGCAAAGTCCTTCGTTCTTTGTTTCGCCGTTTTCGATCTTCGTAATAAACACGATCGCAATATTCTTTCCGCATCGTGAGCAAAGTCTTTTCTGCATGATCTACTCCAATCTGCCGCCGAGCGGCTCTCTTTATAAATAGACGCATCACCATAGGTCTGCGTGTGTGTTCTGAATTATGACCGCACTGTCTCCGCAGCACAGTCCCGTTATGCCGGCGTTTAGCTCCGCCGTGTTCTTGAGCTTAAGATTCTTGCCGTAAAGCCTTGCCGTGTCACGGTCGAGCGCAAGCACTTCCCCGTCATTTGCCGCAAGCGAAACGAGCATCCTCGTTTCCTCCACAGCGCACTTTTTGAGGCTTGCGTCAAGGCTCAAAAGCTGCCCGTCGCCGCCGCTTGTGTGACGCCGCAGCTCAAGCACGACCCCGTCGGGCGTAAAGGCGAAAAGTCCGAGTGCCCTGTCGCCGTAGTCATACTTATCAGTGTCGCCCGATGTGTCCGAGATATACGCCGCCGACTCGGTCACAAGGCACAACGCATCGTCTCCGAACCACTGCGCCCCGCTCGGCTGCCCGACGCCCTCGTTTTTTGCGAGCGTCTTACCCGTTTCCGTCGAGATGAAAAGCACGGCGTCGTCCCGCACTACGGCAAGCGTCCCGCCGTCGGGCGAGAGCGTCGCCATAAAAACGGCATTTTCTGCGCTGTACCATTTGTACACTGCCGAAAAATCCGTGTCAAGCACCGTGACGCAGGCGGCGCAGCCCGCCTTCTCCGTGCAAAGCACGGCGCCTTCTTCGCCGAGGCAGGCATAAATCAGTCTGCCGGGGGACGTGAAGCTTTTCGTCTCTCCGCTCTCGTCGAGCAAGAGAAGCTTTTTTGCGCCCTTATCCCAGATAAGGCAGCGGTCGCCGTCTGTCACGGCTCTCGGCTCGCTCATGTTAAGGCTCATGCTGTTTATGGTATCGCCCTCAAGGTCGTACTGCCGCAGCTCATTCGGAGTGTACCACACAAGGCTCTCTCCCGCCGAGGCAAAGCTTTGGTTTTCGTCCGGCACGAAGTCGAAGCCCTCGTCAGGCTCCCGGTGCCGGGTGGTGAGGAAAAGCAGCGCAAGCGTGGCTACGGCTGCAAGTACGAGAAAAAGGGTCTTTTTGCGCATTTTCGGGTCAGTCCTTCCGCATCATCTCGCCGGCAGGACCGTCATACCAAACTCGGTTGAGATACAGACCCTGGGGCGGCATAGTGGGGCCGGTGAGCCGTCTGTCGCCGATCTCAAGCAGACGGGGAATATCCTCCGGCTCAAGCTTTCCGCAGGCTGCGTATACCAATGTTCCCACTATCGCCCGACACATATTGTACAGAAATCCGTCCGCACAGACGGAGACCGTTATAGTGTCGCCCTCTTTTTCCGCTCTGCACCGATAGACGGTGCGAACGGTGGTCTTTGTTTCCGTTCCGAGACTCCGCACGGCGGCAAAGTCGTGCGTTCCCTCAAACGCAAGCGCCGCCGCCTGCATACGCTCCATGTCGAGCCGCTTCGGGTAGAAGCAGACCCGATCCCGAAGGAAGGGATCCCGGATGTTGGAGTTATATATTTTATAGATGTATTCTTTTTTTATACACGACGATATTGCGTTGAAATCCTCCGGCACCTCCGTTGCGTCGACAACGGCAATGTCGTCGGGCAGCCGAGTGTTCACGGCAAGCGCAAAGCGGTCGATGGGTATGCGGCAGTCGGTGCGGAAGTTTGCGCAGTAGCGCAGAGCGTGCACCCCGGCGTCGGTTCTGCCGCATCCCGTGAGCTTCACGGGATGCTCACAGATGCGCTCAAGCGCCGCCTGCACGGTCGCACACACGGACACGTCGTTTTTCTGCACCTGCCAGCCGTGATACTTCGACCCGTCATATCTTATTCTTAACGCTATGTTTCTCATGCCTTACAATCCGAAATGCTTCATAACGAATACTGCGGCAAGAAAGACTGCGCCCGCAAGCATCGCCTCGAAGTCCGCTTTTTCGTATTTGAGCTGCTTGAGCCTCGTCCTGCCGTTGCCGCCGTGGTAGCAGCGGCTCTCCATTGCGACCGCAAGCTCGTCCGCACGACGAAACGCCGAGATAAACAGCGGTACGAGGATGGGCAGCAGCGCCTTTGCACGGCGCATTATGCTGCCGCTTTCAAAGTCCGCTCCCCTTGCCTTCTGCGCCGACATTATTTTGTCCGTCTCCTCAATGAGCGTCGGTATGAATCTGAGCGCCATGCTCATCATCATGCTCATCTCATGCACGGGGATTTTGATCTTCTTGAGCGGTCTTAAAAGACGCTCAAGTCCGTCCGTCAGCGCCATGGGGCTTGTCGTGTAGGTCAGCATGAAGGTGCCGACGATGAGCAGCACTATTCTCACCGACATGAAAAGCGCCTTTTTAAGACCCTCCCATGTGATTATCCAGCCCTCGATTATCGGCGTACCCTTCGTGTAGAAGATATTGAGCAGCGCCGTCAGAACGATGACGATCACGAGGGGCTTGAGACCCTTAAATGCGGTCTTGGGGTTTATCCTCGCAAGGTACATGCACAGTCCGGTAATTGCGATGACAAAGGCATAGCCGATAAAGTCCGCCATGTTGAAAAGTCCCACGATGTAGACTATAACGAGCAGCAACTTCGTTCTCGGATCAAGGCGGTGCGCTATCGTGTTGCCCGGAAAGTACTGACCGAGAGTGATGTCCTTCAGCATTCTGCGCCACCTCCCGTCAAAGCGTTCAGCTCCTCAAGCAGTCGGGAGATCGTGTATATGGACGGCGGGAGCGCTATCCCACGGCGGCGCAGCGCCATGCTCAGCTCCGTTGCGGCGGGGACCGCAAGTCCTATCGCTTTAAGCTCCTCCGGGTGCGAAAAGACCTCCTCCGGCGTTCCGTCGAACTCGATGTGGCCGCCGTTAAAGACCACGAGCCTGTCCGCAAGCTTGGCTACATCCTCCATGCTGTGGCTGACGATGATAACCGTGGAGCCGGTCTTTTCACGATACTCGCAGATGTTGCTCAGAATGTGTCGGCAGCCCTCCGGGTCAAGCCCCGCAGTCGGCTCGTCGAGTATAAGCACGCCGGGGCGCATTGCGATAACACCGGCTATCGCAACTCTGCGCTTCTGACCGCCGGACAGCTCCAGCGGCGATTTGTCAAAGCAGTCCTCCGGCACGCCGACAAAGCCCGCCGCCTCACGCACACGCTCACCTACCTCCGCTTCATCAAGCCCCATATTCTTGGGACCGAAGGCGATGTCGTTAAACACCGTCTCCTCGAAAAGCTGGTACTCAGGATATTGAAACACAAGGCCGACTTTAAATCGCACCTTTCTTGTCGCTTCCTTGGAGGCAAAAATATTCTCTCCGTCCACCGTCACGCTGCCGGAGGTGGGTGCGAGCAGTCCGTTTAAATGCTGAATGAACGTGGACTTGCCCGACCCAGTGTGTCCGATAAGTCCGACAAGCTGCCCGCTCGGTATCTCTATATTTATATCGTCTATCGCAACCTTCTCAAACGGCGTTCCCGCACTGTAGACATGGCGCAATCCGCTCACTTTAATTTCTGACATTTCCGATTTCCTTTGCAATTTCATCGGCGCACTCCTCGACCGTAAGCGCCGTAAGCGGGAGCCTGTGTCCCGATTTGTTCAGCTCGTACAAAAGCTCCGTCGTAGCCGGAACGCCGAGTCCCTCACTGCGCATAAGCTCCACCTGCGAGAACACCTCCTGCGGTGTTCCGTCGGCAACTATGCTGCCGTCCGACATGACGATAAGCCTGTCGGCGTCGATACACTCCGACATATGATGCGTTATAAGCACGACCGTTATGCCTCTCGTCCTGCACAGCTCCGTGACGGTCTTTATGACCTCGCTGCGCCCCTTTGGGTCGAGCATTGCGGTAGGCTCGTCCAGCACCACGACCTCCGGATCCATTGCGATGACCCCGGCGATCGCCACACGCTGCTTCTGTCCGCCGGACAGCAGGTGCGGTGCGTGAAGACGAAATTCGTACATATCGACCTGTTTAAGCGCCGCATCGACCCGACGTCTTATCTCCTCGGACGGGACGCCGAGGTTTTCCGGCGCAAAGGCAACGTCGTCCTCAACGACGTTTGCCACTATCTGATTGTCGGGGTTCTGGAACACCATACCCACCTTGCGGCGTATGTCGAGCGTTTTCGTCTCGTCCGAGGTGTCCATCCCGTCGACGAGCACGCTGCCCGACGTCGGCAGCAGGATGGCGTTTAAGTGCTTTGCAAGCGTACTCTTACCGGAGCCGTTATGTCCCAGCACGGCGACGAAGCTGCCCTTTTCTATCGTAAGGCTCACGCCCTTCAGGCTCTCCGTCTCGTCTCCGGGGTAAATGTAATGCAGATCTTTAATTTCAATTATTCCGTTCATTTATCTCTCCCAACGGCAGCTTGCCCCGCAGGGCAGCACCAGTCCGCTGTCGGTCACCGGCAGTCCCAGCTCCCGTGCCTCGGAGCTGCCGCCGAACTTCTTTGTAAACACGCTCTCGGTGACGTATGACAGCACCGAGGCGGATAAGCCCGTCGTATATGAATTTATCAGCACGAAAAGCGGATCGTCCGAAAGTACACCCGCACACAGCGACACGAAGGGCCAAAGGTTTTTCTCCAGCTTCCACACCTCGCCGCCGGGTCCTCTGCCGTATGAGGGCGGGTCCATGATGATTGCATCGTAGCGCCTGCCACGGCGTATCTCCCGCTCAACGAACTTTGCGCAGTCGTCCACTATCCATCGGATGGGAGCGTCCTTAAGTCCGGACGAGACGGCGTTTTCCTTCGCCCATGCGACCATGCCCTTTGCCGCGTCAACATGGCACACGGTCGCTCCCGCCTTTGCGCAGGCGACCGTAGCTGCGCCGGTGTAGGCAAAGAGGTTCAGCACGCTCACGGGTCTGCCCGCAAAGCGGATCTTTTCCATCGCCCAATCCCAGTTGCACGCCTGCTCCGGGAAAAGTCCCGTATGCTTGAAGTTCATGGGCTTTACGTTGAAGCGCAGCTCACCGTAGCTTATCTGCCAGCTTTCGGGCAGTCCGCCCTTGTCCCAGCTTCCGCCTCCGGTCTCGCTGCGGCGGTACCTTGCGTCACGGCAATTCCAGCGGCTGTCGCTCTTCGGCGTTTCCCAGATTGCCTGCGGGTCGGGGCGCACGAGATTGTACTTCCCCCAGCGCTCAAGCTTTTCGCCCCCCGAACAGTCGAGAAGCTCAAAATCCTTCCATTTATCAGAAATCCACATAGATCATACCTACCGATTATAATTTGACATGGTATTATATCACTCTTTGTCTGCGGTTTCAATTGCCGCATATGCTTTTTTCATAATTTCGCTTTGTCGTTCATCAAACATTCAGCGTTTGTTTATAATTTCTTTTGCCTTTGTTCATTACTTTGACATAAAGCTCGTGTATTATAGGCACATAAAACAGAGGTGAGCATGATGGATGAAAACAATCGCAGCGAGCAAGAGAAAATCGACGCTGCTCCCGAAACTCCCGAATCACCCGCATCGAGCGAGACGGGATTCACCTTCGGCTCAAACGACGGCGAGTACCGTTTCGTGAGACCCGAAGCAAGACTTTATGAGGACGCAGAGTACGTTCCGCAATCCGAAAGCACGGAGTTTCCCAACTACTATGTTCCCTCCGAGAAAAAGCCCAAGGAACAGAAGGACGACGGAGCAAAGCCTCCCAAGCGTCGGCTCGGACTGAAGATCGCCTGCCTGTGCCTCGTGTGTGCGCTGCTCGGCGGAATCGCCGGAGCCGCAGCGGGACGTCTTATGTACGATCAGGACGAAAGCGACGACACTGCCGCCGAAACGCCGATAAGCCGCTCCACCGGCACCCCGATAAACAGCTCGACAAGCACCGCAAACGACATTTACACGCTTGCCTGTTCGCAGACCGTCGGCATCAAGACCGAGGTCACCTACACGAATATGTTCGGGCAGACCAGCTCCTCCGCCGTATCCGGCACGGGCTTTGTCGTTACCACCGACGGTTACATCATGACAAACTACCACGTCATCGAGTACGCCTACGAATATAACTACACCATCTCCGTCATCTTCAAGGACGGTACGCAGTACGACGCAAGCATCGTCGGCGTAGAAGTCGAAAACGACGTTGCGGTTCTGAAGATAGATGCGACCGGGCTTACCCCCGTCGCAATCGGCGACAGTGACGATATTCTCGTCGGCGACACGGTATACGCAGTCGGCAATCCCCTCGGAGAGCTTGACTTCTCCATGACGACGGGCAGCATAAGCGCCCTCGACCGCAGCATCACGGTCGACAGCAACCAGCCCGCAATAAATATGTTCCAGTTCGATGCGGCGGTAAACTCCGGCAACTCCGGCGGTCCCGTGTACAACACCTCCGGCGAGGTCATCGGCATCGTTACCGCAAAGTCCAGTGAAAACAACGTCGAAGGCATCGGCTTTGCCATCCCGATAAACGATGCGGTGAGCATCGCAAACGACCTTATCACCAAGGGCTACGTCACCGGTAAAGCTTATCTCGGTGTCACCGTCGACACCCGCTACACCTCGGTCTACGCCGACTATTACGGCATGCCCGAAGGCGCATATATCTTCTATGTTGAGTCCGGCACCTGTGCCGAAAAAGCGGGCATCTCCGCAGGAGATATCATCACGAAGATCGGCGATTACGATATTTGCAGCTACTCCGATCTCTCCTCGGCAATCCGTGAGTTCCACGCCGGCGACACGGTGAAGTTCGTGGTTTACAGAGCCAACGATTATATTGAGCTTTCCGTCACCTTCGATGAATCCAAGCCCAGTACCGAATCAAACGGCGTTAACGAATCCGGGCTTTCAAGCCACCCGCAAAGCGGCGGCAGATTCAATTGATATTTTGATACTTTTCTTCTCCTTATACATCCTCTCTATTTCTCCAAAGCAAAAGGCCGTCGGATTATCCGGCGGTCTTTTGTTGTTGTTTTTGCTCAATTCAATGTAAAAAAGTTGACATTCTTTTGTACGCATTATATAATCGCGCTATCAAAGCAACCAAAATTTACACAGGAGGGTATACCATGGAAAAAGAAATGCTTGACAAGATGGGCTTCGGTACCCGTGCGGTACACGCAGGCAACGTGAGGGATACGCAGTACGGTTCCCTGACCATGCCTATCTACCAGACCTCGACCTTCTACTTCGACAGCTGCGAACAGGGCGGCCGCCGTTTTGCGGGCGAGGAAGACGGTTACATCTACACCCGTCTCGGCAACCCCACCACCGCCGTTCTTGAGAACAAAATTGCGGCGCTTGAAGGCGGCGAGGCGTGTGCGGCAGCCGCCTCCGGCATGGGCGCCATCTCCTCCTGCCTGTGGAGCATTGCGGGCGCAGGCAAGCACATTATCGCCGATGAGACTCTCTACGGCTGCACCTTTGCCCTGCTGAGCCACGGCATGACGCAGTACGGCGTCGAGGTCACGTTCACGGACCTCAGCAAGCTCGAAAACCTCAAGGCAAACCTCCGTGAGAATACCGTCGCCGTTTATCTTGAGACCCCCGCAAACCCCAACCTCAAGATCACCGACATTGAGCTTATTGCCAAGGCTGCGCACGAGTACAACCCCGAAATATTCGTCGTCTGTGACAACACCTTCGCCTCCCCCGCTCTGCAGAACCCCCTGAAGCTCGGTGCGGACGTTGTTGTCCACTCTGCGACCAAGTACCTCAACGGTCACGGCGACGTCATAGCGGGCTTCGTAGTAGGCTCTGCCGAGTTTATTTCCAAGGTCAAGATGTTCGGTCTTAAAGACATGACCGGCGCAACACTCGGCCCTTTCGAGTCATGGCTCATTCTCAGAGGTCTCAAGTCTCTTGAGATCCGTGTCGCACGTCACACCGAAAGCGCAAAGAAGATTGCCGAGTTCCTGTATGGCAACGACAAGGTCGAACACGTCAACTACCCCGGTCTGCCCACGCACCCCGGTCACGAGATCGCAAAGCGCCAGATGAAGGACTTCGGCGGCATGATCTCCTTCGAGATAAAGGGCGGCAAGGAAGCAGGCATGAAGTTCTGCAATGCGCTCAAGCTCTGCACCATCGCAGTCTCCCTCGGCGATGCCGAGACGCTTATTGAGCATCCCGCATCCATGACCCACTCCACCTACGGTCCCGAAGACCTCAAGACGGCGGGCATTTCCGCAGGTCTCATTCGTCTCTCCGTCGGTCTTGAAAATGCCGACGACATCATCGCCGATATGCAGCAGGCATTCGACAGCATCTGAATCTAATGCGAAAAAATCTCCTGCCGTTGGCAGGAGATTTTTTCATTATAACGCTATTTTTTAAATTTCTCTATCAAGCCGGCTATGAAGGTAACGACGCCGACGAGCATCAGACCGTAGTACACGGTGTACTCGTAGTCGTTCTCGCATAGCTGATCGCAGTCAAGACAATACCCAAAAGCAGAATCAGTATGCCGTACAGCATCGAGCTGCCCTTTAAGCCGCCGCTTTTCTTCTTTTTTTCCGGCTCTGCCGGGTTCGGGATGCTGTAGCCTTGCGCCGTGTTTTCCGTCGGTGTCGGGATCTCGTAGCTCCGCCGGGTGCTTTCCGCCGGATTCGGAGCGGCATATCTCTGAGTCTGACTGTCAACGGAAGCACCGCAATTTTGGCAGAATCTTTCGCCCTCGCCAATGCTCGAGCCGCATTTCATGCAAAACATTTCTCTGCTTCTCCTTTTATATTTATGTTTTCACTTGCCCTTTTTATGTCCGCACACCGAGCAGAAGCTTTCACCTTTTTCGTAGAAGTGACGGTTTGACTCGATGTGCTTTTTCATATTCACAAAGCGCTGCACCTCGGCGCTGCTGAGCTTTTCCCGAACGGTGCGGTGCGAATAGTCGTGCCATGTGACGAGCACGACGCACAGAAAGATCAGTGCGAAAAGGCAGAACACCGCAAACGCCACCCACAGCATCCCGTCCGTTGTTTTGCCGATGTACGGCCCGTTCAGAAAGGGTCTGAACAAAACGGCGCTCAAAACCGCAACAATGGTCAGCACAATGTACAGCGGAAATCTTCCGCCGAGTCGCATCGGCAGCTTACCGCAGTGCGGACATATCTTCATTCCGTCGGGGATTCTGTTCCCGCATTTCGGACAGTCTCTCATATTGTGTCTCCTCATTCATGCGATGTGGACATATTGTACCCCATTTGTCGGAAAAACACAAGACTTATAATTGACATTGGTTTGAATCGGGAATAGAATAGCAAAGATAATTAGTCGAAAGGCAGCATCGTAATGACATTTTCTCACGCAAAACGGCGAAGCGACTCGGTCAAGGACATGACGCAGGGCAATCCCTACTCGCAGATCATTTCCTTCGCTCTGCCGATATTTCTCAGTCAGGTTTTTCAGCAGCTTTACAACACCGCCGACACGCTCATCGTCGGCAGGTTTCTCGGCACGAACGCTCTTGCGGCGGTCAGCTCGTCGGGAACGCTGATATTTCTGCTCGTAAGCTTCTTTAACGGCACCTCAATGGGCGCCGGCGTCGTCGTATCGAAGTACTTCGGCGCAAAGAACAATGATAAGATTTCCCGTGCGATACATACGAATATCGTGTTTTCGCTCCTGTGCGGCGTCGTACTGACACTCGTGGGCGTTTTCCTGACCCCCACCTTCCTCGTATGGATGAAAACCGACCCCGACGTGCTGCCGGAGGCGATCGAATACTTCCGCTATTACTTCCTCGGCAGCCTCGCCATGATAATGTACAACGCCTGCCGAGGCATCATGAGCGCCCTCGGAGACAGCAAGCGTCCCCTGTACTATCTGATATTCTCCTCGCTACTGAACGTTGCGCTCGACATTCTGTTTGTTGCCGGCTTCGGTTGGGGCGTGTGGTCTGCGGCGGTCGCAACCGTGCTGTCGCAGGCGGCAAGCGTCGTGCTGTGTCTGCGTCACCTGCTCGTGAAGGACCGGATCTACTCCATCCAGCTCAAAAAGCTCCGCATAGACAGAGGTATGCTGCTTGAGATCATCCGCTACGGCTTGCCCGCCGGTGTGCAGAACTCCGTCATAGCCTTTGCAAACACCATCGTGCAGACGCAGATAAACTCCTTCGGCAAATACGCCACCGCAGCATACGGCACCCACGGCAAGATAGAGGGCTTTGCCTTCCTGCCCATCGTCAGCTTCAACATGGCGATCTCCACGTTCATAAGCCAGAACCTCGGTGCGGGGCTTCACGACCGTGCGAAGCAGGGCGCACGCTTCGGCATCATCGCCGCAGTTCTAATGGCGGAGCTTGTCGGCGTGCTGTGCTACATTTTTGCGCCGCAGCTCATCAAGCTTTTCGACAGCAATGCCGAGGTCATCAGGCTCGGCACCATGCAGGCTCGCACCGTGTCGCTGTTTTTCTTCCTGCTTGCCTACTCGCACTCCATTGCGGCGGTGTGCCGAGGCGCAGGCAAGGCGTTTGTGCCGATGTTCATAATGCTCGGCGTGTGGTGCGTCCTGCGTATCTGCTACATCGCATATGTGAGCCACACCTTCGGCGAGCTGAGCTACATCTACTGGGCGTACCCCATCACATGGGCGATAAGCTCGGTAATGTATCTGATATATTACCTCAAGGGCGATTGGATACACGGCTTCGATTGATAAAATTAAAAAAGCTCCGCGCTCTCTGCTTCGGAGCCTGATATGAAAAAGGACTCGAAGGGAGTACGCCAACGAAGGCATTTGCGAGGACGGAGATT
>CAVFTS010000009.1:0-62024 GCA_963625655.1 Oscillospiraceae bacterium
GCAGTACAAAATGCCGAGTGCAAGCAGTATGGCAGAAGCGAAACAGCTGATGTCGCTCAGCACACCGGCATAAAGAAAACGACGGCTGAAATAGTCTTAAATCCTATTTCAACCGTCGATATGGTCCGAGTGACTGGAGTTGAACCAGCGGCCTCTTGAACCCCATTCAAGCGCGCTACCATCTGCGCTACACCCGGATTTATTAAGCTTGATTATAATAGCACATTCGTTTTTAAATTGCAATACCTATTTTCAAAAATTTTTCCTCAACCGAAACTCAGCGCCGTACTCCCCTGCGCAAAAAATGTCGGCGGCGCTTTCGCACCGCCGACACGCAGCTTTTTATGTCAGCCTATTTGCAGGCAGTATATACGCTGTCCTCTGTGACCAACGACAACGTAGTCCTCGAACATCGCAGGCGACGCCTCGATGTTGCCGCCGAGGTTCACGCAGTCAAGCTCCTCGCCCGTGCGTCCGTCAAGGAGGTACATCCTGTAACCGAGAGATTCGCAGAATACGATATAGCCCTTGCCGCTGTCGTCGTAGAAGTCAACGGGCGAGCTCCAGCTGTACATACTCGTCTGTTTCTCCCACGCCACCTCGCCGGTCTCCTTGTACAGCGCCGCAAGCACGCCGCCGCTGGCATTGGGCGTTCTCGCTATCGGCACAAAGATGAGGTCGTCAAGCTCGTTCTTGCCGACGGCTATCGTTCCCTGAACGCCGCCGGAGAGGTCGGACACGGTGTAGCAGGTGTAATCGGTCTGCCACACTATCTCGCCCGTCTCGGCGTCAAGCTTCCAAATGGGAACCGCCGCCGTGGTATAGCTTCTCCACCCGTAGTGGAAGGAGGTACTCATGTAAATATAGGGGTGTCCGTCCTCGACGCTGACCACGGGGGTGCAGTTGGAGTCGTCGAGTATATCCTGCGCCCAGACAAGCTCAAGCGTGTTGAGGTCAAGGCACATGAACAGGCCGCCGTTGTCGCCGATGAAGAGGTAGTGATTTATTATGACCGCACTGTCCTCCATGCCGAGCCAGTAGCTGCTTCCGGAGGATCTTACACCCATGTACTTCCACTTTACAACGTTGTCCGGATTTATCGAAAGCTCGCCTGTTGCCTCGTTATAATTCGTATTCAGATGGATGATGTACAGAACACCGTTCTCGCCCGGATAGATGAGCTGGTCGGTCTCGGCCGACACAAGCGGTGAGGAGTCAAATGCGCTGAAGCCTCTGTCGGCAAAGCCGTCGTTATGACCGAACTCGTACATGACGGTGTTGTCAATGAGGTTAATGATAAACGACCTTGATCTGCCGTTTGCGCTGTGTACGCCGGAGCCGACGTACATTATCGGGTAGCCTCTCGGATCGAGTGCGCCCGCCCCCTTGAAGGTGTAGCCGACATACATTGCGTCACGGGTGGTCTTGCCGGATTCAAGCTCGTAGAAGTGGATGTAGCCGTCCATCGAAGCGTAGATGACCTCGACAAGACCGTCCTGCTGTCTTGCCCAGTCGTACATTGCGGTGATGTTCTTGCGAGTGGCATCGGGCCATCTCACGATGAGGGGCTGACCGACCCAGCCGTTGCCGCTCCAGTAGTTGCCGTTTACATCGCTCAGTCCGCCGATGGAGTTGGTCCACACGGTGCTGAATTTGCCGTTTACGACGTTTGCGGTGCCGTAGGCGGCGGTCGTACGGAAGTTGTTGCCCCTGAAGGTAACGATGCCCTCAACGTCGGTGTAGTTGCTGCCGACGTCAAAGTTTATCTCATACGGGCTTATGTAGTCCTCAACGTTTTCGCCGTTGACGTTTATCGCAGTCGATTTAACAAGCTTTTCGGGCATAGTGGACTCGACCGCATGGGGATTGAAGTTCTCGATCCCGTAAGGCTCCGGCGTGGGTTCCGGTGTCGGTTCAGCAGACGGCTCCGGCGTTACCACCGCGGGGGATTCGACGGGAGCGTTTGCGTTGTTGTTTGCAATGATTGCCTTGTAGATTATGAAGCCAAGCACCGCAAGCAGCAAAACCAGCAGAACTATCTCAAGCACGAGTATCGCCGGTTTTTTCTTTTTCTTCTCGTTCTCCATATCCTTACCTCTTATTCTGTGAAATGAACGTGATTACTTATATGCTCACTGCAAAAGCAGTGGTAGCCCGCACAACGGGAGCAGTATCTGAACTCAAGCTCCGGGTATTCGGCATCGGTCTTTCCGCAGACCTCGCACTTGTAGGTGAAGTCCCTGAGCCTGTCCTCGTACTTTATCTGCGTTACCTTTCTGTTGAATTCCCTCGAGGTCCTTCCGTTTCCTTTTCCGAAGCGCTTCAGCTCGTCTATGAGGCCGCCGCCGAAGAACACAAAGTAGTTGAGCATCGCAATGACCGGCAGGAGATTATACGGGAAGCTGTTCTGTATAATCATAGCGACGAAGTACACGGCGTCCAGAAGCGCAAGCCACTTTATCCTTATCGGGATTATGAAGAAAAGGAGTATCTGCATATTGGGGAAAAGCGTCGCAAAGGAGAAGAACATCGACATGTAAATGAAGTGTCCGCCGACGGCAACGGACTCACCGCCGAAGAGATACACCGCAAAGCCGTACAGTATCGTGAGCAGCATACCGCCGAACACGAAGATGTTGAAGCGAGCCGTACCCCAGTTGCGTTCAAGGGTGCTTCCTATCCAATAATAGAAGTACAAAAACAGAAGCTCAAGCACGCTGCCGCTGTTCGGGACGAACATAAAGCTCAGTATTCTCCACACCTGACCATGCTTTATTATCATTTCCGGGGAAAAGTACAGGAGCCCTATGAGCGACTGCGTCGTGTCCATCATGGACAGCAGCCACATCGCACCGGTGCCTATAACAATTATCAGCATCAAATTGGCAACGCCGAAGCGAGGATGCTTGTAGCAAAACATACTTATGGCTCTGTCAAGCTTCTTCATTGCTCGTTTTCCTCCGTGTGTATTCCAAGACTATTTTACATGGTACAACGATTCTGCGATAAAGTCCACAAAAAATTTGTCGTCATTCAAACATTTTCCTTTAAGTTTCCGAAAAGCTGTGTTAAAATGTATTCTGTATCTTTATGTATAAGCATAAGAGGAGTATCCATGTACAACGATAATGACATTAAAAACGAGATAATCGAGGGGCGCAATGCCGTGGTCGAGGCGCTCAGAGCAGGCAGAAGCATAGACAAGATCTTCATTGCCAAGGGCGACACCGACAAGACGCTCGGTCACATCGCATCGAAGGCGAGGGCCGCCGGCATCGTCGTTGCGGACGCAGACCGCCGTAAGCTGGACGCAATGAGCGTCACCAAGGCGCATCAGGGCGTTATCGCCCTCGTCGGCGTCAGCGACTACTGCACGGTCTCGGAAATTCTCGACTACGCAAAGGAGCGCAACGAGGCTCCATTCGTCGTAGTGTGCGATGAGATAAGTGATCCGAGAAACCTCGGTGCCATCATAAGGAGCGCCGAATGTGCGGGGGCGCACGGGGTCATTATCCCCAAGCGCAGGAGCGCAGGCATGACGGCAATAGTCGGCAAGGCGTCGGCGGGTGCCGCCGAGCATATGCGCATCGCAAGGGTCGCAAATATCCCTGCGGTACTCAAGGATCTTAAAGACTCCGGACTTTGGATATACGGCGCTGCGGCAGGCGGCGAAAGCGGACTTTGGAAAACCGACTTCTCCGGCGCCCTGGCAATCGTCATCGGCTCCGAGGGCGACGGCTTGGGCAGGCTCGTGCGCCAGTCCTGCGATTTCATTGTCAGTATCCCGATGGTAGGTACGATTAATTCGCTCAACGCTTCGGCTGCCGCCTCCGTTATCATGTATGAGATCCTGCGCCAGCGCAGCGGCAATTCCCTGTAAAGGATGATTTTCTATGAGTTTTGACGATATAAACGGCTTCGGCGACGAATATTCGCTCGAAAGCATTCTTGCGGAGTTCGGCTCAGGCTCTGCGGCAAACGATGACATCAAAATGCCCGAAGCCGAGGACGAGACCGGACCGAGATCGGCGGCGGTGCACGTTCAGGTTGGGGACGTCCCCTATGTTTTTACGATGGACGGCTCCTCGGACGGCGAGCCGAGTCCTGAACCCACCATCAATTCAGACGACGACACAAGGCCGAAGGTTCCCGATACTGAGGCTTTCCGTCCGCAGTCCGACCCTTCCGAGGATGACTACGCTCAGTATAAATTCGTAGACTCAGATTCTGAGGAGGTCGAATACGCAAGCGACGACGACTATGACGAATACGTCGACGATGACGAAGATGAGGACAGTGAGCCCCGCCCGTCCTTAAAGGAGCGCCTCGGTGCGCCGCTTATCGCATTTGCGGCGTATGTCGTGATGAAGGTTCAGCAGAGCAGGCTGAGCTTCCGTGCCGCTCCTCCCGAGGAGGCGGAGGATCTCGGTGAGGAGATGCTCCCCGACAAGGCTGCCAAATTCTACGATAAGCACATACCATGGCTGAAGCTCAGGACGAAGCTTTCGTTCTTTGTAAGCTTCATCATGGCATACATTTCGCTCGGTTTCCCCGTTTCGGGTATGCTGAACGACGTCGGCGTAAAGGCTGCCGTCCTTCTCATCATGCTGCTGAGCGTGATGCTTTTCGGCGCTGACGTGTTCATCTGCGGCGCATCTTCGCTTATTAAGCGCCGCCCGGACGCAAACTCGCTCGTTGCGCTCTCCTGCCTCATCTCGGTTATAGACGCCGCCATTATTGCCTGCGGCGTCAAGGACTACGGTATCCCCTACTGTGCCGTCGCAGCGCTCACCATGTCGTTTACGCTGCTCGGCTCCGTTTTAAACTGCCGCTCCGCCCGCATCGCCTGCCGCTCCGCCGCATCGCTGCACAATCCCTACACGCTCACCGCCGAGACCTCGGTAAGCGGCGAGGGCATCACCCTTTTAAAATCCCGCTGCGGCACAAAGGATTTCGTGCGCAGGACCGAGGAATTCGGACCGGACGAAGCCGCCTACGGGCTTATGGCTCCGTACCTCATCGCCCTATCGCTGCTGCTCAGCGTTATTGCTGCGGCGATAGGCGGAAGCTTCAGAGGCTTTGCGCACATCCTGTCCGGCATTTTCGTGTTCTCCGCTCCCCTTGTCATGCTCATCGCCTACCCGCTCCCCTTCTTCGTTTCCGCAAAGCACCTTATTAAAAAGGGTGCGGCAATCGCAGGCTGGTCGGGACTTTTCGACATCGGCAAGAGCAAGCACGTCATCATAAGCGACACCGATCTGTTTTCCAAATCCGCAATTTCCGTCGAGAAGGTTCACATTCTGTCCGGCGCAAGTCCCGAAAAGGTGCTTTCCCTTGCGGGCAGCATCATTTCAGCCTCCGGCTCCGCAATCGCTCCGGCGTTTATGGAACTTATGCGCAAGGGCAACGGCTCCCTGCTCCGCATCGACGAATTTACCTGCCACGAAAGCGGCGGGCTCGTCGCTCTCATAAACGGCGAGGAGATACTTTGCGGCTCGTCGGGCTTTATGCAGCTCATGGGCATACGGCTTCCTAAAGCGCTTGCGCTCAAAGACTGCGTATTTCTCTCGGTCTCCGGCGTGCTGTGCGGCTTTTTCGAGATACGCTACACTCCGTCGAAGTCAGTGCGTGACGCACTGTCGGAGATCATGCGCACCGGCAGGCACCCCATATTCGCTCTGCGTGACTTTAACATGACCCCGCAGATGCTCTCCCGCAAGTTCGACATCCCGACCGACGGCTTCGACTTCCCCTCCTTTGCGGAGCGCTACGAGATCTCGGCAGCCTCCCCGTCGGACGCAAGCAAGCCCGCAGCGCTGCTCTCAAGAGACGGTCTCGGCCCGCTCATCTCGCTTGCGCACCACGGCAAGAACCTGTTCGTCGTCGTTCGGGTTTGCGTCCTGCTGAGCATAATGTGTACCGTTCTCGGCACAGTCCTTGCGTTCTCGTACTTCTGCGGCTGCGACTTCACCGCAGCGGGTGCGGAGAGAGTTCTGATATATATGCTTGTCTGGCTGCTGCCGGAGCTTATAATGTCTTTTGTCCTTTACAGGAAGCAGCGGTAAAAAAACTGTTGCCATGATATTTTTATTAGTGTATAATAAACTGATTCCGATTTAACAAATTGATTTTAAATAAACTTAATATATTTCAGAGAGGACGCAACACATGAGCTACGAAACCAAAAACATCCGCAACATTTGTCTCTTAGGTCACGGCAACAGCGGTAAGACCAGTCTTGCCGAGGGTATGCTGTTTGCAACCGGTGCAATCGACCGCATGGGCAAGGTCAGCGACGGCAACACCGTCTGCGACTACGACGCTGAAGAAATCAAGCGCCAGATCACAATTTCCACCGCCGTTGCTCCCGTTAACTTCGGCGGCTGCAAGATCAATGTTCTTGACTGCCCCGGCTACTTCGACTTTGTGGGCGACGCTCTTGCCGCCATTCGTGTGTCGGAAGCCGGCATCATCTTCTGCTCCGCAAAGGACGGCATCTCCGTCGGCGCAGAGAGAAGCTGGAAGTACCTCAGAGAGGCAAACGTTCCCGCTATGTTCTACATCTCCAAGATCGACGAAGAACACGGCGATTTCTATAATGTCCTTTCCGCACTTCAGGAGAAGTACGGCAGCATCGTATGCCCCGTCATGGCTCCCATGTCCGACGGCACCGGCGTTATCGACCTCGTTCACAACGTCGCATATCGCACCTCCGGCGGCAAGACCGCAAAGATCGCCGTTCCCGCTGAGGACGCCGACAAGGTCGCAGAGCTTCGCGAGACCCTCATGGAGACCGCAGCAGGTGCCACCGAGGAGCTTATGGAGAAGTATTTCGAGGAGATGGAGCTTTCCGAGTCCGACACTGTCGAAGGCATCAAGCTCGGCATGAAGGATCGCAGCGTCATCCCCGTGCTGTGCGGTGCGGCAATGTCCGGCATCGGCACCGAGGCCGTTCTGCAGGCCATCTGCGATTACGCTCCCGCTCCCGAAGACAAGTCCGCAGAGCCCGTATGCGCTTTCGTATTCAAGACCGTTTCCGACCAGTTCGGTAAGTACAGCTTCATAAAGGTCGTCAGCGGCAAGGTCACCGGCGATCTGAGCCTTCGCAATATGCGCTCCGCCTCCACCGACAAGCTCGGCAGAATGTACACCATGTGCGGCAAGAAGACCACCGAGGTCAAGGAAGCCGTCTGCGGTGACATCGTTGCCATCGGCAAGATGGATTGGAAGACCTCGGACACCGTTTGCGATCCCAAGAACGAGGTCGAGCTTCCCGCAATCGAGATTCCCGAGCCCTGCTACTCCATGGCGATCTCCCCCAAAACCAAGGGTCAGGACGACAAGGTTGCCGGCGGTCTTGCAAGGCTCAACGAGGAGGACATCTCCTTTACTCTCGTAAACAACGCCGAGACCCATCAGATGGTCGTTTCCGGCGCAGGCGATATTCAGGTCGACGTTCTCTGCGCAAAGCTCAAGTCCCGCTTCGGTGTTGAGACCGAGCTTAAGCCCGCAAGAGTCGCATACCGTGAAAAGATCAAAGGCAAGGTCGAAGCTCACGGTCGTCACAAGAAGCAGTCCGGCGGTTCCGGTCAGTTCGGTGACGTTTGGATTCGCTTCGAGCCTCAGGACGAGCAGGACGACATGATCTTTGCCGAGGAAGTCTTCGGCGGCTCCGTCCCCAAGAACTTCTTCCCCTCCGTCGAAAAGGGTCTGCGCAACTCCGTCACCAAGGGTGTTCTTGCCGGCTATCCTCTCGTCGGTCTGAAAGCGACTCTGTACGACGGCTCCTACCACCCCGTCGACTCCAACGATATGGCGTTCCAGACTGCGGCACGTCTTGCATATCAGGACGGCATCCCCAAGGCAAAGCCCACCATTCTTGAGCCTATCGGTCTCCTGAAGGTCACCATTCCCGACGAAAATCTCGGCGACATCATGTCCGACATTTCCTCCAAGCGCCGCGGTACCGTTCTCGGTATGAACGCAGAGGACGGAATGCAGATCGTTGAGGCAGAGGTTCCCATGGCGGAGATGAGCTCCTACACCATCGACCTCCGCTCCATGACTCAGGGCAGAGGCTCCTTCTCCTGCAAGTTCGTTCGCTACGAGGAGGCTCCCGGCAACGTTCAGCAGAAGGTCATTGAAGAAGCAAAGGCTCTCGCCGAAGCAGAATAATCGAAACTACGGGCAGCAGCGTTTATTCGCTGCTGCCCTGAAAGTAAAGGCTATGAAGAAAGAATCCTTAATACGCAAACTCAAAGCGCCCATGCAGTCTCGGCGCAGCGCCGCAAAGGCTCCCAAAAATGCCGACGAATCGCTCCTGCGCACGGCGTGGATGGCGGAGGCGGCGCTGGCTCTCCTTCTGTCCGTTTCGGCGGTCATCGTCGCAGCTGTGTACTGATATGACGGATCTGTACGATAAGATCTCCGTCCCTGCGAAAAAGCCCAAGCATCGGCGTGATTCCATGATCGTCGTGCTGCTGCTCGTCGGACTCGGCATAATATGTCTTGCAGTCGTTTTGGTATACCAATGGTTTCACAACGACAAGCTGTACGATGACTACGTTTCCGACCTCTCGAAAAGCACCGTGACCGTGAACGACACCGGCTGTCTGTTTGCCGAGATCGACGGCAAGACATATATTCTCGACGTTGAACAAGCCTACAAGCTCTATCAGAAGCTGACCCATTCAAAGCAGCTCATGCAAAGCGATGATATGCCGAGAGGCAGCGGAATTAGGGTAGAATACGGCGACGGCAGCGTTCTCCGGATTCTCTGCACCGACATCGACGTTTCGAGCTGGTCACGCAATACGGGCATTTTCGTGTCCTACACGAACAGCGAAGGCGATGAGTTTTCCTACATCACCGACCGTCTGCAATACGATGCACTCGTGGAATATCTCACAGAGTAAAAAGCTCCGGCTCAAGCCGGAGTTTTTTTACTTATTCAGCGCACTATGCCTTTTATGAACTTGGGCTTTTCGACCTTTTCCGGCACGAGGGTGTAGCAATTTTCGAGGAGTCTCGCCGCTTCCTCTGCCTTGGCCGGATCGGATGCGTGGATGGTGCCGAGGCTCTCGCCGACCTCCACGAAGTCACCGACCTTCTTGTGCAGCATGACTCCGACCGAGAGGTCGATCTCGCTCTCTTTCGTTGCTCTGCCGCCGCCGAGGTGCATGGACACAAGCCCGACATCCGCTGCGGATATGTGCTTCACATAGCCGCTGCGCTTGCTGATCGCTTCAAACCTGACCTTGGCTTCGGGAAGCATCGAGGTGTCGTAGACAGCCTCGGGGTTGCCCTCCTGCCCTTCGACCAGCTCCGCAAGCTTCTTGAGCGCCGTACCGTCCTCAATGCCGCAAAGCAGCATTTTTCTTGCCTCGGCATCGTTTGCGGCAAAGCCCGCCTCGGTCAATATGCAGCTGCCGAGGGTAAGGCACAGCTCCAAAAGCTCGCCCTTTACCTCGCCCTTAAGCACCGCAATGGCTTCCTTTACCTCAAGCGCATTGCCGACGGCGTTGCCGAGAGGTTCGTCCATGTCGGTGATGACCGCAACGGTCTTCTTGCCCGCCATTTTGCCGACCGCCGTGAGGTTCTCCGCAAGCTCGTACGCCGCCTCCTCGGTCTTCATAAACGAGCCGCTGCCGGACTTTACGTCCAGCACTATAACGTCCGCTCCGGCGGCAAGCTTCTTCGACATGATGGAGCTTACTATGAGCGGAATGCTCGGCACGGTACCCGTAACGTCCCTGAGGGCGTACATCTTTTTGTCGGCAGGGTCCAAGTCCGCCGTCTGTCCTGCGATTGCTATGCCGAACTCGTTTACGTTATTTATAAACGTTTCCTCCGAAATACCGGTGTTGAAGCCGGGGAAGCTTTCGAGCTTGTCTATGGTGCCGCCCGTGTGTCCCAGTCCTCTGCCGGACATCTTTGCGATCTTGACGCCCTGCGCCGCAACCATGGGGCAGAGTATCAGCGAGGTCTTGTCCCCGACGCCGCCCGTGGAGTGCTTATCCGCCTTGACGCCGTTTATGCGGGACAGATCGAGCGTTTCTCCGGAATCCACCATCGCCATGGTGAGGTCAAGCGTCTCCCTTCCGTCCATTCCCTTGAGCAATATAGCCATAAGCATTGCAGACATCTGGTAATCGGGTATGCTTCCGTCGGTGTAGCCCTTTACCATGAAGCGTATCTCCTCGGTGCCGAGAACACCACCGTCACGCTTCTTCTCGATAATATCCGTCATGCGCATAATATTAACCTCCGTTTCTCCGCGCAGCCATAGGCTTATACGTTTTCACCAAAATATTAACACATGTCCCGTAAAATTTCCACACTTAACGCAAATTTCTTTTTGACTCGAACACCATGTAGCGTCTGCCGCCGATTACCAGAATGCGTCCTCCACGCACCCTGCCGAGCGTCGGCATGGCAAGCAGCGTCCTTTCCCCGTCATACGCCGTGAGCGTACCCTTTGGGGTCTGCACCCACAAAAGCTGCTCCTCCGCTTTCGTTGCCGTTTGAGGTACTTCCTCCGGCTCCGGCCGTGAAGCCTCATCGCCCGCACGGCTGATATTCCCCGAAAGGCGACGCAGCTCGTTTTTCGTAAAGCGCTTTTTAAGCCGAAGTCTGCCGCCCTCCGGGCGGAGTACGCCGAGCGGCAGCGACTCGCCGTCGCCGTACACCCACAGGCGCAAAAGCCCTTCGGCGTATTCGCAGTCCGCCTCAAACGTCGTCATAAGTCCGTCTCGGCGCACGCTCAGCACTCCGGCTTTCCTTCCGTTTATGTACACGGGATATTCCACGAAAACGCTCCTTTCACTGAAAAAGCTCCGACAGGTCTGACCCTATCGGAGCTTTTCTCTTACAGTCCGAAGCTGACGGCTATTGCGCTGTCAACCTTATTCATCGTCTTGTCGTCAAGCTTTCCCATGCGCTCCCGCAGACGGGATTTGTCTATGGTGCGTATCTGCTCAAGCAGTATAACGCTGTCACGGGACAGTCCGACGCTTTGTGCGTTAAGTTCAATGTGCGTCGGCAGCTTTGCCTTACCGGTCTGACTGGTTATCGCCGCTGCGATGACCGTCGGGCTGTGCTTGTTACCGGTATCGTTCTGCACTATCAGCACCGGACGCATACCGCCCTGCTCACTGCCCACAACCGGGCTCAGGTCGGCATAATAAATGTCTCCTCGTTTGACTGTACTCAATTCACTCACACTCCGGAAGATAGTTGCCCCTACATTTTATGTAGCGTGCTGACTATATTCTCCCTCGGCACGGTAAATTTTATACATTCAGATATATTCTCGGCACTCTTTTCGAGACTGCGCACAGCAGCTCATACGGTATCGTTCCGGCTTTCTCGGCAAACTCCGTAAGCGATGCGTTTTCGCCGAATATCTCGACCTCGCTTCCCACCTGCACCGACGGCGCTTCGGTGAGATCGACCATGCACATATCCATGCAGATGTTGCCGCACTGGGGAACGAAGCTTCCCTCGGAGTAAAAGCCGCACTTCCCCGCCGCCGACCACGGAAGTCCGTCCGCATAGCCCGCTGCGACGACGCCCATTCTCGTGCGCCTTTCTGCGGTGAAATGTCTGCCGTAGCTGACGCAGGTGCCGGGTTCGTAGTATTTTATCGTGCTGACGGTGCTTACCAGACGCATCGCCGGACGCAGCCCGAGCTTTCCGCCGTCGCCGTAGCCGTAGAGCAGAAGTCCGGGACGCACCATGTCGAGCATCATCTCCGGGTGATTTACGACCGCACCCGAATTTGCACAGTGGCGTATCTTAAAGTGTACACCCTGCGCCTCGGCAGCGGAGATCACGTCGCAAAAAAGCTTGAACTGGCGCTTTGTATATGCCCTGCTCTCGGCGTCATCGTAGTCGGAGACGGCAAAGTGCGTGTATATCCCCTCAACGTCGAGGTTCGGCATATTGCAGGTTCTGACGACGTTTTTGACGCCATCGTCAAAGTAGCCACCGGCGCAAAGGAAGCCGAGTCTGCTCATGCCTGTGTCAAGCTTTATGTGTATCTTCAGCGTTCCGCCGAGCCTTCCCGCCGCTTCGGAAAACTCTATTGCCTTCGCCTCGCAGCTCACCGTCTGCGTGAGGTCGTAGCGAAGAAGCTCCGACACATACTCCGGCGGGGTGTGTCCGAGTATCAAAACCGGCATTTTGACTCCGCTGCGGCGCAGCTCGATCGCTTCGTCAAGGCAGGCTATGGCAAGGTAATCCGCACCGCACTTTTCAAGCCGCTTTGCGACCTCGCAGGCACCGTGGCCGTAAGCATCCGCCTTGACTATGCCGAGAAACTTGCAGCCCTCCGGCAGGCGCTTCCTTATCGCTCTGTAATTATTCTCGATGGCGCCGAGGGAAACCTCCGCCCATGTTCTCTTTTGCAGGTCATTCAATTATTTCATCTCCCAGTCGCAGAATTCGATAAACACAACGGCTTTGCCGCCGCTGCTGATCTCGGCGCCGCACGGGGTCATCTCTCCGTCGAGCCAGACGGTAACGCTCGTATCGTCCGACACGACGAGCTTCGCCGCCGTCATTCCGTCCTCCTCCCAAACGCTGTCGACGTGCGCATTGCGCAGCGCCATCACCGTCACCGGCAAAGCGGACATCGGGCAAAGCCCGTTTGCGTCGAGACTTCCGATGTCGAGGATCGCACCGTCATACTCAAGCCGTGCGGAATCGTCCTTCACTCTTGCGCTGATACCGGAGATGGTTTCCGGCTCAATGACCGTCACTCTTATTCCCTCGGCATCCTGAGTATAGGCAAGCTTAAAGTTTGCCGTCTTGTCCTCATACTCGGCTCGGAGCTTTGCGGTAAAGACGATGCTCTGAGCCTGCTCAAGCTCTGCGCAGAAGCTTCCGAACTCATCCTCCGCATTGCCGCCGCAGGCGCTCAGCACCAGCAGAACACACAGCATGATCGGCAGAAGCAGTGCCTTTTTCACTTCGTTTTCCTCCGTTCATTATAGTATTACCTTTCCCGATAGTCAATTTTTCTCTTGACTTTTTTTCTGCCGTGGATTATAAATTATTTATTAAGGCTATATAACAATATGCAATGATCGGGAAAATAGTACGGTATTCCATTCTCAGAGAACGGCGGTCGTCGGCTGTGAGCCGCCCGAAAGGAATGTGCTTGGTTCGCCCGTGAGCTCCGGCCAATCACCGGCGGTGCCCCCGTTACGGGTCAAAGTGCGAACGTATCGAATTTGGGTGGTACCGCGGAAGTCAGGTCTTTCGTCCCTTGTGGGGCGGAGGGCTTTTTATTTTTGCAAATTTTTATACAAGGAGTCAGAACATGAAAGCACTTATGCAGGAACTCAGAGAGAATGCACTGAACGCAATTTCGGATGCGGAAAGCATTGATTCTCTCGATGCTCTCAGAGTCAGGTATCTCGGCAAAAAGGGTGAGCTGACCGCCATTTTAAAGCAGATGGGCAAGCTCTCCGCCGAGGAGCGCCCCGTTATGGGTCAGCTCGCAAATCAGATAAGGTCCGATCTTGAAGCCTCCATCGAAAGCACGAGGAAAAGGCTTGAAGCGGCGGCACTCGAAGCAAGGCTTCAGATGGAAACGCTCGACGTCACCATCCCCGCCGAGGAGCTGAAGCTCGGTCACAAGCACCCCATGTACATGGCGCTTGACGAGATAAAGGATATTTTCGTCGGCATGGGCTTTACCGTGCTTGACGGTCCCGAAGTCGAGCTTGCAAGCTACAACTTCGATAAGCTCAACGCCGAGGAGGGGCATCCCTCCCGTGACTGGTCGGACACCTTCTACTTTGACGAGGACTCCCGTGTAATGCTTCGTTCGCAGACCAGCCCCATGCAGGTGCGTGCCATGGAAACGATGCCGCTGCCTATCCGCATCATCGCCCCCGGCAGAGTGTACCGCAAGGACGAGGTTGATGCGACGCACTCCCCCATGTTCCACCAGGTAGAGGGCATGGTCATAGACAAGAACGTCACAATGGCGGACCTCAAGGGTACACTCAACGCCGTTATGGAGCAGCTCTTCGGCGAAGGCACCGTCACCCGCTTCCGTCCGCACCACTTCCCGTTTACCGAGCCCTCCTGCGAGATGGACGTACAGTGCCACAAGTGCGGCGGCAAGGGCTGCCCCACCTGCAAGGGCGAGGGCTGGATAGAGGTTCTCGGCGCCGGCATGATCCATCCGCATGTGCTTGAGATGAGCGGCATCGACCCCGAAGAATACACCGGTTGGGCATTCGGCATGGGACTTGAGCGCCTTGCCATGCGCCGCTTCAAGATTTCCGACCTGCGTCTCATTTTTGAAAACGACGTGCGGTTCCTCGAACAGTTCTAAAGGAGGCAAATTATGAATCTCAGCAGAAAATGGTTAAATAAATTTGTTAAAATAGATGCCGGCAGCAGAGATTTTGCCGAGGCGATGACCCTTTCCGGATCCAAGGTCGAGGTCACCGAGGAGCTTGGCGCAGAGATTGAAAACGTCAAGGTCGGCAAGGTGGTCTCCATGGCAAAGCATCCCAACTCCGATCATATGTGGATATGCCGCATAGACGTGGGCGAGGATGCCCCCGTTCAGATAGTCACCGGCGCATGGAACGTCCATGTCGGCGACCTTGTACCCACGGCGCTGCACAAATCGCATCTGCCCGGCGGCAAGGTCATCGAAAAGGGCTGGCTCAGAGGTGAGGAAAGCTTCGGTATGCTCTGCTCTCTCAAGGAGCTTGGGCTTGACGAGCGTGACTTTCCCTACGCCGTCATCGTCGCTGCCGCCGTCTTGGGCGACTATCACCCGCTCGACAAGGCAAAGCCCTCCGTTTCTCCCGACGTAAAGGCGGGCGACACGATCTTCGGCAGCGTCAAGGCGGCACTTGTCGCCTCGGTTGAGTCCGTCGGCGTGAATCTCTTTAAGCTCGGTCTCGACTGCGAAAAGGCTTGCGAGGTCGTGACCCCGTGCCGGAACGTCCACGTCGGCGACCTCGTTGCCTACGACACCGCAAAGGACAAGGTCTGCACCCTCTCGGATCTCCACGCAAAGCAGGAGGAGTTCCCCCACTGCATCGAGGACGGCATATTCGTCCTCCACGAGGACGGAATAGCCCCCGGAGACGACATCCGCCCCGTCATCGGAGCCGACGACTCCGTCGTCGAGTTTGAGATAACCCCCAACCGTCCCGACTGTCTCTCCGTCATCGGTCTTGCCCGTGAAGCCTCCGCCACCTTTGACGCTCCGCTTACGCTGCATGAGCCGCAGGTAAAGGGCGGCGCCGAGGGTTCGCTGAGTGAGCTTCTTCAGGTGGAGGTCCCCGCCTCCGACCTTTGTCCGAGATACACCGCACGCATGGTCAAAAACGTTCGCATAGCGCCCTCCCCCAAGTGGATGCGTGAGCGGCTCAGAGCCATGGGCGTGCGCCCCATCAACAACATCGTTGACATCACGAACTACGTTATGATGGAATACGGCCAGCCGATGCACGCTTTCGACTACCGCTATGTAAAGGGCGGTAAGATAGTCGTCCGCAGAGCGCAGGACGGTGAGGAGCTTACAACGCTCGACGGCAACCTCAGAAAGCTCAATTCCAATATGCTCGTCATCGCAGACGACACCCGTGCCGTCGGTCTTGCCGGCATCATGGGCGGTCTCAACAGTGAGATAGTCGGTGACACGGTCGATGTCGTGTTTGAGTCCGCGACCTTCGACGGCACCTGTATCAGAAAGGGTGCGCTCGCCCTCGGTATGCGCACGGAGGCAAGTGCGAAGTTTGAAAAGGGTCTTGATCCCATGAACACCCTCCCCGCCGTGAACCGTGCCTGCGAGCTTGTTGAGATGCTCGGCGCAGGCGACGTTCTCGACGGTGTGATAGACGTTTACGATAAGCTGCCCGAACCCACCGTGCTGGATCTTCGTCCCGATAAGATAAACGCACTTCTCGGCACCGACATTCCCACCGCCGAGATGGTCTCCATCCTGAAAAAGCTCGGCTTCGGCGTTGAGGGCGAGACCGTCACCGTGCCGTCATGGAGAGGCGACGTTAAGCATTACTCCGACCTTGCCGAGGAGGTCGCACGCTTTCACGGCTATAACAACATCCCCTGCACTCTCGTTTCCGGCGAAACAACCAGAGGCGGCTACTCCGCAGCTCAAAAGCTTGAGCAGCAGCTCGGCTCTGTCTGCCGTGCGGCGGGCTATGACGAGATTATAACCTACTCCTTTATCTCCCCCTCCTACTACGACAAAATCCGTTGGACGGCGGATGACGAGCGCAGACAGAGCTTCAAGATACTCAACCCTCTCGGTGAGGACACCTCCATCATGCGCACCACCGTTCTGCCCTCCATGCTCGAGATACTCGTCAGAAACTACAATTACCGCAACAAGTCCGTGCGGCTTTACGAGCTTGGCAGAACCTACGCTCTCGGCGGTGAGGACGGACTTGCGATCGAGCGCAAGGTGCTTTCCCTCGGCGCTTACGGCGACATGGATTTCTTCACGCTCAAGGGGCTCATTGAGGCCGTTCTCGACTCCATAAGAGCGAAGGACGTGAGCTACAAGGCATGCCGCACAAATCCCTCCTACCATCCCGGACGCTGTGCCGAGGTCTATGTCGGAGAGCGCCTCATCGGCGTTTTCGGTCAGATTCACCCGCTGGCGGCGGCAAATTACGGCGTTGACGCCGAGTTCTACTGTGCTGAGCTTTCGTTCGAGGCACTCATGGCCTCCGTCGGCGAGGATCCCACCTACGTTCCGCTGCCCCGTTTCCCCGCCGTCACCCGTGACATTGCGCTCGTGTGCGACGCCGACATCCCCGTTGCGGAGCTTAAACGCTGCATAACGGAAAACGGCGGTGAATACCTCGTAGGCTGCAATCTGTTCGACATCTACACCGGCAGTCACATCGCCGACGGCAAGAAGTCCGTTGCCTTCTCGCTCACCATGCGTGCAAAGGATCAGACCCTCACGGATGAACACGCAGAGGAAACCGTCGCAAACGTTCTGTCCGCACTCTCCGAAAAGCTCGACGCTATCATTCGCTGACGCAATATCTTGTGGGATTTTTGCGCAAATTAAATTATTTCCACACTATACCCTTTACTTTTTATTTCAAAGCGGATATAATATCTCTATGAATTTATTATGGGAGGGATATTTCCATGGAAGACATTACAAGAAAATTTGCCGCTATTGACAGCAAGACCGAGATGAGAGAAATACTGTCGTCCGTGTATAACTCTCTTAAAGTCAAGGGCTACAACCCCATAAATCAGCTCGTAGGCTACATTCTGTCGGAGGATCCGACATATATCACGAACTACAACAACGCCCGCACTCTTATCTGCCGCATCGACCGTGACGAGCTTTTGCATGAGCTGCTCGTTAACTACATCGACGAGGAGAAGCTGTAACGAGATCACAAAAGCGAAGTCTTTTGACTTCGCTTTTGTCTATCCAAATAAGTTTTTTTCGCAAGCGTCAATTTTCCTATTGACAAACGCCGAAAATGCTGTATAATATTCCTTGCCTTTAGCGGATTTGTGTAATGGTAGCACGCCGGACTCTGACTCCGTTTGTGAGGGTTCGAATCCTTCATCCGCTGCCAAAACCCACTGTTTTCTTAGAAAACGGTGGGTTTTTTGCGGTTCTGTGTCAATAGTTGGTGTAGAGCCTCTTTTAAGGGTCTGAAAAATCCGTGAGTCAATTGACTCACGGATTTTTTAATACAATGTCTAATTAATTACTCGTTGACCTCGATGACAACGCCGGAGCCGACGGTACGGCCGCCTTCACGGATAGCGAAGCGGAGTCCGGTTTCGATTGCGATCGGGGTGATGAGCTCTACGTCCATGTCGACGTTGTCGCCGGGCATGCACATCTCAACGCCTTCGGGCAGGGAGATGACGCCGGTAACGTCGGTGGTACGGAAGTAGAACTGGGGACGGTAGTTGTTGAAGAACGGGGTGTGACGGCCGCCTTCTTCCTTGGACAGAACGTAAACCTGGCCCTTGAACTTGGTGTGGGGCTTGATGGAGTTGGGAGCTGCGAGAACCTGTCCGCGCTCAACGTCCTTCTTAGCAACGCCACGGAGCAGAGTGCCGACGTTGTCGCCTGCTTCTGCGTACTCGAGCTGCTTGTGGAACATCTCGGTGCCGGTAACGGTGGTCTCGGTGATCTCGTCCTTCAGGCCGACGATCTGAACCTTGTCGCCAACCTTGACACGACCACGCTCAACACGTCCGGTGGTAACGGTGCCACGGCCGGAGATGGTGAATACGTCCTCGATGGGCATGAGGAAGGGCTGGTCGGCCTTACGGTCGGGAGTGGGGATCCAAGTATCAACTGCGTCCATGAGCTCCTTGATGCAGGCGTACTCGGGTGCATCGGGATCGTTGGACTCGCAAACGAGAGCGTTCAGAGCGCTGCCGCGGATGATGGGGGTGTCATCTCCGGGGAAGCCGTAGAAGTCGAGAAGCTCACGAACTTCCATCTCGACGAGCTCGAGGAGCTCTTCGTCGTCGACCTGGTCGCACTTGTTCAGGAATACGAGAACGGAAGGAACGTTAACCTGACGTGCAAGCAGGAGGTGCTCACGGGTCTGAGCCATAGGACCGTCGGAAGCTGCGATAACGAGGATTGCGCCGTCCATCTGAGCAGCGCCGGTGATCATGTTCTTGATGTAGTCGGCGTGACCCGGGCAGTCAACGTGTGCATAGTGGCGGTTCTTGGTCTTGTACTCGACGTGTGCGGTGTTGATGGTGATACCACGTTCTCTCTCTTCGGGAGCCTTGTCGATGGAAGAGTAGTCGGTGTACTCTGCGTTGCCCTGCATTGCAAGATACTTGGTGATAGCGGCGGTAAGAGTGGTCTTGCCGTGGTCGATATGACCGATGGTGCCGATATTAACGTGGGGCAGGGATCTGTCGAACATCTGTTTTGCCATTATGAATATCCTCCTCAGATAAAAATTGTTTGTGAATTATTTTGAATGATATTGTGCTTAAAGCTTGTCAGCCCTTTTTGCGGGATCCCACAAGAGTCTCCTGAAGGCTCTTGGGAAGCTCGACATAGTGGCTGGGTTCCATGCTGTAATTCGCTCTGCCCTGCGTTTTGCTGCGCAGGTCGGTAGCGTAACCGAACATGGTGGACAGAGGCACGTTCGCCTCGATGATCGCAGCGCCGTTTCTGATGTCGGTACCGGCGATTTGTCCTCTTCTGGCGTTGATGTCGCCCATTACGTCGCCCATATATTCGTCGGGTGCGGTAACGACGACCTTCATAATCGGCTCAAGCAGCGTGGGGCCCGCCTTTTCGCAGGCTTCCTTGAACGCCATGCTTCCGCAGATCTTAAACGCCATTTCGGAAGAGTCAACCTCGTGATACGAGCCGTCGATGAGCGTCACCTTGACGTCAACGACCTGGTATCCGGCAAGGACACCTGCCTGCATCGCGCCCTGGATGCCCTGATCCACGCAGGGGATGTATTCCTTCGGGATCGCACCGCCGGTTATCTTGTTGATAAACTCGTAACCCTTGCCGGTCTCGTTCGGTTCGACAATGATCTTACAATGTGCGAACTGTCCCTTACCGCCGGTCTGACGTGCGTAACGGGTATCGACGGTTGCGCTGCGGGTTATAGTCTCCTTGTAGGAGACCTGCGGCTTGCCGACGTTTGCCTCTACCTTAAATTCTCTCAAAAGCCTGTCAACGATTATCTCCAGATGAAGCTCGCCCATACCGGCGATGATGGTCTGACCCGACTCCTCGTCCGTATAGGTCTTGAAGGTGGGGTCCTCCTCCGCCAGCTTCTGAAGGGCGATCGCCATTTTCTCCTGACCCGCTTTGGTCTTGGGCTCGATGGCGACACGAATGACCGGCTCCGGAAATTCCATGGATTCCAGTATTATCGGGTTTTTCTCGTCACAGAGAGTGTCGCCCGTCGTGGTGTTTTTAAGACCGACGGCTGCGGCGATATCGCCCGAATAGACCATGCTGAGATCCTCACGGTGGTTTGCATGCATGAGCAGGATACGTCCGATTCTCTCACGCTGACCCTTTGAAGAGTTCATAACGGTCTTGCCGGCTTCCAGCGTACCTGAGTACACTCTGAAAAAGCTCAGTCTGCCGACAAAGGGGTCCGACATGATCTTGAACGCCAGTGCGGAGAAGGGAGCGTCGTCCGACGCTTCTCTGCTCTCCTCCTCGTCGGTCTTGGGGTTTATGCCCTTAATGGCCGGGATGTCCAGCGGAGAGGGCATATAGTCCACGATCGCATCGAGGAGCTTCTGCACGCCTTTATTTTTGTAGGATGTTCCGCACACCACCGGCACCATGCTTACGGTGACGGTCGCCTTTCTGATGGCGGCACGGAGCATATCCTGAGGTATTTCCTCTCCGTCGAGATAAAGCATCATTATCTCGTCGTCGAAATCGGAGACTGCCTCTAAGAGCTTGATACGATACTCCTCGGCCAATTCACGCATATCCTCGGGGATCTCCTCGGTGCGCATATCGTTGCCGAGATCGTCGTAATAAATGCGGGCATTCATCTCCACGAGATCAATTATGCCCCTAAAGTCGGCTTCCGAACCGATGGGAAGCTGGATGGGAACGGCATTGCACTTCAGTCTGTCATGCACCATGTTGAGTACATTGAAGAAATCGGCGCCCATAATGTCCATCTTATTGACGTAAATCATACGGGGTACATTATAGTGGTCGGCCTGTCTCCATACCGTTTCGGACTGAGGCTCGACTCCGCCCTTGGCACAAAGCACGGTAACGCAGCCGTCCAGCACTCGCAGAGAGCGCTCGACCTCCACGGTAAAGTCAACGTGTCCCGGAGTGTCGATGATGTTGATACGGGTGTTCTTCCAATGACAGGTGGTAGCGGCAGAGGTGATGGTGATACCCCTCTCCTGCTCCTGCTCCATCCAGTCCATGGTCGCCGTACCCTCGTGGGTCTCACCGATCTTGTAGTTCACGCCGGTGTAGTACAGAATACGCTCTGTCGTCGTAGTCTTTCCGGCGTCAATGTGAGCCATGATTCCGATATTTCTGGTTTTTTCAAGTGAAAACTGTCTGGGCATAATCTTCTCCGTTTCAGATTACCATCTGAAGTGTGCGAATGCCTTGTTGGAGTCTGCCATCTTGTGAGTATCCTCACGCTTCTTGACAGATGCGCCGAGATTGTTGCAGGCATCCATGATCTCGCCGGCGAGACGCTCCTTCATGGTCTTTTCGCTGCGCTTGCGGGCATAGCCGACGAGCCAACGGAGACCGAGAGTCTGACGACGTGCGGGTCTTACTTCGATAGGAACCTGGTAAGTCGCACCGCCGACACGGCGAGCCTTAACTTCCAGGCTGGGCATGATGTTATTCATTGCCTCGGTGAAGGCTTCAAGGGGATCCTTGCCGCTCTTCTCCTTGATGATGTCAAAAGCATCGTAAACGACCTTCTGAGCAACACCTTTCTTGCCGTCCAGCATAATGGCGTTTATAAGCTTGGTGACAAGCACGCTGTTATACATAGGATCGGGTAAAATTTCTCTCTTGGGAACATTACCTCTTCTGGGCACTGTTGCTTCCCTCCTTCATTAAAGAATGATTTCACAGGTACTCGGTGGCGTCGATGCGCCCCCGTCTGCGCCCTGAGGTTATCCCTAATATGATAACAACAGGGCAAAATAATTTGCGATGCTGGTTCTTACTTCTTCTTTGCAGCCTTGGGTCTCTTTGCGCCGTACTTGGAACGGGCCTGCATACGTCCGGTCACGCCCTGTGCATCGAGGGTGCCTCTGATGATGTGGTAACGGACACCGGGAAGGTCCTTGACACGGCCGCCGCGGATCATAACAACGCTGTGCTCCTGAAGATTGTGGCCGACACCGGGAATGTATGCGGTGACTTCATAGCCGTTGGTCAGGCGGACACGGGCGATCTTACGCAGTGCGGAGTTAGGCTTCTTGGGGGTGGAGGTACGGACTGCGGTGCAGACGCCTCTCTTCTGAGGAGAGCTGAGATCGGTCTCACAGTTCTTCAGAGTGTTCAGTCCCTTCTGCATTGCGGGGGAGGTGGACTTGTAGGTAACCTTCTCTCTGCCTTTTCTTACCAGCTGGTTAAACGTAGGCAAAATTCATTACTCCTTTCTTCGGAAATTCCTTGGTTTCCAAGGTCTGTGTCGGGGAAAGCGCAATTTGGGCGCAGTTAACCCCACACGTTCTAAAATTTTATCAGAATGCACAAAAATAGTCAAGGAATTTTTTGCACAAACACGATGTTATTTTAAGCATTTTTTCTGCGATTTTGCATAGTCGGGCGCCTACACTCCGCAGCAAAGCCGCAGAGACTGCTCTGCGGCTTTGTGGTTTGATGTTTATCAGAGTGCGTTGGTGCGTCCCACGAGGGCCGACAGGTCAACGAAGCTCTCCGCTTCGTCCGCTGCGCTCTCGTCGGTCTTCTCCGCAAAGTCACGGTAGACGGAAAGGCCGGAGCCTGCGGGGATAAGCTTGCCGATGATGACGTTCTCCTTGAGTCCGACGAGGTGATCGACCTTTGCCTTGATGGCGGCGTCGGTCAGAACCTTCGTGGTCTCCTGGAAGGAGGCTGCGCTCATCCAGCTTTCGGTCGCAAGAGACGCCTTGGTGATACCCATGAGAAGCTGGGTGTAGGTTGCCTTGGTGAGGCCCTCCTCACCTGCCGCAATGCGCTCGTCGATGCTGCGGTTTGCGGCCTTCAGCTCGCCGATGTCAACGGTTGCGCCGGAGAGCAGATCGGTACTGCCGGCATCCTCGATCTTCACCTTGCGCATCATCTGGCGCACGATGATCTCGATGTGCTTGTCGTTGATATCAACGCCCTGCTGACGGTAGACCTTCTGAACCTCCTGAATGATGTAGTTGCGAACGCCGAAGCGGCCGAACTCGTCATCGTCGACGCCTCTTATGCGAAGTACGTCGTGCGGGCTGAGAGCGCCGGAGGTGAGAGGCTGACCCTTATCGACATGCTCGCCGTTCTTGACGAGGATGCCTGCCGAATGGGGAACGGTGTAAACTCTCGTGTCTGCATCCGCCTCGTTTACGACGCTGATGGCAAACAGAGCGTTTTTCTTGGTCTCTTCGATGGAAACGGTGCCGGATATCTCGGAAAGCACCGCCATTTTCTTGGGCTTGCGTGCCTCGAAAAGCTCCTCGACACGGGGAAGACCCTGAGTGATATCGTCACCCGCAACGCCGCCGGTGTGGAAGGTACGCATCGTAAGCTGAGTACCGGGTTCGCCGATGGACTGTGCGGCAATGACGCCGACGGCCTCGCCCGCATTGACGGGCTTGCCGATTGCGAGGTTTATGCCGTAGCACCTTGCGCAGACGCCGGTGCGTGCCTCACAGGTGAGGACACTGCGGATAAGCACCTTCTCGATGCCGTGCGCCTCAAGGACCGACGCATCGTCGGGCATGAGCATATGGTCGGTATCGAACAGCACCTCTCCGGTTTCGGGATCGCAGACGGGTACCGCCGGAAATCTGCCGTGGATGCTGGTACCGAAGGACTGCACCATCTGACCCTTTTCATATATTGCGGATGCCCAAACGCCGTCCGCAGTGCCGCAGTCCGGCTCACGGATGATGACATCCTGGCAGACGTCGACCATACGGCGGGTAAGGTAGCCGGAGTCTGCGGTACGCAGAGCGGTATCGGCAAGTCCCTTACGGGCGCCTCTGGAGGAGATGAAGTATTCCAGAACGGAAAGTCCTTCACGGAAGTTTGCCTTGATGGGGATCTCGATGGTTTTACCTGAGGTATTCGCCATAAGTCCGCGCATACCGGCAAGCTGACGGATCTGGTTCATGGAGCCACGGGCGCCGGAGTTTGCCATCATGTAGATGGGGTTGTAGGTGTCGAGACAGTTCTGAAGAGCGTTCGTTACATCCTTCGTGGTATGCTCCCACTCGGAAACTACAAGTCTGTAACGCTCGTCGTCGGTGATGAAGCCTCTCTCGTACTGCTTCTCAATCTTGACGACCTTGCCCTCGGTCTCGGAGATGAGGGTCTTTTTCGCCTCGGGGACGGTCATATCAGCAATGGATATGGTGATTGCGCCCTTGGTCGAGTACTTATAGCCCATTGCCTTGACGCCGTCAAGCACCTCGGCGGAAATGGTGAAGCCGTGCTTCTTTATGCAGCGGTCGATGATGTCGCCGAGCTGCTTCTTGCCGACCTGGAAGCCGATCTCGTGGTCAAACGCCGTTTCGGGGTTGCTGCGGTCAACGTAGCCGAGATCCTGCGGGATCTTCTCGTTGAATATGATGCGTCCGACGGTGCTTTCGATGACACGGCTCTTTTCCTCGCTGCCGAAGGTCTTGGTAACACGGACGAGGATCGGAGCATGAAGTCCTATCTCACCCTGGCTGTATGCCATGATCGCCTCGTTGGGATCACGGTAGCTGTGTACGGGCTTATACTTGGGAGGCTCCTTGCCTTCATCGAGAGCCTTCTTCTCCGCTGCGACGAAGTCGTCGCCGTCGACCGTATCGCCCGCCATAAGATCGCTGTCGCCGGCGGCGGTAACAAATACGGTCTCCGCACCCTTCTCCGCCTTGCCTATACGCTTCATGGTGAGATAGTAGGAGCCGAGAATCATATCCTGAGTGGGAACGGTGACGGGGTGTCCGTCCTGCGGACGGAGCAGGTTGTTTGCCGAGAGCATGAGTATGCGTGCCTCCGCCTGAGCTTCGGCGCTCAGCGGAACGTGGATCGCCATCTGGTCGCCGTCGAAGTCGGCGTTGTATGCGGTACATACCAGCGGGTGGAGTTTGAGTGCTCTGCCTTCGACGAGGATAGGCTCAAACGCCTGAATACCCAAACGGTGCAGCGTCGGCGCACGGTTGAGCAGCACGGGATGCTCCTTAATAACGACCTCAAGTGCGTCCCACACCTCGGTGCGCTGCTTGTCGACCATCTTCTTTGCGGACTTGATGTTGTTCGCAACGCCGTCCTCTACGAGCTTCTTCATAACGAAGGGACGGAACAGCTCTATCGCCATTTCCTTGGGAACGCCGCACTGATAAATCTTGAGGTCGGGTCCCACGACGATAACGGAACGTCCGGAGTAGTCGACACGCTTGCCGAGCAGGTTCTGACGGAAGCGTCCCTGCTTGCCCTTGAGCATATCGGACAGGGACTTGAGCGCACGGGAGTTCGCACCCGTTACGGCACGTCCGCGGCGTCCGTTGTCGATAAGAGCGTCGACCGCTTCCTGGAGCATACGCTTCTCGTTGCGCACGATGATGTCGGGCGCATTGAGCTGGATAAGTCTCTTGAGACGGTTATTGCGGTTTATTACACGGCGGTACAGGTCGTTTAAGTCTGAGGTGGCAAATCTGCCGCCGTCGAGCTGTACCATGGGGCGGATCTCGGGCGGGATAACCGGCAGGATGTCTATTATCATCCATTCGGGCTTGTTGCCGCTCTGACGGAACGCCTCGACTACCTCAAGGCGCTTTACGAGCTTTGCCTTCTTCTGACCCGACGCACTGTTCAGCTCCTCACGAAGCTGTGCGGAAAGCTTCTCGCAGTCGATCTGCTGAAGAAGCTTCTTTATCGCCTCGGCGCCCATGCCCGCCTCAAAGTCGTCCTCGTACTTCTCGCGCATGTCACGGTACTCTTTTTCAGTGAGTATCTGACATTTTTCAAGCGGAGTGAAGCCGGGATCTATTACTATATAATTTGCGAAGTACAGAACCTTTTCGAGAATCCTCGGCGTGAGGTCAAGCAGGAGACCCATGCGGCTGGGGATACCCTTGAAGTACCAAATGTGCGACACGGGAGCCGCAAGCTTGATGTGTCCCATGCGCTCACGGCGCACCTTGCTCTTGGTGACTTCAACGCCGCAGCGGTCGCAGACCTTGCCCTTGTAGCGGATCTTCTTGTACTTACCGCAGTGGCACTCCCAGTCCTTGGTGGGTCCGAATATCCGCTCGCAGAACAGTCCGTCACGTTCGGGCTTCAGCGTGCGGTAGTTGATGGTCTCCGGCTTGGTAACTTCGCCGGACGACCACGAAAGGATCATTTCAGGGGAGGCAATGCCTATTTTAATGGCGTCAAACGGTGTATAACTCATAATTACTCGTCCTCCTCGCTGTCAAAGTCAAAGCCGCCGAAGCCGAAGTCTTCATCCTCCGGTTCGGGTGCGTTCTCAACGGTGTAGCCCTCGCTGGCAAAATCGTCGTCGCTGAAGTCGTTGTACACCTCGTCCTTCATGCCGGGGATGAAATCGTCCTCATCGTCCTCTTTAAGCTCGATCTCGCCGCCGTCCTTGTCGAGGACACGGACGTCAAGGCACAGAGACTGAAGCTCCTTAACAAGAACCTTGAAGGATTCCGGCACGCCGGGTTCGGGGATGTTGTTGCCCTTTACGATGCTCTCGTAGGTGCGTACACGGCCGGTAACGTCGTCGGACTTGACCGTGAGTATTTCCTGAAGGGTGTGTGCGGCGCCGTATGCTTCCAGCGCCCAAACTTCCATTTCGCCGAAGCGCTGGCCGCCGAACTGTGCCTTGCCGCCCAAAGGCTGCTGGGTAACGAGGCTGTACGGTCCGGTGGAGCGGGCGTGTATCTTATCGTCAACGAGGTGGTGCAGCTTGAGGAAGTAGACCCAGCCGACGGTGACGTCGTTGTCAAACTTCTCGCCGGTACGTCCGTCGTAAAGCTCGCTCTTGCCGTCCTCACGCAGTCCCGCCTGACGCAGGGTCGCACGGATGGTCTCCTCGTTTGCGCCGTTGAATATCGGGGTGGCGACCTTCCATCCGAGCGCCTGGGCAGCGTAGCCGAGGTGAACCTCAAGCACCTGTCCGATGTTCATACGGGAGGGAACGCCCAGGGGGTTAAGCACTATATCGAGCGGAGTGCCGTCGGGCAGATAGGGCATATCCTCTCTCGGAAGGATGCGGGATACGACGCCCTTGTTGCCGTGACGTCCCGCCATCTTGTCGCCCACGGAGATCTTACGCTTCTGAGCGATGTAAACACGGACGACCTGATTTACGCCGGGGCTCATCTCGTCGCCGTTTTCACGGGTGAATACCTTGACGTCAACGATTATGCCGCTTTCTCCGTGAGGCACCTTCAGCGAGGTGTCACGAACCTCTCTCGCCTTCTCGCCGAAGATGGCACGGAGCAGGCGCTCCTCTGCGGTGAGGTCGGTCTCGCCCTTGGGCGTCACCTTGCCGACGAGAATGTCTCCGGCACGAACCTCTGCGCCGACGGAGATGATGCCTCTCTCGTCGAGATACTTGAGTGCATCGTCGCCGACGCCGGGGATGTCTCTCGTGATCTCCTCGGGTCCGAGCTTGGTGTCTCGTGCGTCACACTCGTACTCCTCGATATGGATGGAGGTGAACACGTCCTCCATAACGAGACGTTCGTTTATAAGGATAGCGTCCTCGTAGTTGTAGCCTTCCCACGTCATAAAGCCGACGAGGATGTTCTTACCCAGAGAGATCTCGCCCTGGCTGGTGCTGGGGCCGTCGGCAATGACGTCGCCCTCATGCACACGCTCGCCCAACGAAACGATGGGACGCTGGTTTACGCAGGTGCCCTGGTTGGAGCGGGCAAACTTTATGAGCTTGTAGCTCTTTATCTCGCCGCTGTCGTACTTTATCGCAACGACGTCGGCGTCGGCTCTGATAACCTCGCCGTCACCCTCTGCAAGCACCACGACGCCGGAGTCGACGGCGCACTTATGCTCGATGCCGGTGGCAACGATAGGAGCCTGAGTCACCATAAGAGGAACCGCCTGACGCTGCATATTTGCGCCCATCAGCGCACGGTTGGCGTCGTCGTTTTCAAGGAACGGGATCATTGCGGTCGCAATGGAGACCATCATACGGGGGCTTACGTCAACGTAATCGACACGGTCACGGTCTACCTCGATGATTTCGTCACGGTGGCGGCAGGTGATACGCTTATTGATAAAGCAGCCGTTCTCGTCCACAGGCTCGGTAGCCTGAGCGACGATGTAGTTATCCTCAACGTCTGCGGTCATGTAATCGACCTGATCGGTCAGACGTCCGGTCTCCTTATCGACCTTACGGAAGGGAGCCACAAGGAAGCCGTACTCATTGGCACGGGCGTAGGATGCGAGGTAAGAGATAAGTCCGATGTTGGGGCCTTCGGGAGTCTCTATGGGGCAGAGACGGCCGTAGTGGCTGTAATGAACGTCTCGAACGTCGAACGAAGCTCTCTCTCTGCTCAGACCGCCGGGGCCGAGTGCGGACATACGGCGTTTATGAGTAAGCTCGGAGAGGGGGTTTGTCTGATCCATGAACTGGCTCAGGGGGCTGGAGCCGAAGAACTCCTTTATCGCAGCCGTCACGGGACGGATGTTTATAAGGCTCTGAGGAGTGACGATGTCGAGATCCTGAAGCGTCATGCGCTCTCTGATGACACGCTCCATGCGGGAGAAACCGATGCGGAACTGATTCTGAAGCAGCTCGCCCACTCTGCGGACACGGCGGTTGCCGAGATGGTCGATATCGTCCTTCTCGCCGATGCCGTACGCAAGACAGTTGAGGTAGTTGACGGAAGCGAAAATGTCGTCCGCAACGATGTGCTTGGGGATCAGAACGTCGATGTTCTCGACGATGGCGTCACGCAGCGCCTCGCCCTCGTACTGCTCAAGCAGTCCGGCAAGGACGATGCCTCTCACCTTTTCGGTCACGCCGATCTCCTTGGGGTCGAAGTCAACGTAGTTTGCAAGATCGACCATGCCGTTGGAGAAAACCTTGACGGTCTTGCCCTCAACGCTGAGGTAGACCTCGTTTGCTCCGGACGCCTCAACGAGCTGTGCCTTTTCTCTCGAAAGAACCTCGCCCTCGTCGGCGATTATCTCGCCGGTGCGGGGATCGGCAACGGGCAGAGCAAGCATAAAGCCCGCAATGCGGCGGCCGAGCGCAAGCTTCTTGTTGAACTTGTAGCGTCCGACGTTGGATATGTCGTAGCGGCGGCGGTCATAGAACAGACCGTTGAGCAGAACCTCGGCGCTTTCCACGGTGGGAGGATCGCCGGGACGCAGCTTGCGGTAGATCTCCATGAGGCACTCGTCTCTGTTTGCGGCGGTGTCCTTGTCGAGGGTGGCGGTCATGCGCTCGTCCTCGCCGTAGATCTCCTTTATGCGCTCGTTGGTCATTGCGCCGACAACGGGGTCGGAAACGCAGCTCAGCCACGTTTCGGGCTTTGCGGCGTCGTACTTGCCCATTGCCTTGAGGAACCATGTGATGGGCAGCTTGCGGTTCTTGTCGATGCGGACATAGAACACGTCGTTTGCGTCCGTCTCGTACTCAAGCCATGCGCCGTGGTACGGGATGACGGTTGCCGCATACAGGCTCGTCATGCTGCGGTCGGTGGTCTTATCGTAATATATACCGGGTGAGCGGACTATCTGAGAGACGATGACTCGTTCCGCACCGTTTATTATAAAGGTGCCGCCGGCGGTCATTATGGGGAAGTCACCCATAAAGATCTCCTGCTCCTTGATCTCCTCGGTCTCCATGTTGCGCAGGCGCACGCTCACCTTCAAAGGTGCGGCATACGTTGCGTCCCTCGCCTTGCACTCCTCCTCGGTGTACTTGGGCTTCTCGTCCATGGAATAATCCACGAAGCTCAGCTCAAGATTGCCGGAGTAGTCGGTCACGGCTGCCGTATCCCGAAATACCTCTCGCAGTCCGGTTTCGAGGAACCACTTGTAGGACTTCTTCTGGATTTCGAGCAGGTTGGGCATATCCTGGATCTCTTCGCTGCGGGCAAAGCTCTTTCTCAAAGTCTTGCCGTAGAGAACGTCTTTGGGCATTTGCGCTCACTCCTTCGTTATTGTTGGACACCCGGATGAGTTGTTGTTTTGTTCACATCCGGTGTTGTATTTACGGGTTCTTCATGCTATACTCGGAATGTAAAGACTGGGTGTTTATCGCTACTTTTCCAAAATAACATAGCAAGCTATTTTATCATTCGTACATTCCCATGTCAAGTATATTTTTGTGAATTATGGCTTTTTTGGCGGCGGCTGTGGCTCCCGCCTTTTTTTGCGCCCGGAGGTGACCGAATATGACGATTTTCATTACCGCCGCAATAATGCTGATGATGCTGCTCAGCCTTGCTCTTCTTTGGCGTGAGGGGCTGTGCCGCAGCTTCCGCTCATTTGTGTTTGCTCTGCTGCCGCTCGCAGCCGCATTTCTGCTGAGGATACCCCTGCTGCCGAAGGAAACCGCAGATTATCAGGTGTTCCTTGCGCCTTGGGTGGACTTTTTCCGCACCTACGGCTTTGAGGGGCTGTCGATGAGCGTCGGCAACTACAATCCCCCGTATCTGTATTTCCTCGCTCTGTTTTCCTATCTCAATATGCCGCCGCTTTACCCCATAAAGCTTCTGAGCATGCTGTTTGACGTTCTGCTGGCGTGGTCTGTTTTGAAGCTCGTTTCTCTGTACACCGAAAACCGTAAAGCACGCTTTGTGTCGTTTTTTGCGGCGCTCGTGCTGCCGACGGTCGTACTCAACGGCGCCTGCTGGGGGCAGTGCGACTCGATATACGTTTTCTTCGGACTTATCAGCATATACTGTGCGCTCTCGGAAAAGCCCGTGCGGGCAATGCTCTGCATCGCGGCCTCCCTTGCGTTCAAGCTTCAGGCGGTGTTTATAATGCCGATATTCTTTGTGTTCCTTGTAGACGGGCGCATAAAGCTCAGGCATCTCCCGATCTTCCCCGCCGCCTATGTTCTGTACCTTCTGCCGCCCGTGCTTTTGGGGCGTGATTTTACGGAGACGATGACGCTCTACATTTCTAACGCCTCGACCGCAGGCGACGGGCTCAATTACAATTCGCCGTCTCTGTACTCGATATTCGATTCCCTTGACACGGCGCTCTGGTCGGAGATCGGCGTTGCGCTTGCCTTTGCGTTCATGCTTCTTATCTTCGTTGCCGCCGTGAGCCTCAAGCGGCACGGCAGGCTGAGCGGCAGGCTGATGCTGCACCTTTCGCTGCTGCTCATTGTGGGTATCCCGTTTTTGCTGCCGCATATGCACGACCGCTACTTCTTCGCCGCCGACATTCTTGCGCTTGCGCTGTGCTTTCTCGATGCCCGCACAGTCCCCTGTGCGGTGTGCGTGCAGTGCGCTTCCCTGCTCTGCTATCGGGCATACCTGCGCAATGCCTACCTGCTGCCGCCCGACGTCGCCGGATGCCTTATGCTGCTCGCATTTGCGGGGTATATCGGATTTACCGTCGCCGCCGTTTTCGGTGAAAAACGCAACGATCCGAAAAATTGCGAAAATTAGCTCTTGACATTCTCCGCATATCTGCTATAATAACTCATGCCTTCGGGCCATGCGAGAGTGCTGGAACAGGTAGACAGGCACGTTTGAGGGGCGTGTGTCAACCGACGTGGGAGTTCAAGTCTCCTCTCTCGCACCAAATAAGGTGTCAGATTTTGATAGAAAATCTGACACCTTTTTTCTTTGCCCTAAAACACTGAAAAGCCTTGAAAACAGGCAACTTTCACACAGCCAAGCATACCCCCATTCAGGCAGGCTGCCGCAGCGGTACGGGCTTCACGCTCAACGCAGAGGAGCATCACCGCTGCAGTGAGGTGAACTTCGTGCTCGCCGAAGGCGCAAATGCGCAGCTTACCGCCGCACCCGACAGCCCGCTCCCCGGTGAGGACGGTCTTTTGTGGATGCGCAATAAATGGCTTATCTGCCATCCCGACTCCCCACTGGCTCAAAAAGCCGCCTTCCGCAGCATCACCGGAGAAAATATCACGCTGCACATATGAGCTTTTCGGGCATTTTAAGCGTAATCGGGCATAAAGCGCCGTCGTTTTTCCTCGGCCCGTAAAAATCAAAACCGAAAGCCTCAGGTCAACGAGGCTTTCGGTTTTTTCGTTCTTATTTCATTTTGATTTTGAGGCGGATACGCCTCCACATCACAGTGCGGCACGTTGCTCGGGGCTCATACGGTACTCGGGCTTAACATGGTAGGCGACCTCGGCGTATTGCCGTGCACGCTCACGCAGCGAAAAATTGCCGTCCTGACTGCACCAGACATAAAGCTCGTGGAGAATAAGATCGGTCGCTATATGCGACAGCAGCTCCGGCGGCTCTTCCGTTTCTATTATCCCGTTTTTCGCACAGTTTTTTGCCAGAGTCGCAAACAGATCGTCCAACGCATGCACAGCCTTTCTTGTGCCCTGCGGCGACTCAAACTGCATGATGAACAAAGTGCTCGTAAGCTTTGGACCAAAGTAAAGCGCAATTGTTATAAATCGGTCGAAAAGCTGCCAGATGCGCTCAAAATCATTCTCAGCATCGGCAAATTTTCTGAAGCTCTCCTCATCGTTCTGCTGAGGTTTCGCTACAACATAATCGAGTATGCTGCGCTTGCCCTTAAATAAGGTGTAAAAAACAGTGCGCGAAACATGGGCCGCTTCGCATATTTCATTGACGCTGACATTGCCGTATCCTTTGGATTTAAAGAGGTCTATTGCACATTTTGCGATGTCATCCCTAAGCCTCATCGACGAATCCTGCACGAAAAACACCCCACCGGAAAAACGTTCTGAATTTGCGAACATTTTAAGCTTTTTGTCCGCCAAAGTCAATGCAAATTAAAATATGTTTTCAAAAAGTTTGCAGTTTTTTTGTGAGATTTGCCAAAAAAGATGCATAACTATTGACTATTTTCAACAAAAAATTATGATTATAGCAGACATCGACACATAATTCACAAGCGCAAATCCACTATAAAATCAGGGGGAGTAAAACTTATGACAAAAGACCAGAAGATTGCCAAGCTCGGCAAGGAGATCACCGACCGTGCGACCGTCCTCATCGGTAAGGACAAGATCACGACGGAATCGCCTGAGTACATCGGCATCAATTCCGCACTGAAGTACACCGCATACAAGTATGACCAGAAGATGGCGGACGATATCCTCGATATCTGCCTGACCATGAAAAAGCGTGTTCCCATGACCATCGAGCAGCTCGCCGCAAAGAACAAGCAGTTTGACAGAGAGTACCTCGAAAAGGCCATGCAGGCCGTCAGCGAGAGCGGTCTCGTGGAGTACCATTGGGAAAACCTCGACGGCAAAAACCCCAACCACGAAAAGCGCTGGGTGCTGGATATGTTCGTTCCCGGCAGCGCAGAGATCATGATGATAAACCCCGAGCAGTCGGATATGTACCCCGAGACCGCAGATTTCTTCGAGCGCATGGCATATCTGCCTCTGGCAGGTATTACCGAGCTCGTGCCTCCCGGCGGTGCCGGCATAGGCATGCATGTCATTCCCGTTGAGAAGGCCATTCCCGCAGAGAGCAAGTCTCTGCCCATTGAGCATCTGAGCCACTGGCTGAAGAAGTACGAGGGCCACATCGGTGTTTCCGTGTGCTCCTGCCGCAAGCAGCAGCGCATCCGCGGCGAAGGCTCGGGCGATATCGAAGGCGAATGGTGCATCGGCGTCGGCGACTTTGCCGATTACTGCCGCGAAACCAACCATGGTCACGACATTACCTACGAAGAAGCAATCGAAATCCTCCGGAAGGCCGAGGACAAGGGCTATGTCCACCAGATAACCAACATCGACGGCGAGAACAAGATCTTCGGTATCTGCAACTGCGCAGTCGGCGTTTGCAACGCTCTGCGTACCTCCCAGCTTTTCAACACCCCGAATCTTTCCGCTTCCGCATACACCGCAGAGACCGATCCCGAAAAGTGCGTGGCATGCGGCAAGTGTGTTGAGACCTGCCCCGCAGGCGCTGTCCGTCTCGGACAGAAGCTGTGCACCAAGGACGGCCCGATCGAATATCCTCATCACGAGCTGCCCGACGAGACACAGTGGGGCGAGGATCACTGGAATAAGAACTACAAGAATGAAAACGGCTCCATCCAGACATGGCCGACCGGTACCGCACCCTGCAAGGTCGCTTGCCCTGCTCACATTGCCGTTCAGGGCTACATTAAGATGGCTGCCGACGGTCGTTACGCCGACGCTCTCAAGCTCATAAAGAAGGATAACCCCTTCCCCGCCGTCTGCGGCAGCATCTGCCGCAAGTACTGCGAAGACGCATGCACCCGCGGCACCGTCGACGAGCCTCTGCAGATTGACGAGATAAAGAAGTTCATCGCAGAGCAGGACATGAAGGCCGAGCACCGCTATGTGCCGCCCATGGTGTCCACCACCCACGAGAAGTTTAATCAGAAGATCGCAATCATCGGCGCCGGCCCTGCCGGTATGTCCTGTGCCTACTTCCTCGCAATCGAAGGCTACAGCCCGGTTGTGTTCGAGAAGGAAGCGGTTCCCGGCGGCATGCTGGTAAACGGCATCCCCTCCTTCCGTATCGGCAAGGATATAGTCAAGTCCGAAATCGATGTTCTGCGTGAAATGGGCGTAGAGTTCCGCTGCGGCGTTGAGGTCGGCAAGGATATAACCATCCAGCAGCTGCGTGACGAAGGCTTCAAGGCATTCTATGTTGCCGTCGGTCTCCAGAAGGCCGCAAAGCTGAACATTCCGGGCGAGGAGCTCAAGGGCGTTCTGGGCGGTCTTGACTTCCTGCGCAGCGTCAACAGCGGCAAGACCAAGAAGCTCAGCGGTGATGTGGTCGTCATCGGCGGCGGCAATGCCGCTATCGATGTTGCCCGTGCCGCACGCCGTCTGACCAAGGGCAGCGTCAATATGTACTGCCTTGAGAAGGACGAGGAGATGCCCACTGTTCCCGACGAGAAGAATGCCGGCATAGCCGACGGCGTTGTCATCAACAATTCCTGGGCTCCCAAGGCCATCATAGGCGAGAACGGCAAGGTCGTCGCCATTGAGCTCATGCGCTGCACATCCGTGCGCAACGCCGAGGGCAAGTTCGCACCCGTATACGACGAGAGCGAGACCGTCACCGTTCCCTGCTCCAATGTTTTGGTCGCTATCGGCCAGCGCTCCGAGTACGGCTCCGTTCTCGCAGGCACCATGGCAGAGACTCCCGACGGCAGCCTCATCGATCACGATGCGGTTACCTTCCAGACCGAGGAGAACGATATCTTCGTCGGCGGCGACTGCGCAACGGGTCCGAAGTACACCATCGACGCCATCGCATCCGGTCGTGAAGGCGCTGTGTCTATCCACCGCTTCGTCAATGTCGGTCAGACTCTGACCATCCACCGCAACCTGCGTGAGTTCAAAGAGCTTGACAAGGAGAACATCGTTCTGACCGCAGAGAAGTTCAAGAAGCCCGCACGTGCACAGGTCGCTATCGACTCCAAGAAGGTTCTCACCATGCAGGACGACCGTGTGACCTTCACCGAGGAGCAGATCAAGTCCGAGGCTTCCCGCTGCCTGAGCTGCGGCCGCAGCGTCGTAGACCCGAACAAGTGCATCGGCTGCGGCATCTGCACCACCAAGTGCGAGTTTGACGCCATCCACCTCAAGCGCAACCGTCCGCAGAACAGCAAGATGATCCCCGCCGAGGACAAGTTCAAGGCGATCGGTCCCTACGCCGCAAAGCGTCAGGTCAAGATAATCAAAAAGCAGCTTTCCGGCAAGTAATATACACAATTGAAAGGTGCGGACCCCCCCTCCGCACCTTTTCAGAAAGGAAAAACCATGCACGAGCTCAGCATTGTGACCTATGTCATTGAACAGGTCGATAAGATCGCAAAGGAAAATTCACTCACAGACATACAGTCGGTTACGCTGGAATTCGGCGAGGTATCGGGCATTGTACCGGAGTATCTTGCCGACTGCTGGAACTGGTATGCGAAGAAAACACCGCTGATAGAGAAAACAGAGTTCAAATATGAGATCATTCCGGCAATCACATGGTGCGACGACTGCAAGAGCACATACCCCACGATCGAATACGGCAAGACCTGCCCACACTGCGGCAGCGGCAAAACATGGCTTCAGCAGGGTCAGGAAATGAACATCAAAGAAATAGTCGCCTGCTGAGCAGGTGCGGGGAGATACCTATGGGACAGTACAAAGTCTACGAAATCAAGCAGAATATTTTCAAAGCAAACGACGATGCGGCCGACATTTTGCGTGCCGAGATGAAGAAAAACAAATGCTTCATGCTCAACCTCATGTCATCGCCCGGAAGCGGCAAAACGACGACCCTCACACGCACGATAGAGCGTTTAAGCGGAGAAATGAATATCGGTATCATGGAAGCTGATATCGACTCCGATGTCGATGCAGAGCGTATATCAAACACCGCCGTCAAAAAGGTCATCCAGCTCCACACCGGCGGAATGTGCCACCTTGATGCGGATATGAGCCGTCAGGGGCTTGAAGAAATGGGCATGGAGGAGCTTGACCTCGTTGTGCTTGAAAATGTCGGTAACCTCGTGTGCCCGGCGGAATTTGACACGGGTGCCGCGAAAAACGCAATGATCCTTTCCGTTCCGGAGGGTCATGACAAGCCGCTCAAATACCCGCTCATTTTCCGGGTCTGCGACGCACTCATTATAAACAAGATCGATGTACTTCCCTACTTTGATTTTGATATGGAAAAGGTCACGCAGTTTGCGAAAATGCGTAACCCCGACATCAAGATTTTCCCCATCAGCGCAAAAACAGGCGAAGGCGTGGATGCGTGGTGCGATTGGCTGCGCACTCAGGCCGCCGAATGGAATGCATAAGATAATACCATAAAAAAAGAGTCGACTCACATCTCTGCGTTGACTCTTTTTGCACAATTATAACGACATAAACGCTCGATATGTATATTGCAGTTTATGTCAAAAGCGTTAAAATAATAACAGTCCGCATAATGCGGATATCGCTGTATCTCAACACGTTGAATGTAATGAACGGAGAAGAAAATGAAAGATTTAAAGCATCTGATGTATTTTGAAAGCCTCCTTCAAGAGGCTCAAAATGACCTCATCTTACAGGCACAGAGCGAGGGGAATGTCTGCGCAGCTTACACCTGTGAAAATGTCCCCGAACCTCTGCTGAATCTCCCCGGCGTTTTTTCCGTGCGTCTTCGTGCCCCCCGCACCGGCTCCATGGAAATGGGTACTTACTATCTGACCAGCTTCCTTTGCGAGTATTCAAGAGCGTTGCTTGAAAGAGCAATCGAGGGAGGCTTCAGTTTCGCCGACTGCATCATCACCCCCGACGGATGCACGATGATGAACCGTTGTGTAGAAAACATGGAGCTTCTTAAAACCATGGACAAGGAAAAGTTTTTCTATGAATACATGGAGATACCCATGAAGGCCGACGACAACGGTCTCAACCTTTACACTCTTCAGTGCAAGAACCACATTCTGAAGCCGCTCGGCGAGACTTTCGGGATCGACACATCCGACGCCGCCATCCGCAAGGCTGTTGCCGAGCACAATCGTGTGTGCGAGCTCATTCGTGCCATCGGCGACTTCCGCAAGGAGGAAAATCCGCGGATCACCGGCTACGAGTACCATATTATCACGCTGGCGACCTATGCCGCCCCGAAGCAGCTTCTTATCGATAAGCTTGAAGAAACTCTCGAAGAGCTCAAGACCCGTGAGCCCGAAAGCAAGAACAGCTTCCGTGCCCGTGTTGCCGTCGTAGGCTCCGAGATAGACGATGTTGACTTTATAAGACTCGTTGAGGAATGCGGCGCATACGTCTGCACCGACCGCTTCTGCTACGGCTCACTGCCCGGCAGAAATCCCATAGTTCTCAACGACGAGGAGGATGCGCTCACCCAGATTTGCCGTCACTACATGTATTCGATCCAGTGTCCGAGATACATGAACACCGCAAAGATGAACGGGCGCCGCGCATATGTCAACGACCTCGCCAAGGAATACAATGCAGAGGGCATAATCTTCGAGCAGGTCAAATTCTGTGATCCCTGGGCATACGAGAGAATGATGGGTTCGCATATACTTCACGATGACTACGGCTACCCCGTGCTGTCAATTGACCGTCCGTATAATGTCGGCGCAAGCATCGGTCAGCTGCGCACCCGTGTTCAGGCGTTCGTCGAAAGCCTCGAGATCAAAAAAATTAACGGAGGTGTACAGTAATGTCCGGCAAGCGAATCGGTACCAAAAACTTCGGCAAGGTGTATCTTGAGGGCAAGCGCTACAGAAGCCACCGTGAGTGGCGCGGCGTTGCGGATACGCTTTATGATTATTCAAGGTGGCTCCATAACTGGATCAACATGTTCAAAATAGTTCTTTCCAAGCCCCGTAATGTTAAGGCTATGTTCCGTTACCGCTGGATGTCCAGCTATCTGGCGGTTCCCATGATGGTCGACCGCCACACGCAGGGTCTTCGCGGTGAGCACCTTCGCATCTGCCATGCAGAGCAGGACATTATTATCGAAGATGTCGCAAAGCTGCTCGATAAGCTTTTCCGTGGCGACCGCCGTATCGGCAACGACACGGAGTTTTCCAAAAAGGTCGTGCTCATCGACGAGAACGAGATGCAGTCCGTTATGATGGGCTTCCCCACCGTTGTTCCTCTCAGCCGTGAGATCGCTTCAACATACATTCCGGTCCTCCTTAATCAGCGTGCGGCGATACACTACATCGATGTTGCTCAGGAATACGGTCTTGCAGGCGATGTCTGCCCGATGCCCGAGGCGGAAGCTGGTGTCTCCATCGATGATGACGCACCTATACTCGGCTGCTGCGCAGTACAGTGCAACACCACCTGCGACGGCTCACTTCTCAGTAACGGCGTTATTTCAAAGCGCATGGAGCTTGAAGACGGCATACCCGTGTTTCAGCTGGCAACTCCTCTGCGCCATACAAATGAGGATGTTCAGGAGTATGCGGCTCAGGAGATCAGAAACGCTATCGCCTTCATAGAGGAGCACACCGGCGAGAAGTGGGATTGGAATTACTATTTTGAATGCGCAAAGCGTGTAAACTACGCAACCAAGTGCCGCCTCGAGTGGCTCGAAATGAGCAAGACCCCGTATCCGCAGGTCTTCGGTTCAAATCTGGCTCTCTACACCGAAACAAACTACATGGCTATAAGCGGCAGACTCCCCGTTTTTGAGGAAACCGACCGTAAGATCATGAAGCTGGCGGAAAGGGCGTTCAAGAAGAAGGCCATGGCCGCTAACGAATATCGTCACAGAGCCATCGTATGGGGCGTGCAGTCGCATTACTACATGGACTTCCTTGTCTGGATGCTTAACTGTTGGGGTATCGTTCCTCTGACCGATATGCTGTCAATGGATAATACCAAGATGATCGCCGAGGAGGATACTCCCGAGAACCGTGAGCAGGCAATGTATGATATAGCCATGCTCACCGAAAAAATGATCATGCGCAACCGTACCCACGGTGGCTATAAGGTGCTGCTCGATGATCTTTGGCGGTTTGTCGAGGAGTTTAACGCAGACATGGTCATACTCTGGGAGCATATGAGCTGCAAGGCTCTCGACGGCATGCACGGTATGTTTGAGCAGAGGGCCCGTGAGCTTGGCATCAATCTTGTTTGGGTCTCGCATGACCTGTTTGACCCCCGTGTGGTCTCCCGCCAGGGCGTTCGTGACCAGATAAACACCTATATGCGCACCGTCATGGGTGAGGAGCCGGTTGACCCGACGCTTGAAGTCCTCCCCGACGAGGAATCGTGGTAATCGAAAGGAGATAAGGTAAAATGTCCAAGCTTTATACCGTTGCAAAAAAGCTGTCGCTTGCCGGCGCTGCGTTTTTCGTCGTTACCTTTGCGGCCTATTACTTCAATCTTGATATGAAGCTCACCGCAGCAATGGAGCCTGTGCTCAATTATTTCTACGACAGAGTCGACCGTGACCAGCATTTGTAATGCGGATATGATGCAGTAATATAAACAATTAATCCCTCCGGTTTTCGCCGGAGGGATTTTGGTTTTTCTACAACGGTTTTACAGATTGGGTTCGTCCCGAAGCATTTTTGTCAATTCCGCGGGTCTTTAATTGCGGCCTGTGCGGCGGCGAGGCGGGCGATGGGAACACGGAAGGGACTGCAGGAGACATAGTCGAGACCGATTCTGTGGCAGAACTCCACGGAGCCGGGGTCGCCGCCGTGTTCGCCGCAGATGCCGAGGTGCAGGTCGGGACGGGTCTGTCTGCCGAGCTTGCACGCCATGTCGACGAGCTTGCCGACTCCGGTCTGGTCAAGCTTCGCAAACGGGTCGTTCTCGTATATCTTCTTCTCGTAGTAGGCGTTGAGGAACTTGCCCGCATCGTCACGACTGAAGCCGAAGGTCATCTGGGTAAGGTCGTTGGTGCCGAAGGAGAAGAACTCGGCTTCCTTTGCAATCTCGTCTGCGGTGAGTGCGGCTCTGGGGATCTCGATCATGGTACCGACAAGGTACTTCATCTCGATGCCCGCCTCGGCAATGAGCTTGTCGGCGTTCTCGGCGACGATGTCCTTGACGTACTTGAGCTCCTTGACCTCGCCGACCAGCGGGATCATGATCTCAGGCTCGATGTTCCAATCGGGGTGAGCCTCGGAAACGGCGATGGCAGCCTTAATGACCGCTCTGGTCTGCATTGCGGCGATCTCGGGATAGGTGACCGCAAGGCGGCAGCCTCTGTGACCCATCATGGGGTTAAACTCATGCAGCGATGCGATGAGCGCCTTTATAGCCTCAACGCTCTTACCCTGCGCCTGTGCCAGCGCACGGATGTCTGCCTCCTCGGTGGGTACGAACTCGTGGAGAGGAGGATCGAGGAAGCGGATGGTAACGGGGCTTCCTTCCATCGCCTCGTAGATGCCCTCAAAGTCGGACTGCTGCATCGGCTCAAGCTTTGCAAGAGCGGCAACACGCTCTTCAAGGGTGTCGGCGCAGATCATTTCACGAAATGCCGCAATTCTATCGGAGTTGAAGAACATATGCTCGGTACGGGTAAGTCCGATGCCCTCCGCACCAAGCTCTCTTGCCCTGCGTGCGTCGTAGGGGGTGTCGGCGTTGGTGCGGACTTTCAGGCGGCGGTACTTGTCGGCCCATGCCATGATCCTGCCGAACTCGCCTGCGATGGTTGCGGGAACGGTGGGGATAATGCCTTCATAGATCTTGCCGGTGGAGCCGTCGAGAGAGATGAAATCACCCTCTCTGATCGTTCTGCCGCCGAGGGTGAACACCTTGTTCTCCTCGTCCATGACGATGTCGCCGCAGCCGGATACGCAGCACTTGCCCATGCCTCTTGCAACGACGGCTGCGTGACTGGTTCTGCCGCCTCTGACGGTGAGAATGCCCTGAGCAGCCTTCATGCCCTCGATGTCCTCCGGCGAGGTCTCAAGACGGACAAGAACGACCTTTTCGCCTCTTTCGTTCCATTCCTTTGCGTCGTCTGCGTTGAATACGACCTTACCGCAGGCAGCGCCGGGAGATGCGCCGAGTGCGCCGCCGAGTGGCTTTGCCGCCTTGAGTGCTGCTGCGTCAAACTGCGGGTGAAGCAGGGTGTCGAGGTTTCTGGGGTCGATCATCGCAACGGCTTCCTTCTCGCTTATCATGCCCTCGTCAACGAGGTCGCAGGCAATCTTCAGCGCAGCCTGTGCGGTGCGCTTGCCGTTACGGGTCTGGAGCATGTAGAGCTTACCGTTCTCGACGGTGAACTCCATGTCCTGCATATCACGGTAGTGATCCTCAAGCAGCTTGCAGACCTTTTTGAAGTCGGCAAACGCCTGCGGGAACTTGGTCTCCATCTCGGCGATGGGCATGGGAGTGCGAACGCCCGCAACAACGTCCTCACCCTGTGCGTTGGTGAGAAATTCGCCCATCAGGTGCTTTTCGCCGGTTGCGGGGTCACGGGTGAATGCAACGCCGGTGCCGCAGTCGTCGCCCATGTTGCCGAACGCCATCATCTGAACGTTGACGGCGGTACCCCAAGAGTAGGGAATGTCGTTGTCACGGCGGTAGACGTTTGCGCGGGGGTTATCCCAAGAGCGGAAGACCGCCTTGACCGCACCCATAAGCTGCTCGGTGGGATCCTGCGGGAAGTCCTCGCCGATCTTTTCCTTGTACTCGGCCTTGAACTGAGCCGCCAGCTCCCTGAGGTCGTCTGCGTTCAGCTCGACGTCCTGAGTGACCTTGCGCTGCTTCTTCATCTCGTCAATGAGCTGCTCGAAATACTTCTTGCCGACCTCCATAACGACGTCGGAATACATCTGGATAAAGCGGCGGTAGCAGTCCCACGCCCAACGGGGGTTGCCGGACTTTGCCGCCATAACCTCTACGACCTCCTCGTTAAGGCCGAGGTTAAGAATGGTATCCATCATGCCGGGCATGGATGCACGGGCGCCGGAGCGAACGGAAACAAGCAGAGGATTCTCAAGATCGCCGAACTTCTTGCCGGTGATCCGCTCCAGCTTTTTGATGTTCTCCATGATCTCCGCCACAATCCCGTCGCTTATGACCTTGCCGTCGTCATAATAACGGGTGCAGGCCTCGGTGGTGATGGTGAAGCCCTGCGGTACGGGGAGACCGATATTGGTCATCTCCGCAAGGTTTGCTCCCTTGCCGCCAAGCAGCTCACGCATCTTTGCGTTGCCTTCGGAAAACAGATAAACATACTTCTTGCTCATTGAAATCCTTCCTTTCTGACCGGCATCGGTTTTATCCGATCCGATAGTTTATACAAATAGTCTAACCACTTCTCATACTTAGATTACCATTTTACCCGTCGTTTTTTCAATTCATTTTGCACACAAAAATGATGTTCTTTTATTGCGACTTTCACAATTGATTTGTTCATTTTGACTATTTACGGTTTAAAAAGGGCAGTTTACTCGTCAAAATACCCCCAATGCAGTGTCATGCCGCATTGGGGGTAAGCTTTTTTGATTATATGCTGTTCCTTTAATTTTTAAGGCGTTTCTCTAAAGCGTCTATCTCGTTTGCCAGCTCCTTCGGAAGCTTGTCGCCGAACTGGGAGTAGTATTCACGGATGCCCTTGCATTCTTCACGCCACAGCTCACGGTCAACGCCGAGGATGTTTTTAAGATCGTCGAGGCTTAAGTCTGTGCCGTCGAGGTTAATGTCCTCCGGCTTAGGCTCATAGCCTATCTCGGTCTCAACTGCATCCGCTTCGCCGAAGCAGCGTGCAAGGATCCATTCGACAACACGGAGATTGTCGCCGAAGCCGGGCCACAGGAAGTGACCCTCATCATCGGTACGGAACCAGTTTACGTTGAATATTTTCGGGGGATCGCTCAGCTTTTTGCCCATGTCAAGCCAATGCTGCCAGTAATCTCCCATATTGTAGCCGCAGAAGGGACGCATCGCCATGGGGTCACGTCTCACGACGCCGACGGCGCCGGTCGCCGCTGCGGTGGTTTCGCTCGCCATGACGGAGCCGACAAACACGCCGTGATCCCAGTCTCTGGACTGGTACACCAGCGGTGCGGTCTTCGCACGGCGTCCGCCGAAGATGATCGCGGAAATGGGTACGCCGGTCTTGCTCTCAAACTCCGGGCTGATACAGGGGCAGTTCACGGCAGGAGCCGTGAAGCGGGAGTTCGGGTGTGCGCCCTTGCTTCCGTCGGTGCAGTCCCACTTCTCGCCCTTCCAGTTTTCCGCATTGCGAGGGGGATTTTTGTCCATGCCCTCCCACCACACGGTGTTGTCGTCGAGATTGCGCACGACGTTGGTGAATATCGTGTTCTTTCTCGTTGCGGCAAGTGCGTTGGGGTTTGATTTCTCGCTCGTTCCGGGAGCCACGCCGAAGAAGCCGTTTTCGGGGTTTACCGCCCACAGCCTTCCGTCGGGGCCGATGCGGAGCCATGCGATGTCGTCGCCGACCGTCCAGCATTTCCAGCCCTTTTTGCGATACTCCTCCGGAGGAATGAGCATTGCAAGGTTGGTCTTGCCGCAGGCGGAGGGGAATGCGCCGCAGACGTAACGTATCTCGCCTTCGGGATTCTGAACGCCGAGGATGAGCATATGCTCCGCCATCCAGTCCTCACGGAGACCGAGGGTGGAGGCGATGCGCAGGGCAAAGCACTTTTTACCGAGAAGTACGTTTCCGCCGTAGCCGGAGTTTACGGACATGATGGTATTGTCCTCCGGGAAGTGAGCGATATAGCGCTTTTCGGGGTCAAGCTCCGCCTTGGAGTGAAGTCCCTTGATGAAGTCGGCACTGTCGCCGATTGCATCCAAAACCTTCTTTCCCATGCGTGTCATTATCTGCATTGACACGACGACGTAAATGCTGTCGGTGATCTCGATGCCGTACTTGGCAAAGTCCGAGCCGATGACGCCCATGGAGTACGGGATAACGTACATCGTTCTGCCCTTCATGCAGCCGTCATAGATGGCATAGAGCTTCTCGTACATTTCCTTCGGATCCATCCAGTTATTGGTGGGGCCTGCATCCTCCTGCTTTTCAGAGCAGATGAATGTGCGTCCCTCGACTCGTGCGACGTCGTTCACGTCGGAGCGGTGCAGATAGCAGCCGGGGAGCTTTTCCTCGTTGAGCTTAATAAGCTCGCCTGTTGACATAGCTTCTCTCCTGAGCTCTTCAAGCTGCTCCTCGGAGCCGTCGATCCACATGATCTTATCCGGCTTTACGAGTGCCGCCATTTCATCGACCCAGTTGAGAATGTGGACATTATCGGTCAATTTCATGGTTTTTTCCTCCATTAAATTAAAAAATTATTACCAATAATGCCTTAATTAAGACTGCCGTTTTTACGGATTCTTAATCAATGCATTTAGCCTACAAATTTTTGTTAAAGCAATTCCATATCCCGTCCGAGATTTTTGCAAAATCAGCGATTCCGAGGGTTTCGCCCCTGATTTTCTCATCAAAGCCGCAGGAGACGATGATATTTCGCAGCTCGTCTTTGTTCAATTCCCCGAAAGCGGAGCTTAGGGCGTTGAGCAGGGTTTTGCGTCTCACGGCGAATGCGCCCCGCACGGTGCGGAAGAAGACACGCTCGCTTTTGACGCTCACGGGAGGCTCCCTCCGGCAGTCGAGACGCAGCACGGTGCTTGTGACCTTCGGCTGCGGGATGAAGCATTCGGGACCCACGTCGAACAGCATTTTCGGCTCCGCATACCACTGAACAAGGACGGAAAACGAGCTGTAATCCGCAGTACCGGGTCTTGCGCATATGCGCTTTGCGACCTCACGCTGTATCATGACCGTCACGCTGTCAAAGCACTTTGCCTCAAGCAGTGTCGTAATTATGGGGCTTGTGATGTTGTACGGCAGGTTTGCGCAGGCGCATCTGCGCATCTCGCCGAAGCGGTCAAGGCACAGCGCCGGAATGTCCGTTTTCATTGCGTCGGCAAACACGATCTCCACATTGTCCCTGCCGGAGAGCGTGCGCTTTAAAACCGGCTTTAGGCTCCTGTCAAGCTCAAGCGCCAGAACCTTGCCCGCCCGCATCGAGAGCTGCTCCGTGAGGCATCCGATGCCGGGGCCTATCTCAAGCACGCCCGTGCCTTCGTCAAGGTTTGCTTCATCGGCTATGCGCTCCGGCACCCATGCGGCGGTGAGAAAGTTCTGCCCCATCGACTTTGAGAAGCGGAAGCCCTCCTCCGAGAGCAGTTTTTTAATGTCGTTTATATCCGTAAGCTTCATTTTACCGTTTCCTCGCCGTCAATATACAGCTCAAACGCCTGACGTCCGGGATCATGCCCCTCCTCGACGTTCACAAGGACATTGCCCCGATAGTGGAAACCGGAGTCTCGAAGCAGCTTCTGCATCGCCTTGTTTTTCCTGTGCGTATCTGTGCGGATGCAGGTTCTGTTAAAGTCAAGGCAGCAGCGCTTTATGAGCTTCATCATTTCCGAGGAAATACCGCTGCCCCGAAATTCCGCAGCGACCGCTGCACGGTGCAGGACGCAGTACGGCTCGCTCCCGCTCCACTTGCCGTCGGTGATCTCGGCATATCCCGCTTCCTCCCTCACAGAGAGCGTGAAGAAGCCCGCAATGCGCTCACCGTACAGCAGCACAAAGCTCTCGCCCCTCGACATATCCGCGAGGAACACGCCTTCGTCGGGATAGCTGCCCTGCCACTGATCCGTTCTGTGCTTTTTGAGACTGTTTCTGGCCTGACGGACGATGAGCATTATATCGTCCACGTCGTCGGGCGTCGCCCTTCGCACGCTCACGGGTTCCGTGAGCTTCATGCGCCTTGCGTCCTTCTCTATCTCGGCAATGAGCTTTTCGTCAAGTGCGTCGGGCGTCAGGCGTTCAAACATATCGGGGCGCTTTTCCATCGTCCGTTTAAGGCTCATTTTCCGCCTCCAACGCTCGACCTCGGCATGGTTTCCGCACAGCAGCACCGGTGGTACGCTCCTGCCCTCCCACGTCTCCGGTCGGGTGTACTGCGGGTACTCCAAAACCCCGCTCCAGTGGCTTTCGCCGGTGAAGCACTCCTCGTCGGACAGGACGCCCGGCACAAGGCGGCATACGGAATCCGCCACCGCCATTGCGGCGATCTCGCCCCCGGTAAGCACAAAGTCTCCGATTGATATTTCCTCATCGACGCAGGCTTCGATAAAACGCTCGTCGACGCCCTCGTAGTGACCGCAGACCAAAACGAGGTGGTCGTAGTCACGTTTAAGGCGCTTCGCCGTCTCCTGAGTATACGGCGCACCCTGCGGCGTCATGTAAATAACACGGCTTTTCCGCTCTCCGGCACGGCTTTTTATGTCCTCAAGACAGCTTTTGAGGGGCTGCGCCATCATAACGCAGCCCCTGCCGCCGCCATAGGGGTAATCGTCCACCTGACACTGCTTATTGTCGGTGAAATCCCTTATCTGTATGCAGTTTATTTCGATGATACCCTTTTTTGCCGCTCTGCCGAGTATGCTCTCGTGCAGCATGGCGTTCATTCTGTCGGGAAAAAGGGTCATTATATCTATACGCATGGCTCACATTCCTTCGATAAGGCGCACGGTGATAACGCCGTTTTCCGCATCCGTTTTAAGCACGAACTCCGGCACTGCGGGTATCATATGCTCGCTCTCGCCGGAAACGACGTATATAAGCGAGGCGGGCGTCTCCAAAATGTCCTTCAAAACGCCGACGTCGGTGCCGTCCTCGGTCACGACCTTCGCTCCCATGATATCCTGCAGAAAATAGCCGCCCTTGGGAAGACGGGCATCGCTGCGGCTTATGCACACGGTCTTGTTTTTAAGGCACATTGCGGCGTTTATATCGTCCGTGCCGCTGAGCTTCACTATGGCAAAGCCCTTGTGCGGACGGGCGGACACGGGCTTTACCGCCTCGCCGTCGATATACATGGTCTTAAAGGTGCAGAAATACTCCGGACTGTCGAGCCAGACGTCTATCTTCACCTCGCCCCGCACCCCGTGGGTGTTGACGATCTTTCCCGCTTCGATGTACTGCCGCTGTTCCATAAACAAACCTCCGTAACATATCGGAGTATATTTTACCATGTTTCCGTCCGATTAACAAGCAATAAAAACACATACCTACAACGAAAAAATCCCGAACGCAATGCGTTCGGGATTTTTAGGTTCAGTCCATTATATCGACCGAGACCTTTTTGCCCTTTCTCTGAGCAACAGCCCGCATGAGTATACGAATCTCTTTTACGATTCTGCCCTGCCGGCCAATGACCTTGCCCATGTCACCGTCGGCGACACGCACTTCAAATACGATCTCGCCGCCGGAGAGGCGCTCGGTCACAGAGACCTGATCGGGATGATCGACAAGGCTCTGCACAATATAGGTCAATAGTTCTTTCATGCCGGTAGTATCTCCTTATTAGGCCTCTGCCTTCTTGAGCAGTCCGCGCACGGTATCGGTGGGCTGTGCGCCGTTTGCTACCCAGTACTTTGCACGGTCCATGTCAACCTTGATCTTTGCTGCACCCTCTGCCATGGGATCGTAAGTGCCTATCTCCTCGATAAAGCGACCGTCACGGGGAGCACGGGAATCAGCAACGACAATGCGGTAATAGGGAGCCTTCTTTGCGCCCATTCTGCGAAGTCTGATCTTAACCATTTATGTTTCACCTCCATTTTTTATCTTAGAAAACGCATCGGTCTCCCGACACGGTTACAAGCGCACGGTCGATCTTAGCCAATCGGCTGCGGCGCAGGTAAGCATAGTTTAAAACAGTCCGCCCAGACCGCCGAAGCCCTTGCCGCCGCCCGTGCCGAGCTTGCGCTGAAGCTTCTTGAGGTTCTTTCCGCTCATCTGCTTCATCATCTGCTGCATTGCGTCAAACTGCTTTAAGAGCCTGTTTATGTCTACGACGCTCGTACCCGATCCTGCGGCTATGCGCTTTTTGCGGCTTGAGTTGAGCATCTGCGGATTGTCCCTTTCGGACGGGGTCATGGAAAGAATGATGGCTTCCGTGCGGGCAAGGCTCTTTTCGTCCACCTTTGCGCCCTTGAGCGCCTTTGCGTCCATGCCGGGGATCATGCCCGCAAGGTCGTTCAGGTCGCCCATCCCGCGCAGGGAACGCATCTGCTCCATGTAATCCTGAAGCGTGAAGCGGTTCGCCTTCATCTTTTCGGCAAGCTCAAGCGCCTTCTTCTCGTCAAAGCTCTGCTCCGCCTTTTCGATAAGCGTCAGCATATCGCCCATGCCGAGTATTCTCGACGCCATACGGTCGGGGTAAAACGGCTCTATCTGATCGAGCTTTTCGCCCACGCCGATGAACTTTATCGGCTTGCCCGTGCTTGCCTTTATGGACAGCGCCGCACCGCCTCGTGCGTCGCCGTCAAGCTTCGTGAGCATGACGCCGGTAACACCGAGTGCGTCGTTAAACGCATTTGCGGCGTTGACCGCATCCTGTCCGGTCATCGCATCGACGACCAGCATTATCTCCGACGGCTCGACCGCATCACGGATGTTCCTCAGCTCCTGCATAAGCTCCTCGTCGATGTGGAGTCTGCCGGCGGTGTCGAGGAAAACGAGGTCGTTGCCGTGCTTCTTGGCGTATTCTATCGCGGCCTTGGCAATATCGACGGGGTTCTGCGTTCCCATCTGGAACACGGGTATGTCAAGCTGCTTGCCGACGGTTTCGAGCTGCTTTATGGCGGCGGGACGGTAAATGTCACAGGCGACGAGCAGAGGACGCTTGCCCTGCTTGCGCATCAGCGCCGCAAGCTTTGCGCCGTTTGTGGTCTTGCCTGCGCCCTGAAGTCCCACGAGCATAACGACGCTCGGCGACTTGCTGCCTATCGTAAGGCGCTGGTTTTCGCTGCCCATGAGCCGCACAAGCTCTTCGTTTACGATCTTGATGACCTGCTGCGCCGGAGACAGCGCCTCAAGCACGTCGGCGCCGCTTGCACGCTCGGTCACGCTCTTTGTGAAGTCCTTTACGACCTTGAAGCTGACGTCCGCCTCCAAAAGCGCCATGCGCACTTCCTTCATGGCTTCCTTGACGTCCGACTGGGTAAGTCTGCCCTTGCCTCTGAGCTTCTTAAAGGCAGCGGACAGCTTGTCTGACAGTGATTCAAATGCCATATCGTTGCCTCCTAAAATCTGAGTCTGCGGAGCTTGTCGCTCACCGAGGCGTCAAGTGCGCCCTTGTCGGAAAGCTCCCGCTCCAGCTCGTCTATCAAAGCGTTGCGCTCGTTAAAGCGCTTTATGAGTCCCGTTTTGTCCTCAACTGACTGCATCGCAGCCTCGGCACGGCGGATAATGTCCCACACGCCCTGTCTTGAGATGCCGCTCTGCTCCGCTATCTCGCCGAGGGAAAGGTCCTCATTATAATGAAGGTCATAATACTCCTTCTGCTTTTCCGTAAGCAGCTCCCCGTAGAAATCGAACAGCATTGCGTTATTGACAAGACCGTCCTCCACGGCGCAGACCTCCTGTAAAGCTTTTTGACTTTACAGAGTATACTCTCTCATTCTCTCTCTGTCAAGTATTTTCGGTTGTCATTCACATTTTTTATTTTCGCTCGCATTTTCCGTCTGCATAAGCGCCGTTTTTTGCGGCAAAACTGTTAATTACCGCGGTACTTTACCGCTTTTTACATTAACGGAGGTCAAAACGCATGATCCCAAACGAACAGTACACCGAGACCGAGAAGCTCTATGAGCTCGGAGCGCAGACGGCAAGGCTTTTCCGTCCGAGCGGTGAGATAAGCTCAAAGCGCATACGCTCGGAGCTTGACGAGACGATGAAAAGCGTTGCCACGGCTCACGACACCGTGCGGAGGCGCTTCGGCAGGGCGGCCTCGGTGCCTGCCGCCTGCGAGTGGCTGCTTGACAACCGCTATGTCGCTGTGCGTGAGGAAAAGTGCGTGAAACGGGCGTTTTCGGGCAAGGAAAGGCTCCGAAGCTGCGACGACGGCGCAATGCTGCTCCTGCTGTGCCGCAGACTCGTCTCGGCAGGTGCGGGCAAGGTGACGCCGGAGCGATGCTCGGAGTTTCTGCATGGCTTCCAGAGCGTGACGGTACTCACCGGGCAGGAGCTTCGGCTATTCCCCGATGCGCTTCGTCATGCGCTTCTGCTGCGGCTCTCGGCGATCTGCACCGCACTTCTCGGCAGCAGCGAGCCCGATGAGTTTTCAAGCGAGATCGCAGCGGTATTCGGTTCACTCGGCACCGTCTCCGGCTCCGATATGCGGGCACTGTGCGAGAGCGTCGATCTCACGGAGCAGACCCTTTCAAAGGATCCCGCCGGGGTATACCGCCGCATGGACGGGAAAAGCCGGAGCTGTTACAGAGATCGTCTGCACAGGCTCGCAAAATCCTCTGGCGTCGGCGAATACGAGCTTGCGCAGCGGCTCATTTCCGAGGCAAAGGAGCGAAACGAACACATCGGCGTTCTGCTTTTTGAGGGCAAAAAGCATCGCAGCGGCGCACTGTACATCACCGCAAACGTCGTAGCAACGCTGTTTCTTGCCGTGCTTTGCGGCTTTTTGTCGCACAGTGCGGCGGCGGCGCTTCTGCTTCTGCTGCCCATATCCGAGCTTACGAAGTCGCTTCTTGACCACATCATACTGCTCTGCGTCGAGCCTGCGTTTCTGCCGAGGCTCGACCTTTCCGAGGGCGTGCCCGACGAGGGACGCTGTGTGTGCGTCATCTCCTCGCTGCTGACAAGCCCCGAAAGCGCCGAGGCGCTCGTGCGCAGGCTTGAAGAGATAAGTCTTTCAAACCGAAGCTGCGGCAAAAACCTCAGCTTCGGCATCCTTGCCGACCTGCGTGAAGCGGGAAGCGCCGTCACCGACGCCGACACCGCCATACTCTCTGCGGCGGCGGAGCGTATAAGCGCCCTCAACGAAAAATACGGCGGCGGCTTTTTCCTGTTTACACGCCCCCGCAGGGAAACGCCGGACGGCGGCTTTTCGGGCTATGAGCGTAAGCGGGGTGCGATTCTTTCGCTGGCACGCCTTCTGTGCGGTGAAAGAACCGAGCTGCGTGCGGCGGTCGGCGCCCCGGAACGGCTCAGAGAGTCACATTATATAATCAGCCTTGACGCCGACACCGTACCCGCTCCCGACTCCCTCTCCGAGCTTATCGCCGCAATGCTGCACCCTCTGAACACACCTGTGCCCGACGCCGAGCATTGCCGCATAAGCTCCGGCTTCGGCATCATCCACCCCCGCATCGGCACGGAGCTTAAAAGCGTCTACTCAAACGATTTTGCCCGCATCTTCGCAGGCGTGGGCGGTTCGGAGCCGTACTCTGCGCTCTGCGGCGAGGTGTACATGGACCTGTTTTCAAACGGCGGCTTCTGCGGCAAAGGCATAATGGACGCAAGGGCGCTGCTGTGTTGCTCGGAGGCTCACATCCCCGACGGTGAGGTGCTTTCGCATGACGCCCTTGAGGGCGCATACCTGCACGGCGCTTACATGAGCGACGTCGAGTTCTGCGACTCGTTCCCGCCGACGCCGCTGTCATATTTCCGCCGCAGCCACCGCTGGATCCGCGGCGACTGGCAGAACGCCCCGTGGGTATTCTCACGCACCGCCGGGCTTTCCGACATTGACCGCTTCAGACTGTTCGACAGTCTGCGGCGCTCGCTCGTTGCGCCGATGATATTCGCAGCGATTTTCCTCGGCCTGTGCCTCGGCGCACCGTGCGTGAGCCTTGCGGCATGGGCAGCGCTCCTTGCGCTCGCCTGCGGGCTGCTGATCAGCCTCACCGATGCCATCGGCGACCGCCGGCGCATGACTCGCTATCACAGCTCGCTGCTCTACGGCGTCGGGCTTGCGCTGCTGCGCACCTTTATAAGGCTTTGGCTTCTGCCGTATGAAGCCTTCGTGTCGCTGCGCGCAATTTTGACCTCGCTCTGCCGTATGCTCATTTCCGGCAAAAAGCTTTTGCAATGGGAGACCGCCGCACAGAGCGCAGGAAAGAAAAGCTCTCCCCTGTCCTGCTTTGCAAGCATGTGGTTTTCCGTCGCTGCGGGGCTTGTGACGATACTCATATCGGATGCCATTTTCGCCAAGGCCGCAGGGCTTATGTGGATGCTTTCGCCCCTTTGCGTTTACGCTCTGTCGCTGCCCGCACGAAGCGCCGCCCGCATTTCGGACAAGGACAAAAAGTATCTTCTCGGTCTTTCCAAGGAGATCTGGTCATACTTCAGGACCTTCTGCACGGCGGAGGACAACTTCCTGCCGCCGGACAATTATCAGGAGCAGCCGCCCGTCGGCGTTGCGCACCGCACCTCGCCGACGAACATCGGGCTTGCGCTATGCTCCGCTCTGTGCGCATCCGACCTCGGCATCGACGGCGGCCGGGGCATCGAGCTTATCGTGAATATGCTCGGAACGCTTGAGCGTCTGCCGAAGTACGGCGGTCATTTTTACAATTGGTACGACACCCGCACCCTGCGTCCGCTGTCGCCGAAGTACGTCTCCGCCGTCGATTGCGGAAATCTTTTCGCCTGCCTGCTTGCGGTGAAAAACGGACTGTGCGAGCATCGCTTTTTCGACGCCGCAAAGCGTGTCGAGGCGCTCATGCGTCCCATGGATTTCTCCGTTTTCTACGACCCCGTGCGCAGGCTCATGCGCATCGGCATCGACGCCGCAAGCGGTCTGCCGTCTCCGGGGCATTACGATCTCATGGCAAGCGAAGCACGCCTGACCTCGTATATCGCCGTCGCAAAGGGCGACGTACCCAAAAAGCACTGGGAGAGTCTGAGCCGTGCCATGCAGAGCTGTCGAGGCTACACGGGTATGGCGAGCTGGACGGGTACGATGTTTGAGTATCTAATGCCGGAGTTGTTTCTGCCCCTGTTTGAAAACAGTCTCCTGTACGAGACCGCAAAATACTGCGTCTTCGTGCAGAAGCGCCGCCGCAGCCCAAACGGACTTTGGGGCATATCCGAAAGCGCCTTTTTCTCGCTCGACCCCGCTCTGAACTATCGCTACAAGGCGCACGGCTGCAAGCATCTTGCGCTCAAGCGTGGGCAGGAGCGTGAGCTTGTCATCTCCCCCTACTCCGCATTTTTGGCTCTCGGCGTTGAGCCGACTGCGGCGGTGCGTGATCTTCGGCTCATGCAGCGCCGCAATCTTAAAGGACGCTTCGGCTTTATCGAGGCGCTTGACTTCACGCCCTCACGCTGCCGCTGCGAATCGGGTGAGCGTGTCGCCTGCTATATGGCGCACCACCTCGGCATGAGCCTTATTGCAGCGGCAAACCTCATTTCGGACGACATCGTCATTCGGCGCACCATGCAGGAGCCGTATATGTCGGCGTACACCTCACTTCTGAAGGAGAAGCTGCCCATTGAGCCGCAGGTGCTGGAGCTTTACGACAGTGAGCCGGAGGAGCCTCATGCCGAAAAGCCCCGTCGGTACAAGCTCAGAGGCGAGGAAACGGACTTTTATTCTCCGCACTGCTGCCTGCTCACAAACGGGGCTTACAATATTATGTTAACCGAGAGCGGCATCTCCTCCGCCTCCTGCCGCAGCGTACAGATATACACCACGCCCGCAAAGCCGCTCGGTGAGGGTCACGGGCTTGAGATCATGCTGCGCTACAAAATCAAAGAGCTTTCGCTTCTGCCGGAGCCGAACCGTGAATACGGTGCAATGCTTTGGGAGCTCGGCGAAAGCTCGTGCAGCTACGGCATCGTCACCGACGCTTTTCGCTGCCGCTGCTCCGCTGCGCTCTCCGGCACGAGAAACGGCGAGATGCGCTTTGTGGAGCTTCAGGCAAAGGCGGATCTCGGCAAGATCGAGCTTGAGCTTTCCTTTGAGCCGGTGCTTGCGATATATCAGGATTATGTTAACCATCCCGCCTATTGGCGGCTCGGCATTCTTGCCGAGGAGGAGGGCGGCTGTCTCATGCTCAGACGGCTTCCGAGGGGCGCCGTCGGCGAGCTTTGGCTGTGCGTAAGCTGTGACCGGACTGTGCGCTTTTCCGCCGATAGGCACGGCGGTACGGGTGCGCTTTCCTCACCGTACGTTCGGGTACGGCACGGCGGCGTGCTGCGTTCGGGTCAGCGGCTGTCAATGCGCTTTTGCATCTGCCTTGCGGACACGAAGGAGAGCGCCTTCGAGGGTGCACAGCACATGCTTGCTACGGGTCCCTCCGAGTACGGCAGCATGGTCTCCGCCTACGCCTCGGCGCTGAAGCTCGGCGAGCGTCAGGTCGCCAAGGCGATGGACGACGTTTTTGCGCTGCATTTCAAGCTGCGTGCCGATGCCCCATTTGGCGCAAAGGAACGCCTGTGGCAGTACGGAATTTCCGGTGATCTGCCCATTATCATCTGCCCTATGGGAAAGGAGCGGCACGAGGTGAGCGAGCTTGTGCGGCGCTTCTGTCTGCTGCTGAGCTGCGGTATGCAGGCAGAGCTGGTGTTTATAAGCGACGAGGGCGGCGACTACTACCGTCCCGTTTACAGTGCGGTCAGGGATACCCTCGGCGCAAACGGTCTTGAAGCGCTTTTGGGCTCCCCCTGCGGCATACGCATACTGCCGCCCGCCGCAGAGGATGACGTCCGCTCCTGCGCCTGCATCGTCGTGGGTGAGGAACGGCAGCTGCGGGAAATCGGCAGAGAGTATCCGCTCACGTCGAAGTGCGGCCGAAAAGTAAGTGCCGTTCCCGAATACGGCTACGCCGAGGACGGGACTTTTACGTTTTATGTAAACCACGCTCTCCCGCCGAGGGCATGGACGCATATGCTGACAAACGGGCGCTTCGGCTATATTGCCGCCGACAACGGCTGCGGCAATATGTGGTACGAAAACGCAAGGGAAATGCGCATAAGCCCGTGGCTGTGCGACCCCTTGGGCAGGCATCCCGTCGAGACGCTCGAATACCTTTGCGACGGCAAACGCATCAGCTTTTTTGCCGCCGAGGACGGCATCCCCTGCCGCATAAGCTACGGTGCGGGCTTCGCCCGCTGGGAAAAGGCGGCACCGGACTTCGGGCTGCGCTGTACGGCGTTCGTGCCGCCGGAGCTTGACGCAAGGGTCATCATTGCCGAGCTTTGCGGCATAAACTGCGGCAGCATCGCATGGAGCTGTGAGCTGCAGCTCGGCTCCGACTACGGTGACAAAAACGCCGTGTCCGTAAGTTATGTAAACTCGATGTTTCGTGCCGAAAGTCCCCGCTCACCCTACCACGTGCGCTTTATCGCAAGCGCATCGAGAGGCTCCGAGCGGCACAGGCTCGACCTCGGCTCCCTGCAATGCGGCGCCGAGGACGGGAGCGTGCATTCCCTTGCCCCCGTGTTCTCGGCGGTCTACCCCGCAGATGCTGCGCTCGTTATCGTCTGCGGCTGCTGCTCCGAGGAGGAGTTGCTTGCGTTATGTAAACCCGATGCCGCTTTCAAATTGCTTGATGAGTGCCGCAGACACTGGAACGAGCTGCTGTCGGTGTTCCGCATGGAAAGCGGAAATCATCCGCTCGACCGCTATATGAACGGCTGGGGACTGTATCAGACCTACGCCTGCCGAATGCTCGGACGCTGCTCCGTCTATCAGAGCGGCGGCGCCGTAGGCTTTAGAGATCAGCTTCAGGATGCTGTAAATCTCATATTTTTTGATCCGGAGATCGCCGAAAAGCAGATACTTCTCTCCTGCTCGCACCAGTACCTTGAGGGCGACGTCATGCACTGGTGGCACTCTCTGCCCGACGGTGACAAGGGTGTCCGCACACGTTGCTCCGACGATCTTCTGTGGCTCGTCTGGGCGCTGTGCGAGTACGTCGAAAAGACGGGCAACGTTTCGATCTGCGACAGCGTCGTGAGTTATGTAAACTCCTCTCCGCTCGGTGCCGCCGAGTCCGACCGCTACGAGCATCCCTCCGAAAGCGGGGTCTCGGAGAGCGTTCTGCTGCACGCCGAGCGTGCCGTAAACTGCGTTCTGAGCCGTGGCAGAGGTCTGCACGGACTCCTGCTTTTCGGCAGCGGAGACTGGAACGACGGCATGAATTCGGTGGACGGCGAAAGCGTTTGGCTGAGCTGGTTTTTTGCCCACACCGTACGTCGCTTCTCCGATCTGCTTATGATGTTATGTAAACTCGAACCCGACCGCTACCGTGCGCTTGCATCGGAGCTCGGCTCCGCCGCAGAGGAGGCGTGGGACGGCGACCGGTACCTTCGTGGCTACTGGCCGGACGGCAGCCCGCTCGGCGGCAAAAGCGCCGACTGCTGCCGCATCGACTCCGTGTGTCAGAGCTGGGCTGCATTCTGCGCCGACGCATCAAACAGCCGCACCGACCTTGCTCTCGACAACGCCTTGGAAACGCTCTACGACCGCAAGAGGCGCATCGTAAAGCTCTTTACTCCCCCGTTTCTCGACTGTGAAAAGGATCCCGGTTATATTTCTTCCTACGGCCCGGGCTTCCGTGAAAACGGCGGGCAGTACACTCATGCGGCGATTTGGCTTGCGTCCGCCTGCCTTAAACGTGGGCGCATAGACGACGGCGTGTCGATACTGCTCGACCTGCTGCCGGAAAACCACGACCTCTCGGTCTACGAGGCGGAGCCCTTCGTCATCGCCGCCGACGTCTACTCCTGCCCCGGTCACGAGGGCGAGGCGGGCTGGACTTGGTACACCGGCTCTGCGGGCTGGTATCTGCGTGTGGTGCTTGAGGATCTCCTCGGCTTGCGGCTTTGGGCGGGCAAGCTCTATGTGCGTCCGAGGCTGCCGGACACCTTCCGTCCCGTGCGGATACGCTGGCACGGCAGAGAGATCGTCATAGATCAGGAAAAAATTCTGCTTGACGGCGAAAAATATGACGGAAAGGGTATACCATATTAAAAAGCGTTGTGGTATAATATATCATTAAAATTGCAAGGAGGCTTTTGCCATGGAGAGCGTCAGAAAAGAGATACTTCCCGGCGTGTGGCTCACGGCGCTGAGATCCGACAAGTTTAAGACCGCCTGTCTGAGCGTCAGTCTGCTCACTCAGCACGACAGGGAGAACGCCGCTTTGAATGCGCTCATCCCCTTTGTGCTGTCACGAGGCACAAGCCGCCACCCCGATATGCAGGCTATCGCCAACGAGCTCGACGGGCTTTACGGCAGCTGCATTGAGCCTGTCGTGCGGCGCATAGGCGAGATCCAGTGCATCGGCTTTTACGCAAGCTTTCCCGACGGGCGCTATCTGCCCGGCGGCACCGATGTGCTGCAAAGCGTCGCAGCCTTAATGGGCGAGCTTCTTTTATACCCGAACACGAAGGGCGGACTTCTGCTTCCCGACTACGTTGAGAGCGAAAAGGACAAGCTCCTTGAGATAATCCGCGGCAGAGTCAATGAAAAACGCAGCTACGCCATCATGCGGCTTTTGGAGGAGATGTGCTGCTATGAGGACTTTGCCGTTCCCCGTTTCGGTCTCGAAGCGAGCGCCGAGGGGATATACTACCGCCGTCTCACGAAGCACTACCGCAATCTGCTCCCGTCCTCCCCCGTCGAGCTGTTTTACTGCGGCAGCGCAGACTTTGACAGTCTTGAAACTGCGCTGACCGACGCTCTGTGTACCATGCCGAGGGGCGAGATCGACTACGACATCGGCACGGATATACGCATGAACGCCGTCTCCGAGCAGGTGCGTGAGTTTACGGAGGAAATGTCGGTGTCTCAGGGCAAGCTCGTCATGGGATTTCGCCTCGGCGAATGCATGGAGGACCCCAATCTGCCCGCAATATATGTGTTCAACGCCGTTTTCGGCGGCGGCGTCACGAGTAAGCTCTTTATGAACGTGCGTGAGAAGCTGTCCCTGTGCTACTACGCCTCGTCGCTTGTGGACACACACAAGGGTCTGCTCATCGCCGACTCCGGCATCGACGCAGACAAGCTCGACGCCGTCAAAAGCGAGATACTTGCCCAGCTTGACGCCGTGCGGGAAGGCAATGTGACGGAGGCGGAGCTTAACGCCGCAAAGAGCTGCGTCGTCTCCGACCTGCGCTCGACCATGGATTCGCAGGGTGCGCTTGAGGGCTTCTACCTTGCAAACGCCATTGACGGCATCGACTGCGACCCGAACGAGCTTGCGGAGCTGGCAAACGACGTGACGCTTGACGATGTCGTTACGATCGCCCGCAGCGCAGTTCTTGACGCAGTATATTTCCTTTGTCCCGACGGCGAGGAGGATTCTAATGAACATCAAGAAATTTGACAACATCGGCGAAACGCTTTACACCGACACCCTCGACAACGGGCTTCGGGTGCTGTATGTGCGAAAGCCCGACTTTTGCACGAGCTACGCCGTCATCGCCGTGAAGTACGGCGGCGCATATCGGCGTTTTCTCGTCGGCGACAAATGGCACGACACTCCGGCGGGCGTTGCGCATTTTCTGGAGCATAAGCTTTTTGATATGCCCGACGGCAGCGATGCTCTCACGGCACTTTCCGAAAACGGTGCCTCACCCAATGCCTTTACCTCGTGCGGTATGACCGCATACCACTTCGACTGCACCGAAGGCTTTGAGGCAAACCTCAAGACGCTGGCGAGCTTCGTCACGACGCCGTACTTCACCCCCGACTCGGTGGCAAAGGAGCAGGGCATAATCGCTCAGGAGATCGGGATGTGCGACGACCGTCCGTCCTTCGTCGTGTACAATCGGCTCATCCGAATGCTGTACGCAAAGCACCCGATAAGAGATCAGGTCGCAGGTACGGTTTCGAGCATCGCCGAGATCACCGATAAGACGCTTTACGACTGCTGCAACGCATTTTACCGTCCCTCGAACATGGTGCTTTGCGCTGCGGGAAGCATTGAGCCGGAACGCTTTTTCTTCCTTGCGCATGAGCTTTTAAGCTCTCTGCCCGACGGGGAGATACCGCAGGCGGACTTCGGCGAAGATGGCGTCTCGGCGCCGCTTGAGACCTACCACGAGGAGCGCATGGAGCTTTCCGCACCGCAGTTTCTCATCGGCTGCGCCCTGGATTTTCCGCTCTCCGGTGAGGCGCTCCAACGTCGGAAGATTGTGGGCATGCTTGCTCTCCGAACGCTGTTCGGCACCTCCGGTGACCTCTACAACAGGCTGTACGGCGAGGGGCTTTTAAACCGTGACTACGATTATGAGATCGACTGCGCGGCCGGTACCGCCACCTTCATGCTCGGCGGCGAAAGCTCTGACCCGAAGCGTGTCTTCAAGGCGCTTTGCGATGCGCTGAGCGAGGTTAAAGTCAAGGGACTTTCGCCCAACGCATTCGAGCGTGCGAAAAAAGCGTCATTCGGCGCAAGGCTTCGGGGGCTTGAGGACTTCGACAGCCTGTGCATAGCGCTCACGGAAAGTGCGTTTTCCGACTACTGCTCGCTCGACTCTTTCTCTCTGCTTTCCGAGATTACCGTCGGGGAGTGCGAGGAATTTCTTATACAAAACATTGACCCGGACAGGCTCGCACTGAGCGTCCTTCTTCCAAACGAGGTGACAAAATGACCGCACTGTATTATTCCTACATGAAGGATGCCGAGATCAGCTTCCCCATGTTCGGTGATCTCACACTGAACCCGCCTGCGACCTTCCACATTTTCGGGCTTGAGGTCTACTACTACGGAGCCATCATTGCCTTCGGCATGGTGCTTGCCATGATTTACTGCTCACGCAGGGCAAAGTCATTCGGACTTACCGCCGATAATCTGTTTGATCTGCTCATATGGCTCATCCCTCTGAGCATCGTCGGCGCAAGACTGTATTACGTTGCGTTCAAATGGAGCTATTACTCCGCAAGACCCGAAGAAATCATCCAGATATGGAACGGCGGTCTTGCAATCTACGGCGGCATAATCATGGGGCTTATCGTCGGCATTGTTTGGTGCCGGGTAAAGAAAATATCGTTTTTTGCGACCGCAGACCTGCTCTCCTTCGGTCTGCTCATAGGTCAGGCGGTCGGACGCTGGGGCAACTTTATGAACAGAGAGGCCTACGGCGCCGAGACCGATATTTTCTGCCGCATGGGGCTTACATATCCCGGCGCTTCCACGACCTACTACGTCCATCCCACCTTCCTGTACGAGAGCCTGTGGAATCTCATCGGTCTTGTCATTCTGCACATTTGGTCAAAGAAGGGCAAGCGCAAGTATGACGGGCAGGCGTTCCTCATGTACGTCTGCTGGTACGGCATCGGCCGTGCGTGGATAGAGGGACTGCGTCAGGACAGTCTGTACATCTCCGGCACCGACATCAGAGTGTCGCAGCTTCTCGCACTGTGCAGTGCGATAGTCGCCGTCGGCATAATGATATATGCAGCACACAAGCATCCCGACCCCGAAAAAATGTTCGTAAATCGCAAAGAAAACGAAATCTGAAAGGAGTTTTTATAATGGCAAACTACAGAAGCATGATAAAGGGAACCGCAAGCGCTCTCGGCAACAAGGCAAAGGAAAAGATAAAGAGCGCAGCTCAGTCCAACAAGGTGCGCAGCGTATATGACCGCAGCAGCACCACCGCAAGATGCTATGCAAACATTGCAAAGCTCAACGTCAGGATAAACGGCGAGCTTGAGGAGCAGAAGAAGGTATTCATCGAGATCGGACGTCTTTACTTTGATCAGCACCGCAACGATCCCGAAGATTACTTCGTACCCCTCTTTGAGGAGCTGGTCGCAATGGATCAGAAGATCGAGGCGCTCCGCACCGAGCTTTACGAGGCAAAGGCAAGCATCGCCGCCGCGAAGGAGAGAAATCTCGAGGTCGAGATAATCGACTTTGATGAGGATGAGACTCCCGCCGAGGAAGCCCCCGCTGCCGAGGAAACTCCCGCTGAGGAAGCCCCCGAAGAAAAAGAGTAATACATGTAATACATATAAAAAATCAGCTCGGCAAAATGCCACGGACTGATAACGAAGTATTGAAAAACAAGTTATCAAGGCGTGGCAAGGGAGGAATGAGAAATACCGAGATTCGTATGTATAAATACGTTTCTCGGTATTTTTCTATATATGCACCGACAACACTGCCAAATAAGGTTGGCAGGCATCCTTGCGTATGTGGTAAATGTGAAAAGCCTTGTAATCACTGCATTTGTGCCAATTCTAATGGCGCTTCAAGGTTGCCAAATAGGGTTGTTTTTTGGCTGAGCATTTGGCATCCTTGCCATCAACGCGACCGATCCGCACATTCGATTCTTCCTCTCGATTCTAATATAATCACGGTGAAATCAAAAAGGAGGGCAATCAGCATGGACAAGTACATTTTTGATGAAAAGAACGGACTGTGGTATGAATTGCAGGGGGATTATTATCTGCCTTGTCTGAAACTGCCGGAGGAAGAACAGCAGCCAATCGGGATATGGGGTCAGAGGCACAGACGGTATCTGAAGGAGCATCACAAGGCTGCCTATGCCGAACTGCTCACGAACGGCAAGCTGAACGGCTATCTCGCGGACATTGACCGACAGGCGGGTGAAATGTTCTCCCGGCTGGTAAGCCAAATGGCGGAGGCTGAAGGCATTACCGAAAAGCTGAAAGCCGACGATATGATGTCTTGGGTCGGCCGAATGAACAGCGTTAGAAGCCGAGCAATAGATCTTGTGAATGCCGAGCTAATATACCGCTGAACCAAAAACTCACCGAGAGAGGGCTGATTTGACCAGTCTCGGTGAGTTTTCTAAATATACATTCAAAAGATCTGCCAAAGCATAAACTCAGGCTTTGTGCTCAACGACCCACTGCAATAGCTCTTCATAGGACATGCTGCCATCTG
>CAVFTS010000010.1:0-58635 GCA_963625655.1 Oscillospiraceae bacterium
CCGGTCAGGGCGTTGAACAGGGTCGTTTTACCGCTGTTCGGGTTGCCCGCAAGGGCAATTTTGATTTCTTTTTCCTTACTCATTTATTCCACCTCGATCATTTCTGCGTCTGCCTTACGCAGCGACAGCTCGTAGCCTCTCACGGTCAGCTCGATGGGATCTCCGAGCGGAGCGACCTTGCGAACATAGATCTCGGCGCCCTTGGTGATTCCCATGTCCATGATGCGGCGCTTTATGGCGCCCTCTCCGTGGAGCTTTTTGACGGCGACGGTTTCGCCGATCTTAACATCTCTCAGTGTTTTCATTTCCTTTTGCTCCTCATACATATATTTTCTGCGCCATTTCCGCACTGATTGCGATTCTGGCTTCCTTGACTTTGACGATCACGTTCTCGCCGATCGAGTTGAGCACCGTGACGTCGCTCCCGACTACAAAGCCGAGATTTTCAAGATGCTTTTTTACTTCAGGCTTTCCGGCGACTCTTTTGACGGTATTTTGTTCGCCCACACCTGCCAATGTTAAAGGCATCATTCTCTACCCTTCTCTCATGCGATTAGCGCTGGCTAACCGTTCTCTCGAAAAATCAGTTAGCTCTCGCTAACCTATGATGATAGTAGCACTTTTTTCGCCAAAGTCAATAGTTTGACGCATTTTTGTAAGCTTGCACAATTGGTTAGTCCACGCTAACCCTCTGTTTTGTACACTATTTCCAAGCCGATTAGTAGGAATTAGACGGTACTTGAAAAATCGGGAAAGACGTGATATAGTTTCTTTATTGAATTACAGAGGAGAATAATATGAATCTTCAGGAATCCGGGGAAATGTACCTCGAAACCATCTACATACTTTCAAAGCGAATGAGCGACGTTCGGGCGATTGACGTCTGCGAATACATGGGCTACTCCAAGCCGAGCGTGAGCCGTGCCGTGGGACTGCTCAAAAACGGCGGCTACCTCACCGTTGAGGATAACGGCTACCTCCGTCTGACCGAGGAGGGCCTGTCCGTCGCAAATAAGATGTACGAACGTCACACCACCCTCACCGGCTTTCTCACCCGTCTCGGCGTTTCGCCGGACGTCGCCGCCGAGGACGCCTGCAAGATGGAACACGTCATCAGCGACGAGTCCTTTGATGCGATAAAGCGTCACGTCGCACGCAGTGAAAAGTAAACATTATATATGTAATGGGCAGCACGTTTGCTGCCCATTGTTTTTTGTGCATTTTTGTCTCTATGCGCAAAGAATTTTTTCATTTTCCTGTTGACAAACGCTGCGGCTTGCATATAATAACATATGAACAGATGTTCAAATGTTAAAATGTTTCAGGAGGAACATACCATGAAAAAGACCTACAAAATAGACGTTGACTGCGCAAACTGCGCAAACAAAATGGAGCAGGCCGCAAAGAAGACCGAGGGCGTTTCCGATGCCGTCGTGAATTTCATGGCGCTCAAGATGACCGTTGAATTTGAGGAGGGTGCAGTCCCCGCCGAGGTCATGAAGAAGGTTCTGTCAAATTGCAAGAAGGTTGAGGACGACTGCGAGATATATCTCTGATAGGTGATCCGTATGAATAAGAAGCAAAAGAAAATGCTGCTGCGGATAATCGCAGCGACGGCGCTGGCTCTCTTATCTCTTATCCCGGCGCTTGAAGGCACACCCGAAAAGCTGCTGTTTTTCGCCTGCTACCTCGTTATCGGCTATGACATTCTGATAAAGGCGTTCAAGGGCGTTCTTAATCGTCAGCCCTTCGACGAGAACTTTCTGATGGCGGTTGCGACCGTCGGCGCAATTGCGCTCGGCGACTATGCCGAGGGTGCGATGGTTATGCTGTTCTATCAGATCGGTGAGCTGTTCCAGAGCTACGCCGTCGGCAAAAGCCGCAGGAGCATCAGTCAGCTTATGGACATCCGTCCCGACTACGCCAACATCGAGGGCGAGGACGGTGAGCTTATAAAGATCGACCCCGACGAGGTCGCCGTCGGCACCGTCATCGTGGTGCGCCCCGGCGAGAAGATCCCCATCGACGGCGTCGTGACCGAGGGCGTGTCCTCGCTCAACACGGGTGCGCTGACCGGTGAGAGTCTCCCCCGTGACGTGAAGCCCGGCGACGAGGTGATAAGCGGCTGCATCAATCTGAGCGGTCTTTTGAAGATCCGCACCGAGAAGGAATTCGGAGAATCCACGGTGTCGAAGATCCTCGACCTCGTCGAAAACGCAGGCTCCAGAAAATCCCGCTCCGAGAACTTCATCTCCCGCTTTGCAAGGATCTACACCCCTGCGGTGTGCATCTCGGCGCTCCTGCTTGCGATTATACCTCCGCTGGTTCGGCTCATCGGCGGCGGCAGCCCCGACTGGGGCGACTGGCTGTACAGGGCGCTGACGCTGCTTGTCATAAGCTGCCCCTGTGCGCTCGTCATCAGCATTCCGCTCAGCTTCTTTGCCGGCATCGGCGGCGCAAGCCGTGCGGGTGTTCTGATAAAAGGCTCCAACTACATGGAGACCCTGTCCAAGGTGAACCGTGTGGTATTTGACAAGACCGGTACTCTCACTCAGGGCGTGTTCCGTGTCAGTGAGCTTTGCCCCGTGGGTATATCGGACGGCAAGCTCCTTGAGTATGCCGCCCTTGCCGAAAGCTTTTCGACTCACCCCATAAGCCGCAGCTTGTGTGAGGCGTGGGGGCAGGAGATCGACAAAAGCCGTATAAGCGACGTGCGTGAGATAAGCGGCAGAGGCGTCTGCGCAAAGATCGACGGAGTTGAGGTCGCAGCCGGAAACGCAAAGCTCATGGCGGAGCTTAACATCGACTGCACCGAGGCCGCAAGGGTCGGCACCGTGGTGCATATTGCGATAGACGGCGCCTACGCCGGACACATACTCATCTCCGACAGCGCAAAGCCCGGTGCGGCTCAGGCGATAGCCGATCTGCGCAAGGTCGGCGTCTCGAAGGTGGCAATGCTGACCGGCGACGCCGACGAGGTCGGCAAGAGCGTTGCCTCTCGGCTCGGCATAGACGAGGCGTACTGTGAGCTGCTCCCCGCCGACAAGGTGAAAAAGGTCGAGGACTTCCTCGCAAGCGGCGACAAGCTCGCCTTCGTCGGCGACGGCATCAACGACGCTCCCGTGCTTTCAAGGGCGGACGTGGGTATCGCAATGGGCGCTCTCGGCTCCGACGCTGCGATAGAAGCCGCCGACATGGTGCTTATGGACGACGACCCCCGCAAGCTCGTCACCGCCATTCGTATCTCGAAAAAGTGTCTGCGCATCGTCTATGAAAACATCGTGTTTGCGCTCGGTATAAAGCTCGTGTGCCTCGTTTTGGGCGCTCTCGGCATTGCGGATATGTGGCTTGCGATTTTCGCCGACGTCGGTGTCATGGTCATCGCCGTACTCAATGCAATCCGTGCGCTGAACGTAAAAAATCTGTGACGGCTACGTCGAAACGTGCTATAATATGAAAAAAATCCCGGAGGTATTTACATGAATAACGAACACACAAGCGAATGCTGCGAGACCCCGGAGGTACACTCCGAGCTGCTCAAGATCATCAGCGAAAAAATGCCCCCGGAGGAAAAGCTCTTCGACCTTGCGGAGCTGTTCCGTGTGTTCGGAGACACAACGAGAATGCGTATCCTGTTCGTGCTGTTTGAGGCGGAGGTCTGCGTCTGCGACCTCGCTGCGGCGCTCAACATGACGCAGTCGGCAATATCGCACCAGCTCAATCAGCTCAAGCGCAGCAAGCTCGTAAAGAGCAGGCGTGAGGGCAAGTCGGTGTTCTACTCGCTTGCCGACGACCATGTCCGCACCATCGTAAGTCAAGGCATGGAGCATATCGACGAGTAATAATCTCAAAACGCACCAACGCCCATGCGGGGTTTGCCGCATGGGCGTTTTTACATTCGCTATTCACTTAGACTCCGTGACCCACTTTATGATATAGTCGGCAAAGCGCTTCGTCGCAGGACTTTGACGGCTTATCTCCGGCATCGCAAGGGCGATCGTCCGCTTCGACGGCGGCACAAGCTCCCGTATCTCAAGGTCGTCGTGCCGACCCTTCAAAAGCAGCTCCGGCATTATGGATATGCCTAAGCCCTGCTCCACCATTGCGATTATCGCATAGTCGTCCTTCGTCGAAAAGCGCACCTTCGGCTCGATGCCCGCCGATGCGAGCGCACGTCTGGCATCGTGGTTTGAGGTCTCAAGCAGCGTTATAAACGGCTCATTTTCGCATTCCACGAGCGGGAACTTCGGGTACGACGCAAACTTGTGGTCGTGCGGCAGTATGGCAAGAAGCCTGTCCTCCATGAGCGGGATGCTTTCGCAGGAGAGCTTGTTCGGCACGGTCACGAAGCCGAGATCGACAAGCCCCTGCTCTATCCACTCCTCGACGTCGTAGTAGTCACCGTTTAAAAGCTTTATGTCCACGTTCGGGAAGTCACGGCGAAATTCCTTTATGACGCCCGGCAGCCAGTGGACGGCGACGGATGTGAATGCGCCGATGCGCACGGTGCCGGAGTCAAGCCCACGTACCGCACTGACCGTCTGCCGGAGCTGCTCCGAATAGTTCAGGATTGCCCTCAGCGGCGGCATTATCCGCTCGCCGTCCGGCGTGAGCTTCACCCCCGCTCTTGAACGGGTCACGACGGCAAAACCGAAGTCCTCCTCAATGCCGCTTATGATGTGACTTACCGCCGACTGCGTTATTCCAAGCTGCTCCGCCGCCCTTGTAAACGATCCGGTCTCCACCACTTTAGACAAAGTTTCGTACTTGGATATGTTCATTTTGCTGCACTCCATGAATTTCTTTCATGCTGACATGAAAACAATTAAGCATGATAATAATATACCCCACTTTTTTTAAAATGCAAGGCTTTACGGTGATTTTCCGTCTTGCGGCGGCAAAAATCAGCGGCTATAATTCAACTTGTTTTTCAATGATAAGGAGAAATCACTATGGGTTCCACGGAAATTTTAATGCTTGTTTCAATATGCGTATACCTTGTCGGTATGCTCATCATCGGTCTTGTGTACTCAAAGAATCAGACCAGCGCAGCGGAGTTCTACCTCGGCGGCAGACGTCTCGGGCCTCTGGTCACGGCGCTGTCCACGGAAGCCTCCGACATGAGCGCATGGCTGCTCATGGGTGTTCCGGGTCTTGCGTTCTTCTGCGGCATCGCAGAGGCGAGCTGGACCGCTCTCGGTCTCATAATCGGCACATACCTTAACTGGCTGTTCGTCGCAAAGCGTCTGCGCCGCTACTCGGTCAAGGTCGGCGCCATAACCATCCCCGACTTTCTCGCACGCCGCTTCCATGACAAGTCCAAGGTCATCGAGACGCTCGGCGCACTTATGATAATCGTGTTCTTCGTACCCTACACCGCCTCCGGCTTTGTCGCCTGCGGCAAGCTGTTTCACGGTCTTCTGGGCTTCGACTACACCACCGCAATGATAGTCTCTGCCGCCGTCATCGTGGCGTACACCTCCACCGGCGGCTTCATGGCGGCATCGGTCACGAGCCTCGTGCAGAGCCTTGTCATGACCGCCACCCTCGTCATCGTCGTCGTGTTCGGCATAAGCTCAGCCGGCGGTTGGGATCAGGTCGCACAGAACGCAAAGGAGATCCCCGGCTACCTCGATATGTTCACGAGAACGGCAATCGACGGCAGCGGCGCAAAGGCGTACAATCCCCTCGACATCGCCGGTACCCTTGCATGGGCGCTGGGCTACTTCGGCATGCCCCACATACTCACCCACTTCATGGCGGCAAGCGACGAAAAGAAGCTTTCCACCTCCCGCAGAGTCGGCACCGTGTGGGTCATCATCTCCCTCGGCACCGCAGTCGTCATCGGCATCGTCGGCTACGGCATGGCAAAGGCGGGTGCCATTGAAATGTTCGGCAGCTCATCTGCCGCCGAGAACCTCATCCCCGCAGTTGCGGAGCTTATCGCCCAGAACGGTGCCCTGTTTGCGATACTTGCGGGCGTCCTGCTTGCGGGCATACTTGCGGCAACGATGTCCACCGCCGACGCTCAGCTTCTCGCTGCGGCCTCCGGTGTCACGCATAACCTTCTGACCGACGTGTTCGGCGTAAAGATGTCCGACAAGAAGACCATGCTCATCGCCCGCATAGCGGTCATCTGCATAGCGATACTCGGCATACTGTTTGCCCTCGACCCCGAAAGCTCGATATTCAAGATCGTGTCCTTTGCGTGGGCGGGCTTCGGTGCGACCTTCGGCCCCGTAATGCTGTTTGGCCTGTTCTGGAAGCGCTGCAACCGCTTCGGTGCAATCGCCGGAATGTTCGGCGGCGCCGCAACCGTGTTCATTTGGAAGTATGCGATTGCCCCCCTCGGCGGCATCCTCAGCATCTACGAGCTGCTGCCCGCCTTCGTGGTTTCGAGCCTGCTCATCGTCATTGTGTCGCTCCTCACCCCCGCACCCGACGCCGAGATTACGGCGGAGTTCGACGCCGTCAAAGCCGCAAAGCAATTGTAATCGTAATCGAAAAACAACGCTATGCTCGTCAAAAAGCCTGAGTTATGTGAAACAAATTTTCACATAACTCAGGCTTTTTTTCAGACTGTCAAAGAACCCGATGCTTTGCAATTGCAAAGCATCGGGGTTTTATTACATTCTTTCGGGAGCGGAGACGCCGATGACGGAGAGGGAGAGCGCTATCACACGGCGCACGGTGTCGGAAAGCAGGAGGCGGGCATCCCGCAGCTCCGGCTCCGCATCCTTTATGCGGCAGGCGGTGTAGAAGCGGTGGAAGCGTGCCGCAAGCTCGGTGACGTACTTGTTTATGCGACTGGGATCGTAGTCCCTTGCCGCAAGTCTCAGCTCCTCGGGCAGCGCCGCAAGCTGCTTTATAAGCTCACGCTCCTGCGGGGTGCTTAAAAGCGAAAGCGCAGCCGCATCGGGGGCGGGGATCCCGACGCCGACGGCGTTTATGAGCGAGCATATCCTTGCGTGCGCATACTGAACGTAGTACACGGGGTTCTCGCTGTCCTGCCGCACGGCAAGGTCGAGGTCGAACTCGACGGGAGACTCCGGACGGGAGTTGAAGAAGTATCTTGCCGCATCCACGGGTACCTCGTCGAGAAGGTCGGATAGGGAGATCGCCTTGCCCGTGCGCTTGGACATACGGACGACCTCGCCGTCACGCATGAGCTTAACGAGCTGCATAAGCACGATGTCGAGCCGATGCTCGCCGTCAAGCCCCAGTGCGTCCATTGCGCCCTTGAGCCTTGCGACGTGGCCGTGGTGGTCTGCGCCCCAGACGTTTATGACCTTATCAAAGCCCCTTGCCTCGAACTTGTTGCGGTGGTATGCGATGTCGGCGGCAAAGTATGTATAAAAGCCGTTTTGACGGCGAAGCACGTCGTCTTTAAGCTCGAGCTTTGCGATGTCCTCCTCGCTCTTGCCTGCGGCACGGAGCTTGTCTCCGAGTATGCGGGAGGTCGCAAGCCACAGAGCGCCGTCCTTTTCGTAGGTGTAGCCACGGTCGGACAGCAGCTTCACGGACTCCTCAACGTAGCCGCTTTCGTGCAGGGACGATTCATAGAACCAACGGTCGTAGTGTATGCCGTAGCGCTCAAGGTCGCTCTTCATCTTGGGCAGGTTGCGCTCAAGCCCGAAGCGTGCCATCATGCTGCGGCGCTCGGTCTCGTCCATCGAGAGTATCTCTCCGCCGTGCTTTTCGCAGAAGGCTGCGGCAAGCGCCTTTATATCGTCGCCGTGGTAGCCGTCCTCCGGGAATTCAACGGCGTCCTCGCCGAGGAGAAGCTGGAGGCAGCGCGCCTCGATGCTGACGGCAAATTTCTCTATCTGATTGCCGGCGTCGTTGACGTAGAACTCACGGGTAACGTCGTAGCCCGTCTTTTCCAGCACGGACGCCAGTGCGTCACCGAGGACGCCGCCTCTGGCGTTGCCCATGTGCATGGGACCCGTGGGGTTTGCGGAGACGAATTCGACCATGAGCTTTTTGCCCTCGCCGATGTTGCTGCGTCCGTAATCGGAGCCCTCACGGACGACGGTCCTTATAACGTCCGAGTACCAGCTTTCGCCGAGACGGAAGTTCATAAAGCCGGGACCCGCTATCTCGACGGAGTCAAACCACGAGCCGGAAAGGTCAAGGTTTGCGGCCAGTATCTCTGCGACCTTGCGGGGCGGCATACGCATCGCCTTTGCGCCGGCGAGAGCGTAGTTTGCGGCGTAGTCGCCGTTTGCGGTGTCCTTGGGGATCTCGACGCTGCCGGGAAGTGCAACGCCCTCCGGCAGCTCGCCCTTTTCGGCAGCGGCGACATATGCCTTGCCGATAAGCTCCGTGATCTGCTGCTTTGCGCACTGTATCATGTTCATCGTTTGTACCTCAAATCTTTCTCACCGTCATGTCGAGTCTGTTCTCGCTCGACACGAGGTGGTCAATGTCAACCATGTAGCGGATACTAAGGCTGCCGCCGTCCTCGTTAAAGTCCGTTTTCAGCTTGCGGGTGTGGATGCCGAGCAGCGAAAGCCCGTACTCCGTCTTGTAGGGGAAGCGGCTGCTGCTTCCGGGACGGAACTCCATCCTTGCGGTCAGCTTGCCGTGCCTGTCGACGACGACGCAGTCGTCGTAAATTTTAATTGCGGTCTTGGTGCCGTCAAGCCCCGCCGCCTCGTTTTCCTCGTATCGCACGAGCCAGCCGCCTTCGATGGGAGAGTAGCTGCCCTCCGTCATCAGGCTCACGGTGTCCTCGTCCCTGCCGAGACCCGAAACGCCATCAATGTTTATTCGAACCTTCATCATAAAACCTCCAGTGGGAAGGGCGGAACGTGGTTCACCGCCGCCCTCAGTCCGTAGCCCAGCATGAGCGGGGCGAGAGCCTCAAAGTCTGCGATGCTTCCGCTGGTGTAGTATTCCTCACCGCCGCCGTCGCCGAAAGCGGAGGCTCCCTCTATGTATGCGCACAGCTCCCTTGCGGCAGCGTCGGCAGCGCCGATAAGCTCAACCTCGTCGCCGAGGAAGTCCCGTATCGCATCGGCGATAAGACCGTAGTGCGTGCAGCCGAGAAGTACGGCCTCCGTCCGGCGCTCCTTCAGCTCCGAGAGCGAACGAGCGACCGTTGCCCCGACTTCGGGGTCGGAGGGAAGATAGCGCCCGCTCTCGATCATCGGAACGAAGTCGGGACATGCAAGGGCGCAAATCTCCGCATCGGGGGCAAGGGCGGAAAGCTCCCTCTGGAACGAACCGCTTTTGATGCTCGTTGCGGTGGCGATGATGCCGAGCCGCTTTTTGCCGGTCTGCGCAAGCTCCCTCACGCCGGGAGCGAGAACGCCGACGGTCTTTACCGGACAGGCGAGGAGAAGATCGGCTGCGTTGCTCGATATGGTGCCGCAGGCGGCAATGATTGCCTTGACGCCGAAGCTTTGCGCAAAGTCGAGATTCTGCTGCGCAATTAGCCGTATCTGAGCAACGCTCCTGCCGCCGTAGGGCATACGCCCGGTGTCGCCGAAATAAACTATATTCTCATTTGGCATGAGCTTTCTGAGCATCCGCACGGCGGTAAGCCCGCCGAGACCGGAGTCGAAAACGCACACGGGTCTGTTGTCCATAACGAACTCTCCGTCGGAAAAGATTTTTTGTCACTAACATAATATAATATGCTATAATATTAAGAATTACAAGAATATTTTTGAGTAGAATATGGACAGGCAATCTGCTATAATAGAGATACAACAGGGAAACGGAGGCCGGCAACATGAACATTGATCTCACCGAAAAGGAATTCCGCAGACTGCTGGACCTTGTATATATAGGCAACTGGATCCTCAACTCCACCCGTGCGTCGGACAGATTCGAGGATTATGACATCGTTCAGGAGAAGCTGTTTTCGCAATGCACCCGCTGCGGCATGGATGCGCTCATCCAACGCTGGAAGGGGCATATTTTCCCGTCGAGGGCATACGAAAACGGCGGTATCCATGAGGCGATTGCCGATTACGAGGATGCGGTGTTCTTCGACATCCTTGCCGAGGAGCTTGCCCGCAGGGATCTAAACTACGAGGGACTGCGGGAGACCGACGAGCTTGCCAGACGCATGGACGAATACATGGACGAATTTGAGAAAAACGGTATAGACAATCTCCGTGTGGAGCCGTAACGGAGCAAAAATTTAAGTACAAAGGAGCAAACTATGGGTTACTATTACGGGATAGACTGGACGTACATCATTCTTGTGCTTCCGGCGGTGCTGTTCTCGATGTGGGCGTCGGCTCATGTCAACGGCACATACAAAAAATATTCGCAGTACCGCAGCCGCCGCGGGATAACGGCGGAGGCTGCGTCAAGGTATATTCTCGACCGCAGCGGACTTCAGCATATCAGAATAGAGCACGTTTCCGGTGAGCTTACGGATCACTACGACCCCACGGCGCAGGTCATAAGGCTGTCCGACAGCGTGTACGGCAGCACCTCGATCGCCGCCGTCGGTGTCGCCTGCCACGAAACGGGACACGCCATACAGCACGCCGAGAACTACGCTCCCGTCAAGATAAGAACCGCCATCGTGCCGATAACGAACATCGGAGCAAAGCTCTCGATGCCGCTTATTATCATCGGCCTGCTGCTGGCTTCGCTCGGCGAGGTGTTCGTGTACATCGCATACGCAGGCGTGGCGTGCTATGCGCTGTGCCTCGTGTTCCAGCTCGTGACGCTGCCCACGGAGTTTGACGCAAGCCGCCGGGCGCTGTCGTGCATAAAGGAGACGAATCTCTTGGTCGGTGACGAGTACGACGGCGCAAAGAAGGTGCTGACCGCCGCGGCGCTGACCTATGTCGCCGCCCTTGCGGTTACCTTAATGCAGCTCCTGCGCTTCATAATAATCGTCTCCGGCTCCCGCCGCCGTGACTGAATACCGACAAATAAAACAACGCCGCATCTCACGATGCGGCGTTCAGCCTGTCAAAGGGAAGCGATTTATTATTTGCTCACCTTATCCAAAAATGCCGTGCAGCCGAGGCTTATGTCACGGTATGTCGTCTCGAAGTCACCGGTGTACCACGGGTCTGCGATCTCCGCAGGCTTATCCGTGAAGTCGAGGAGCAGCCGGAGCTTGCCCTCCGGGTCGCCGCCGAAGATCTTTCGCATCTCGCTCATGTTTTCCGAGTCCATGCCGATGATATAGTCGTAGCGCCCGTAGTCGGCGGCGCAGAGCCTTATCGCACGGCGCTGCGAGCAGTCGATGTTATGCTCCCTCAAAAGCCGCTTCGTGCCGTAGTGGATGGGATTGCCGATCTCCTCGGCGCTCGTTGCGGCGGAGCGCACCAGAAATCTGCCCTCAAGCCCACGCTTCGATATCATGTCCCTAAGCACAAACTCCGCCATCGGGCTGCGGCATATGTTCCCGTGGCAGACAAACAGCACCTTTGTCACTTTGATACTCTCTTTCGTTTACGCCGTGCGTCACGGCTTTTTTATAAGCATACCACCTTTGTGCGGAAAAATCTGTATACAATTTTCGAAAAATATAAAAACACCGTTGCAAACAGGGTATTCAAAATGGTATCATTTGCGTCGGGTGATAACATGATAAACACGACCCTATGCTACATATGCCGGGGCAACGACTACCTTATGCTGCACCGCACGAAAAAGGAAAACGACTTAAATCACGACAAGTGGATCGGCATCGGCGGAAAATTCTCAGAGGACGAAAGTCCCGACGACTGCCTCCTGCGGGAGACGCTTGAGGAGACGGGGCTTACGCTCACGAGCTACCGATACCGTGGCATCGTCACCTTCGTGAACACGAAGTACCCCTCCGAGCTCATGCACCTGTTCACCGCCGACGGCTACACCGGCGCTCTGCGTGACTGCGACGAGGGCGTGCTTGAGTGGATAGACCGTGACAGGCTCTCGGAGCTGACTCTTTGGGAGGGCGACAAAATTTTTCTCGACCTTCTGCGGCGGGACACGCCCTTTTTCTCGCTCAAGCTCCGCTACGACGGCGATACGCTGCTCGAAGCCGTTTTAGACGGCAAGCCGGTGCAAATATAGCCCTGTATTCTCATATCATTTACCGAGGTGATGATATGAGAATTTTTATTGTCCGCAGGGGAGACAGCCTGTACTCCGTCGCCCGACGCTTCGGCGTGAGCGTCACGGAGCTTGCGAGGATAAACGAGCTTAGCGCACCCGAAAGGCTGAGCGTCGGGCAGGCGCTCGTCATTCCAGACGGTGCAGTTCCCGACGCCGAGATCGAGGTAAACGGCTACGCCTACCTCGGCATCGGCGGCGAGGTGCTGCGTCGCAGTCTGCCGTCGCTTACCTTCCTCTGCCCGTTTTCGTGGCAGGCAAACGCCGACGGCACCTTAAACCCCATCGACGACCGGCGGCTCATCGACGCCGCAAAGGACAGCGCCACGGCTCCGCTGCTGACCGTGACGAACATCGGCTCTGGGGGAGGCTTTTCGAGCGACATTGCGCACTCGCTCCTGACAAACCCCGACGTGACCCGACGCTTTATCGAGAACATACTGACCGTGCCGCGGCAGAAAAAATACTACGGGCTGAACCTCAACTTCGAGTACCTCTACCCCTTCGACCGTGAGGCGTACAATGACTTTCTGCGGCACATATCCGAAACTCTGCACCCGCTCGGCTACTATTTGAGCACTGCGATAGCGCCCAAGACCTCCGACACGCAGCAGGGCGTGCTTTATTCCGCACACGATTATGCGGCGCACGGTAAATATTGCGACAGAGTGGTTATAATGACATATGAGTGGGGCTACACCTACAGCTCGCCGAGGGCGGTATCTCCGGTAGACCGCATCCGTGAGGTGCTGGACTACGCCGTCACTCGCATCGACCCCGGCAAGATCCTCATGGGATTTTCAAACTACGGCTACAACTGGCGGCTTCCGTGGAAGCAGGGCGAGGCGGCGCAGGTCATATCGAACGCAGCGGCGGCACAGCTTGCCGCCTCCGTGTTTGCGGGAATACACTTCGACCCGAACGCCGAGGTGTCCTACTTCAACTACACCGACCCCACGGGCATACGGCGGGAGGTCTGGTTTGAGGACGCTCGCAGCATCACGGCGAGGCTGAAGCTTGTTTCCGAGTACGGGCTTGCGGGGATCAGCTACTGGACCCTCGACCGGCTCGGCGTTACGGGTCTGTATATCCTGAACTCCATGTACAATACGAAAAAAATACTGTGAAGCGCTTTACAAAACGTCGAAAAAAGGGTATTATATTTTATTATCAATAATTCAAACCCCAAATTGCAGAAAGGTACACTCGGTGCGAAAGGTACGGTTCATGGCAAACAGCGGCAACGAAAGAAATTACAAAGAGGAGATCAGGCAGGAAGCCTTCACGCTCCCCAATATGTTCAGCTATCTGAGGCTCATCCTCATACCCGTTTTCGTGGTCTTGTATGTGAAGGATCACTACGCCTACGCACTCGGCGTACTCATCGCCTCGTGGGTGAGCGATGTGCTTGACGGCTTCATCGCAAGGCACTTTAACATGGTCACCGACCTCGGCAAGGTCCTCGATCCCCTCGCCGACAAGCTGACACAGGCGGCAATGATCGTTTGCGTTGCGACGACGTATCACTCCATGTGGATACTCGTCGGTCTCCTCGTCATAAAGGAGCTTGCGATGTTCACCATGGGCTTTTACGTCCTCAAGGTGACGAACGAGCTCAACAGCGCCCGCTGGTACGGAAAGCTCTGCACCGGCGCACTGTACATTGTTATGATGCTGCACGTCATCATCCCCGACCTGCCTGCCCCGATCTCCCTCGGTTCCCTACTCGCCTGCGCCGTTCTTATGATGTTCAGTCTCGTAATGTACATGATAATGTACATGAAGATACTCAACAAGGCGGAAAACGCCGACAAGCTTGAAAAGAACGACAAATGATACAAATGCTCTCCGGGTAGGATCCGTGTGATCCTGCCCGAAGTTTTACATATGAGGTCTCTTTATGAAAATACTTATTTTGAGCATAGGCACCGGCGGCAGATATGACGCCGCGGCTGAAAATATAAGCGACTACTTCTCCGAGCGGGGACACATAGTGCGCACCGTCGATTATCTGACGCTTGCCGCCCCCGCCGCAAACGCTTTAAAGCAGGGACACGCCTTTGCGTCCCGCCACATACCGCACCTGTACGGCATCGGCAGGAGAATCGGCGAAATGAGCGCACCCGCCCCCGCAAAGTCCGTCGTCGGAGCATTCAAGGCGCTTTTGGAGCGTGAGGGCTTCGATGCCGTTATCTGCGTCCACATCTCCGGCGCTCTGCTCGTCTCCGCTTACCGCACGCAGTATGCCTCTGCGCTTCCCTCGTTTTACTTCACGACGGACTTCTATTGTCCCGCAGGCTGCGGTGAGCTTAACATTGACCTCGTCCTGCTGCCTCACGCTCTGCTGCACGACGAGTTTTCGTCGGCGGGTGTCGCCGAGAGCAGGCTTTGCGTTACGGGAATGCCGCTTTCCGCCGACATTCTCGACTCCGTCTCCGAACACGAGGCGAGGCAGGCGCTCGGGCTTCCGGAGCAAAGCAGGGTCATCCTGCTTTGCAGCGGCACCCTCGGAGCCGGCCCCCTGCGGCGCACCGTCATGCGGCTTGCCGAGGCACTCGGTCCCGAAGACAGGCTCATCGTCCTGTGCGGCACGAACCTTCGCCTAAAGCGTGAGCTTGAGCTTTTTAACTACAACGATACCCGCATCAGCTTCGAGGGCGTGACCGACCGCATGAGCGTTCTGCTCGACGCCGCCGACATTCTCGTCACCAAGGGCGGCAGTATGATAAGCGTCGAGGCCGCCTGCAAGGAACTGCCCATCGTCTATATCGATGCGCTTCCCGGTGCGGACGCCGAAAACGTCCGCTTCATGACGCATTGGGGCTTTGCCGCCTCCGGCGAGACCGCCGAGGTAGTGGCACGGCTCACCTCGTCCTGTCTCAGCGGCTCGCTCGACCCCGCCTCGATGCTTGCGCTGCGCTGCGAAAGCTTTAAGGACGGCTCCGCCGCCATATACAAGGCGGTCACCGATTTCTGCGAGGCTATGCCCGCCGAGCGCAGTGAGCGCAAATTGCTGTTCATTATGAACCCCGTTGCGGGAAAGCTTGCCGTCCCTAAGCGTCTGAGCGACATTCTTGAGGTGTTTTCACGCAACGGCTGCGTAAGCACCGTTTTCCCGACCGAGGGTGCGGGCGACGCCGAGCGCTTTGCGTCGGAGCTTGCCGGTAGCTTTGACCTTGTCATATGCTCCGGCGGTGACGGCACCATGAGCGAGACCGCCGCAGGTCTCATCGCCGGCGGACACCACGTCCCCGTGGGCTACATACCCTGCGGCAGCACGAACGATTTTGCGGAATATCACGTCATCCCGTCGGACGTCTGCGCCGCAGCACAGCTCGCCGTAACGGGCGGGACAAGCCCCGTCGACATCGGCAGGCTCTCCGGCAGGTGCTTTATTAACGCCGCCGAGTTCGGTCTGTTCACGAGAGCTGCCTACTCCACGCCGCAGAAGCGCAAAAACTTCCTCGGATTTTACGCCTACGTTCTTGAGGGTGTGAAGGATATCGGCGAGATAAAAAGCTCGCACATGACCTTTGCCGTCGACGGTGAGAGCATCGAGGGCGACTTCATCTTCGGCATCGTTGCGGCGGCAAGCTCCCTGACCGACAGTGCGCTGGAGTTTTTCGGTCAGCCCGTCATTTCGGGCGACGGACTGTTTGAGCTGGTGCTTATCCGCAAGCCCTCCTCGCCCTTGGAGCTTGAGGGCATACTGCGGAGCCTGCGCATGAAGGATCCGAACTCCTCGCTCGTTTCGTTCCGGCGAGGCAGACACATTTCGGTCACACAGGAGGGCGAGCTTAACTGGGTCGTGGACGGAAACCTCCTCGTAACGAAGGACAGCTATGATATCGAAATCCTTCCCTCACGCATTGATCTCATCTGCTGAGAAACATGATATGACATGAAAAAGCCTCGGAAATGCTCTTGCATTTCCGAGGCTTTTCGTTTTTCCTGTTACGCCGCTTTCGGAGTCTGAGCGGACTTCGAGCTGAGCTTCTGGTACGCAAGCACTCCTCCGACCAGAACGATGCCGATAATGTCGGTCAGCGTTCCGGGGATTATGAGGGTCAGACCGCCTGCCGCAAGCAGGATTCTGAAGAACCAGTTTACCTTCTTGTACAGGTGTCCGCACAGTGCGGCCGCAACGCCGAATATGCCGATCATCGAGGTTATCGCAACCTGTATCGCTTCGGGGACGGTGGTATCCACAAGCAGGAGGCTGGGGCTGTACGCAAAGACGTAGGGGACGATGAAGGCAGCTATCGCAAGCCTCGTCGCCGTAAGTGCGGTTTTCATCGGGTTGGACTTCGCTATTGCCGAGCCTGCGTATGCCGCAAGTGCGACGGGAGGCGTAATATCGGCGACAATGCCGAAGTAGAACACGAAGAAGTATGCCGCAACGGGGTCGATGCCGATGGCGGGGTCGATGAGGATGGGAGCGCAGGTGGTCGCCATGATGCAGAAGTTTGCGGTCGTGGGAACGCCCATGCCGAGAACGATGCAGCAGAGCATGGTGAGGAACAGCGCAACGAACTTAACGTTTCCGGCAAGTCCCGTGACCGCACCGATAAGCTGGCTGCCGAGACCCGTCATGGTGATGGAACCCGCAACGCAGCCCGCCATTGCGCAGGCGGCGATTATGGAAATGCAGCTCTTGCCGCCGTTGGCAAGAGAGTTGAATATCATGGAGCCGGTCTCTTTTGCGATGACGCCGCCCTTGGAGCCTTCCGCCGGTGCGGGAGCCTTTATCGTGGTGCGACATATCTCAAACAGTCCGACGAATATCGCAAGGACTATCGCAACGGATGCGGAGAACGCCATGGTGTATGTGTTCGTGGAGACGAGAACGACAAGCACCACGAGGGGAATGAGCAGGTAAATGCTGCGCTGGAGCTTCCAGAAGGAAGGCAACTCGGATCTCGGAATGCCCTTCAGTCCGACCTTTTTCGCCTCAAGGTGAACGGCGACGTAGATGCCCGCAAAGTACAGGATGGCGGGGATTATCGCATAGACGATGATCTTCGAGTAGGGCTGACCGAGGAAGTCGATCATAAGGAAGGCGGCTGCGCCCATGATGGGGGGCATGATCTGACCGCCGGTGGAGGACGCCGCTTCGACGGCGCCCGCAAATTCGGGCTTGTAGCCGGTGCGCTTCATCATCGGGATGGTGACGGAGCCGGTGGTTACGGTGTTGCCGACGGAGGAGCCGGAGACCATACCGCACAGTGCGGAGGATATAACGGCGACCTTTGCGGGACCGCCTGCGGAAGAACCGGCAACGGAGTTCGCAAGGCTTATGAAGTAGGTCGAAATGCCCGTGCGCTCAAGGAAGGCGCCGAAGATGATGAACACGACGATGTACTTCGAGCAGACGTCGATCGGCGTGGTGAGCAGACCCGTTGTCGTATAGAAAAGATTGTACACGACGTACTGCATACCATAGTATGCGCCGAGACCCTTCGTAAAGCTCCAGTAGTACCAAGCATACACCATGAATGCGCCCGCAACGATGAGGATGGGGACGCCGACGCTGCGGCGGCAGAGCTCAATGACTGCGATGATGCCGACAATGGCAATCGCAATTTCATAGGGATATATTTTCAGCTTGCGGAGCACTATGTCTTCCGAATTTATGCAGAAGTACATAAACGCCGCAGTTCCGAGGAGCATAATTACGATATCATACCACGGTATGTAATTTACCTTCTGTACACCCTTCTTGGCGGGGTAAAGGAGGTACCCGATGAAAAGACCGCAGGCAAGAAAGCTCGTCAGGCGCACACGGTCGTCAACGGTAATGAACATGGTGAACACGATGCAGAAGATCGAGAATGCCGCCGCTATCGCCATAACGACGTACTTCGGCACGCCCTCCCAAACACGGGTGTTCGACTCCCTGTCATATTTCTTCATCACCGCATCGACGTCTGCGGCTATGCTCTCGGCGCTCTGTTCTGCGCCGGAGGAGTTTTCGGCAAAGAGGTCGACGTCAGACGTCTTGCTCTTGTTCTTTTTAAATAGGGACATGATTCTACGTTCCTTTCATGGGATTAAAGGCGCTTGAAGCTGCGGCTCCCGCAGGGGAGCCGTAGCTTCGTTTCGCATTATTGCATTAAAATTCCGTTAAGGTTTGCTGATTACTTGGTATTAACGTCAATGCCGTTTTCGCTGAAGAACTTTGCCGCACCGTCGTGGAAGGGAACCGCAATGCCTTCGGTTGCGAAGGTAAGGTCAAGCTCTGCGCCCTTTGCGTGGAGTGCGGTGATGGCGTCCTTGTTGTCGAAGATGGACTTCACGATGTTGTATGCGCACTCGTCGGTCATGTTTGCGGAGCAGATGAGGGTCGCCTTTACGGTGACGGTCTGAGTGTCAACGTCAAGGCCGTCGTAGGTGCCTGCGGGGATGGTGTAGGATGCGTAGTAGGGGCAAGCCTCAAGCAGCTTCTCCATATGCTCGTCGTCGATGGAGATGAGATTTATATTCTTTGCGGATGCGAGGGTCGCAACTGCGGGAGTCGGTGCGCCGGCGCAGAGGAACGCCGCATCGATCTTGCCGTCCTGCACGCTCTCGGTGGAGGCGTCGAAGGACTGGTACACGGGGTTGATGTCATCGAGGGTCATGCCGTAAGCGGCGAGAACGTCGATGGTGTTGTAGTAGGTGCCGGAGCCCTGGTCACCGACGCAGACGGATTTGCCCTTGAGGTCGGCAACGCTCTTGATGCTGGGGTCGATGGTCACGATCTGAACGGTCTCTGCGTACAGTGCGCACAGAACACGGAAGTTGTTGAGCGCTCCGCTTTCCGCAAAGCTGTTGGTGCCTTCGAAGGCGTAGGTCATAACGTCGGACTGGACGGTTGCGAGCTGGTAAACCGCACCCATGCTCTCAAGGTTTGCGCCGGAGCCGCCGGTGGTGACTGCGGTCATTGAAATGCCGAGATCCTCGCCGACTACCTGGCAGAGGATGCCGCCGAATGCGTAATAGGTTCCCGCGGGGCCGCCGGTACCCATGGAGAGGCCATTGGAGCCGTCAACCGTCTTGTTCTCGGTATCGCCCTTGACGGCTTCGTTAAGACCGCCTTCGCTGCCGGAGCAGGCGCACAGTGCGAATACCATCATAACCGCCAGAAGCATGGCAATTATTCTTTTCTTCATGTTTAAATCCTCCTGAAATTGTTTTTTGCATAATTAGTTTTGAAAAATTTCATTTCAATAAATTCAACATGACGGATTATACACCCCTTTAGCGCCTTTTTCAATAGCAAAAATGAAATTTTTCAAATCGAAAGCTGCAAAAATTTTCACAAGCCATTATAACGGCACGAAGAAAAATGTGTTTTCTTGCAAGATGTGGTGAATATTTTGAGATTTTATTCAAAATATTGATTTTTCCGACCTGAAAACTTGCAAAATCGTTTTGCGGCAAATTTGCTTTTGCGCAGCTTAACCAATTTTTGCTCCGTATTTTGTGCAGTTTTCTACATTGCTTCTGTCGAAAATGCTTGCAATGTGCCGCATTAAGTGCTATATTGTTCCCATGTCAAATACAGTTGTTTTTATCTGACGGACACCACTTGAAAGGCGGACTTAAATATGAAAATTGCATTGTTGGGCTGCGGCGTAGTCGGCGGCGGCGTTTTGGACATTATCGACAGACGCAGCGACTTGGAGCTCAAATACGTTCTCGTGCGCAGGGCAAAGCCCGAACTCGGCGACCGTGCCGTGAGCGACTTTAACATTATTATAAATGATAAGGAGATCGACACCGTAGTCGAGGCGATGGGCGGGCTTTCCCCCGCATACGAATACGCCTGCGCCGCAATGCGTGCGGGCAAGAACTTCGTCACCGCAAACAAGCATCTCGTCGCACATTATTATAAAGAGCTTGTCTCCCTTGCGAAGGAAAACGGCGTTGCCTTCCGCTGCACCCCGGCGGTCGGCGGCGGCATACCGTGGCTCGTGAACCTTGAACGGGTCCTGAAGTGCGATGCGGTAAGCTCCGTTTCCGGAATAATGAACGGCACGACAAACTACATTCTCGATGCCATGCACAAAAACGGCGCTTCCTTTGCGGACGTTTTGGCGGAGGCTCAGCGTCTCGGCTACGCCGAGGCGGACCCCGCCGCCGACATCGACGGACTTGACATTCAGCGCAAGTGCGTCATCTCCGCAAACGTCGCCTTCGGCGTCGTACTGGGTGAGGAGGACGTTCCCGTATTCGGCATCCGCAGCATCGACTCCTGCGACATTGCCGCCGCCGAAAGCTTGGAACGCATCTGCAAGATGCTCGCCTTCGGAAAATCGCTTCCCGGCGGTATTGCGGCATACGTCGAGCCCTGCTTCGTGAAAAGCGGAGAGCCGGAGGCGGCGGTCTCGGCAAACCGCAACCTCATCTCCTTCGAGACGGAGCTTACCGGCAAGGAGTGCTTTTACGGTCAGGGCGCCGGAAAGTACCCCACCGCCTACAATGCGGTTCGGGACTGCGTCGACATTCTCTCCGGCGTGAAGGGCTTCTACACCGACGACTTTGTCCCTGCTCACAGCGACAACTCACTTGAGGCGCACCCCTACTACGTCCGCTTTGCCGGCTGCGACGAGTGGCTGAGTGAAGTCTCCGAGAGAAGCTGCGGCGAGGGCGTTATAACAAAGCCTCTGCCCGTTTCGGTGATGCACGCATGGGCAAAAAAGGCAAAGGAGGCGGACGCCGGTCTGTTCTTTGCGGGACTGGTGTAAAACTATGCTGAAGGTTGCGAAATTCGGCGGCTCCTCGATGGCGGACGCCGGACAGTATAAAAAGGTAAGGGACATTATTCTCTCCGACCCCGCCCGCAGCGTCGTCGTCGTTTCGGCGGCGGGCAAGCGCTTTGCGGGTGACCACAAGCTCACCGATCTTTTGTATCTCTGCCATGCGCACATACGCTACGGTGTCGATTGCGGCGGCGTGTTCGACTTGATAGCGGAGCGCTACCGTGAGATATGCCGTGAGCTTGAGCTTAAAACGGACATCGAGTCGGAGCTTTCCGCCCTGCGGGAGGAGCTGTCGGGCGGCATAAGTCAGGATCGCCTCGTGTCGAGGGGCGAATACTTCTCGGCAATGCTTTTGGCGGATTATCTCGGCTTTGAGTTCCTCGATGCCGCCGACTGGCTGCACTTTTCCTTTGACGGCAGCATCGACAAGCAGCGCTCGTACACGGAGCTGCGGCGTCTTGCCGAGGGAAAGCGTGTCGTCATTCCCGGCTTTTACGGGGTGATGCCCGACGGCAGCATCAAGGTGCTCAGTCGGGGCGGAAGCGACGTGAGCGGAGCCTTGGCTGCGGCGGCGCTCGACGCCGACGTCTACGAAAACTGGACGGACGTATCCGGCATTCTCATGGCTGACCCCCGCATCGTCGAAAACCCCGACACCATATCACGCATCACATACGGTGAGCTGCGTGAGCTGAGCTACATGGGAGCGCAGGTGCTGCACGAGGGTGCGGTGTTCCCCGTGCGTGAAAAGAACATCCCGCTAAACATCCGCAACACGAACGATCCCTCCCATCCCGGCACCGTCATCATGGAGAAATTCCCCGACGACGAGCAGTCGGAGCGCTTCATAACCGGCATCGCCGGACGGCGGCACTTCACGATAATAACCGTATCGAAGGCGGGGCTGAGCTCCGAGATCGGCTCCCTGCGCAAGATACTTGAGCTTTTCGAGCGCCACGGGGTCTGCGTCGAGTACACGCCCTCCGGCATCGACACCGTTTCCTTGGTGGTGTCGGCGGAAAACGTTTCCTCCTGCCTGTATGCGCTCGTGGGCGAGGTGCAGAAGGCGCTCTCACCCGACGGCATACAGATAACCGACGGCATATCCGTCGTTGCGGCAGTCGGAAGAAAGATGGCGTATAAGCCCGGCTCGTCGGGCAGACTGTTTGCCGCACTCGGAAAAAGCGGCATAAACATAAGAATGATTTCTCAGGGGCCTGAGGAACTGAATATAATAGTCGGTGTAAACGACGACGATTTTGAAAAGACCGTCAGAGTCCTGTATCACAGCTTTGTAAAGTGAGGTAAAACAAAATGAAAAAGTACAATATCGGTATTCTCGGCGCAAGCGGCGCCGTCGGCAGAGAAATGATGAAGATCCTTATTGAGCGCAGCTTCCCCGTTGCGGAGCTTCGCCCGCTGGCAAGTGCGGCATCCGCCGGCAAAACGCTCGACTTCGGCGGAAAAGAGGTCGTCATACAAGAGGCTTGCGCCGAAAACTTCAAGGGACTTGACATCGTCCTCGGCGCAGCGGAAAACAACATAGCCGAGAGGTTCATCGACGACATTAAGGCGTCGGGTGCGGTATTCATCGACAACTCCAGCGCCTTCCGTCTCTGTCCCGACGTGCCGCTGGTCGTACCCGAAATCAATGCGGACGACATCAGGCTGCACAAGGGCGTCATTGCAAACCCCAACTGCACCACCGTCATCTCCTGCACTGCGGTAAATGCGCTGAACGCACTTTCGCCCATCGAGAGCATGATCGTTTCGTCGTATCAGGCGGTGTCGGGCGCAGGCATCGGCGGCCCTAAAGAGCTTTTCGGCGAGGTCGAGGCGCTGCAGAAGGGCGAGGAATACGCCCCTAAGGTTTTCGCCTATCAGATAGCCTACAACGTCATACCTCAAATCGGCGGCGAGGAGTTTTCCGGCTACACCTCGGAGGAGATGAAGCTCCAGAACGAGGGTCGGCGCATCATGCATCTGCCGGAGCTCAAAGTCAGCTGCACCTGCGTCAGAGTCCCCGTCGTGCGCAGTCACAGTGTTTCGATACGTCTGAAGTTTAAAGAAAAGGTGAGCGTCGAGGCGGCAAGAAAGGCAATAGAAGTCGCTCCCGGCTGCCGCCTGTGCGACGATCTCGGTGCGGGAATCTATCCCATGCCGCTTGACACGAGCAATCAGGACCTCGTGTTCGTCGGCAGAATAAGGGAGGATCTCACCGACGAAAAGAGCCTGTGCCTGTGGTGCTGCGGCGATCAGGTGCGCAAGGGTGCGGCGACCAACGCCGTGCAGATAGCCGAAAAGCTCATAGAGCTGCAATAAGACTTTTAATCCCTCCGGGCAGCCCCCGGAGGGATTAAAACATCCGGCTTATACATTGTGTGTAAAATCACGGCGCAAAAATCCGCAATTTTGTTTTGCATATCCTCTTTTCTTTTTTTCGTGTATTTGGTATAATTCCGATGATAATATCTTTACAACCAAATACAGAGAGGAAGATTTAAATTGATTTCACACGGCAAAGAAATTAAGGTTTTCGCAGGCAGCTCCAACCCCAAGCTCGCAGACGACATTTGCAGGTATCTCTTCAAGAACGTCGGCGACTGCGACTGCGCAAGCTTCGCAGACGGCGAATGCTCCATTTCCGTAAAGGAGCCGGTCAGAGGTGCGGACGTTTTCATCGTTCAGTCCACCTGCAAGCCCGTCAACGACAACCTCATGGAGCTGCTCGTCATGATCGACGCAATGCGCAGAGCCTCCGCAGGACGCATAACGGCGGTCATCCCCTATTTCGGCTACGCCCGCCAGGATCGCAAGGCAAAGAGCCGTGATCCCATTTCCGCAAAGCTCGTCGCAAACCTTATCACCGCCGCAGGTGCGGACAGAGTCCTCACCATGGACCTTCACGCCGCCCAGATTCAGGGCTTCTTCGACATCCCCGTTGACAATCTCTTCGGCGCTCCTCTCTTTGTTAAGCACTATACCGACATTTTCGGCAAGAACAACGACGATGTCGTGGTCGTATCTCCCGACGTCGGCAGTACCGCCCGTGCGAGAAACTTCGCAATGAAGCTCGGTGTCAACATGGCCATCGTGGACAAGCGCCGTCAGAAGGCAAATCAGTCCGAGGTCATGAACATAATCGGCTCGGTAGAGGGCAAGACCTGCATCCTGCTTGACGACATGGTCGATACCGCCGGTTCCCTCTGCGGTGCGGCAAAGGCGATCGTCGAGATCGGCGGCGCAAAGGAGGTCTACGCCTGCGCAAGCCACGGCGTTCTCTCCGGCCCCGCCATCGACAGGCTCAACGCAAGCTGCATAAAGGAGCTGCTCCTTCTCGATACCATCCCCTATCCCGACGACAAGCCGGAGTGCGGCATAATCAAGTACCAGTCCGTTGCCCCCCTGTTTGCCGAGGCGATCAGGAGAATTTACGAGGAGACCTCCATTTCCAATCTGTTTGACTGATATTCGAGGACAAGTGATGTTTGACAAATTCCGCAGCGGCGGCGGGGTATCATGGATAGTCGTATTCCTCGGCAATCCGGGGCCCAAATACCGTGACACCCGCCACAACGCCGGCTTCATGGCGGCGGACGCCATGGAGAAAAAGCTTGGCATCTCCATAAACAAGCTGCGCTTCAAAGCGCTCACTGCTCAAGCCACGCTCGGCGGCGAAAAGGTGCTGCTGCTCAAGCCCCAGACCTATATGAATCTTTCGGGCGAGTCCGTTTCTCCCGCCGCCGCCTTCTACAAGGTGCCGCCGGAGCATATCATCGTCGTGTCGGACGAAGTGTCTCTGCCCATCGGCAAGCTGCGTATCAGGAAAAGCGGCTCCGCTGGCGGTCACAACGGGCTTAAAAACATCATAGCCATGCTCGGAACCGACGCTTTTCCCCGCATCCGCATGGGTGTGGGTGCGCCTCCGCACGCAGATTACGATATGGTGGATTGGGTGCTTTCGTCATTTAAGAACCAAGATGCGGACGATATGCGCTCTCTTGCCGTGCGTGTGTGCGATGCCGTTGAGTGCTATATCGCAGAAGGCCCCGACCGTGCAATGAACAAGTTTAACTGAGAAGCTTAACGGGGATTCGGCTCCCGTCAGCCTAACGGGGGCATCGTATTGCCCCCGTTTTTTTAGGGAAAGGATGATACAACATGAAAAAAAGCTGCATCGCCATGCTGCTGGCGGGCGGGCAGGGTTCGAGGCTGTATGCGCTGACGCAGAACGTCGCAAAGCCCAATATGCCCTTCGGCGGCAAATACCGCATAATCGACTTCCCGCTCTCAAACTGCGCAAACTCCGGTATCGACACCGTCGGCGTGCTTACGCAATATCGCCCCCTGCAGCTCAACAGCTACATCGGCGGCGGTCAGCCCTGGGATCTTGACTCTGCCGACGGCGGCGTTTTCATTCTGCCCCCCTATCAGACAGCGGGTGAAAACGGCTCGTGGTTCTCCGGCACCGCAAACGCCATTTATCAGAACATCGGCTTCATTGAAATGTACGATCCCGACAACGTTCTCATCCTCTCCGGCGACCACATCTACAAGATGGACTACTCCGATATGCTGCGTGAGCATACCGAGAGCGGCGCAGCCTGCACCATTGCCGTGCTTCAGGTGTCCATGGACGAGGCGTCCCGCTTCGGCATTATGAACATCGACGGCGACGGCTACATAAACGAGTTCGAGGAAAAGCCCAAAAAACCGAAAAGCGATCTGGCTTCCATGGGCATATATATATTTAACTGGAAGAAGCTGCGTGAGTACCTCATCGCAGACGAAAACGACCCCGCCTCCGACAAGGACTTCGGCAAGAACATCATCCCCAATATGCTGCGAAACGGCGAAAAGCTCCGGCCCTACCGCTTCGACGGCTACTGGCGTGACGTCGGCACGATAACGAGCCTGTGGGATTCGAACATGGATATGCTCTCGAACACCCTCATCGACCTTTACGACCCCAAGTGGCCCATCCGTTCGAGAGGCTCCGTGTGTCCGCCCCACTTTGCGGGCGAGGGCGCAAGCATCGTCCACTCCATCGTAACCGAGGGCTGCGTCATCGAGGGCAAGGTCGAAAACTCCGTGCTGTCAAGCTCCGCCACGGTCGCTCCCGGCGCAAGTGTGCTGTACAGCGTGCTGATGCCCGGCGCACAGGTGCGTGAGGGCGCCGTCGTCGAGTACGCCATCATCGGCGAAAACACCGTCGTCGGCAGGGGTGCGCACATAGGTCAGGCTCCCGACGGAAGCGAGACTTGGGGCGTTGCGACCTGCGGGCCGAACATAAACATACGAGACGGCGCATCCGTTCCGGCGGGCGCCATGATCTACACGTCCGAGGAGGTTTGAGCCATGTCCGATTTTCACGGTATCATTTACGCCTACGGCGCTACGGTGGAGCTGGGCGAGCTTGTCCGCCGCCGCACCGCCGCCTCCATGCCCTTCTGCGGCAGGTACAGACTTATCGACTTTGCGCTGTCGTCCATGATGAACGCAGGCATCCACAACGTCGGCGTCATCATGCAGCGTGACTACCAGTCGCTGCTCGACCACATCGGCAGCGGTAAGGACTGGGACATGGGCCGCAAGATAGGCGGTCTGCGTATGCTCCCGCCATTCGGCCTGCCCGAATACCACAAGGGCGACTACACCGGCACCATAGAGGCGCTGAATGCCGTCTCCACATACATCGACGACATTAAAGAGAACAATATAATAATGATGCACGGCAACACCGCAGCGAATCTCGACCTTGCGGACATCTGCCGCAGTCACATTGAATCCGGTGCGGAGATCACGGCGATATGCACACGCCTTGACCCCGATTACCGCCATCACCGCTATGACCCCGACGAAAACGGCTTCGCAGACGGCATTATCTATAATCAGACCGGCTCCGGCAGGGGCTTTGCCTCGCTTGAGGCGTATGTCATTTCAAAGTCCCTGCTCACAAGGCTCATGGCGGATTGCGCCGCAAACAACAGCTACCACTTCCACCGTGACGCTCTTGCGTCCTACCTCGGTCAGGGCGGCAGGATGCACGTCTACGTTCACGAAAGCTACGCACGGCGTATTATGAGTACGGATGCGTATTTCCGTGCAAACATGGATATGCTCGACCCCGAAAAGCGCAATGCGCTCTTCCCCGACGGTCGCCCCGTGCGTTCGAAAAGCTCCGTTGACGTCAGCACCTACTACGGCGAAAACGCCAAGGTCAGCCGCTCCCTCGTTGCGGACGGCTGCCGCATCGAGGGCGAGCTTGAAAACTGCATCGTCTTTTCCGACGTGCGCATCAAAAAGGGTGCAAAGCTCCGTGACTGCATCATAATGCGTGGTGCGGAGATCGGAGAAAACGTCATTCTCGGCAACGTCATCGCCGACAAAAACGTAAGGCTCTCCGCCGATCAGACCTTGATGGGAAGTGAACGACTCCCCATCGTCATCCCGAAAAACAGCAGCATTTAAGGTGAATTTATGACAAACCAGATTTCCCGTGACGAGGTGCGCTCTGCCATTGAGGATAAGCTCTGTGCGCACTTCGGAGTAACAAGCAAAAACGCAACGGACGATCAGGTGTTTCGTGCAAGCGCCATCGTTATCCGTGAGATCATGAGCCGTCTTCTCGCATTCGAGGAGGAAGAGACCCCCGACCGTGAGGTGCATTACCTGTCCATGGAGTTTCTGATGGGCAGGAGTCTGATGAAAAACGCCTTCAACCTCGGCATTTCCGAGGCACTCACGGGGGCGCTGTCCGACCTCGGCAGAAATGCGTCGGATATCTTTGAGGAGGAAAACGACGCAGGACTCGGCAACGGCGGCCTCGGCCGTCTTGCCGCCTGCTACATGGACTCCATGGCGACGCTCGGCATCCCCGCAACGGGCTATTCCATCTGCTACGAGCTCGGCATCTTCCGCCAGAAGATCGTTGACGGCAGGCAGACCGAGGTTGCGGACGACTGGCGCAAGAGCGCCGAGAGCTGGCTTATACCCCGCAACGAGGATGCGGTCGAGGTGCGCTTCGGCGGTCACATCAGCTCGTACTGGGACGGCTTCGGTCGCTATCACGCCGAGCATCAGGGCTACACCACCGTGACGGCGGTGCCGAGGGATATGCTCATCGCAGGCTACGGCGGAAAGCGCATAAACACACTCCGCCTGTGGGACGCAAGAAGCACCAATGCGCTCGATATGTACCTGTTCTCCGAGGGCGAGTACGTTAAGAGCATGGAGCAGCGCACCATGAGCGAGGTCATCACGAAGGTGCTGTACCCCGCCGACGACCACATCGAGGGAAAGCGGCTGCGCTTAAAGCAGCAGTATTTCTTCGTGTCGGCAACGGCTCAGACCATCGTTAAAAAGCACGTCGAGCGCTGGGGTGATATCCGCAGCTTCGCAAAGCACCACGTCATTCAGATAAACGACACCCACCCGACCCTCGTCATCCCCGAACTCATGCGGATAATGATGGACGAATACGGTCTCGGCTGGGACGAGGCGTGGAGCATCGTAAGCTCCGCCGTGGCGTACACGAACCACACCGTCATGAGCGAGGCACTCGAAAAGTGGCCGCAGTCGCTCGTGCAGAGTCTGCTTCCGAGGATATGGGAGATACTGTGCGAGATAAACCGCCGCTGGTGCGAGCTTCTCATCTCCCGCTTCGGCAGCGGCGAAAAGACGGGGCGCAGCCTCATAATTCGGGACGGCTGCGTGCATATGGCAAACCTCTGCCTTGCGGCCTGCTTTAAGGTAAACGGCGTCTCCGCCCTGCACGGCGAGATACTGCGCAACGACCTGTTCCGTGACGTGTGCGAGCTTTATCCAGAGCGCTTCACCTACGTCACCAACGGCATCGACCACCGCCGCTGGCTTGCGCAGATAAACCCCCGCCTGCACCGTCTCGTGACCGATCTTTCAGGCAGCGACGACTACCTCACCGAGCCGGAAAAGCTCATACGGCTGAGGGATTTTGCCGCAGAGCCCGAGGTGCAGCGCCGTGTAATCGAGATAAAGCGGCAAAACAAGCGCGACTTTGCCGCATTTGCACTTAAAAACGACGGCTTCGTACTGAACACGGACGCCGTTATAGACGTTCAGGTAAAGCGTCTGCACGAGTACAAGCGGCAGCTCATGTGCGCAATGCTCATAACCTCGCTCATGCAGCGAATACACGACGATCCCAATGCGGAATTTCTGCCCCGCAGCTTCGTGTTCGGAGCAAAGGCGGCGGCGGGCTACCACACCGCAAAGCGCATAATCGAGCTTATCTGCTCGCTTGCAAACGAAATAAACTCCGACCCCCTGTGCCGTGATAAGCTTCAGGTGTACTTCATGGAGAACTATCGTGTCTCTGCGGCGGAGGCGCTCATGCCGGCGGCGTGCGTTTCGGAGCAGATCTCGACTGCGGGCAAGGAAGCCTCCGGCACCGGCAACATGAAGCTCATGCTAAACGGTGCGGTCACGATCGGCACTCTCGACGGCGCAAACGTCGAGATGTACGAGCGCCTCGGCGATGAAAACATGTTCCTGTTCGGTCTCCGTGCGCACGAGGTCGAGGCGCTCAAGGCATCCGGCTACGACCCCGGCGCCATCGCACGCAGCGACAGGGAGATCGCCGACATTCTCGACCGCTTCAGCCGGGGATTTTCCGACGGCAAAAGCTACGCCGACCTTGCGTCGGGTCTCAGCTACGGCGATCCGTATATGCTGATTGCCGACTTCCGCAGCTACGCCGACACCCACCGCAGAATGTACGACGTCATTGCCGACAACGGGAGCTTTGCCCGTCTGTCTCTCACAAATACTGCGGAAAGCGGCATCTTCGCCGCCGACCGTGCGATAAGGGAGTATTCCGAAAGCATATGGAAAACAAAACCGTGATCGTTATCGGTGCCGTGAATATGGACATTTGCGGCAGACCGGCAAAGCCTCTCGTTGCGGGAGATTCAAACCCCGGCAGCATAAGCATGAGTCCCGGCGGCGTCGGGCGCAACATTGCGCACAACCTGAGCCTTTTGGGGCTAAACGTCAAGTTCATTGCGGCAGTAGGAACGGACGCCTTCGGCGAGGGCATCATGCAGAGCTGCCGTGAATTGGGCTTCGATATGCACCTGTGCCGCAGGATACGAGGGGGACACACCTCCTGCTACCTGTACATCACAGACGAGAAGGGCGAGATGCAGCTCGGCGTGAGCGACACCGACATCGCCGGAAGCATAACGCCGGAGTATCTGTACTCCTGCTTAAACGAGATAAACCGTGCCGACGCCGTGGTCGTGGACGCAAATCTCACGGAGGAAACGCTGCATTGGATAGGTCAGCACGTCACCGCACCCCTGTACGCAGACCCCGTTTCCACCGCAAAGGCGAATCGCCTAAAGCCCCTGCTGCCGCATCTTCACGCCTTTAAGCCGAACGCCATCGAGGCGATGAGCATGACGGGCGAAAGCACCTCCCTGCGTGCGGCGGAGGCGCTCATGGCACAGGGCGTAAAGCGTATTTTCGTCTCGCTCGGCTCTGACGGCATCGTTGCCGCCGAGGGCGGCTCCGTCATAAAGCTGCCATGCATTAAAACCGAGATCGTCAACACAACCGGCTGCGGCGATGCGGCGACCGCCGCCATCGTCTGGGCGGGCGTACACGGCGCAGACCTCGACGAAAGCGCCGAGGCGGCGATGAAGGCGGCGACGCTGACGCTGCAATGCGCCGAGGCGGTAAATCCCGACCTCTGCGAGGAGCTTATACGGTAATATGAAATATGAAAAACGCCGCCCGACTGGCGATGTTATAAACCAAAAGCCTGCGGCACAGCCGCAGGCTTTTCTATGTGCTTATTACTTTCTTACGAAGTCCATGGGATAAAGTGCTGCTTCGGACTCGTCGCTGAGGTCGCCGTCTTCGTACTCCACAACGAGGGTGAGCTTGTCGCCCTTGAGCTTGTACTCAAAGTAATCGCCCTCGTCAAGCTTGTCGCCCTCATCAAAGAGATACAGCTTGCCGTCCTTAATCTCGTAGCTGCCGTTTTCGGTCTCGTCTTCGAAAAAGTCATCCATGTCAAAGAAGCTCTCCTCCATCACGGCATCAATAAGCTCGTCAATGGACATGCCTTCCTCGGCCGCAAGCTCATCAAGGGTGTAGCCCTCGGCTGCCGCCGCTTCTTCAAGTATCTTCTGCATTGCATTGCGGAAAGCCTTCTCCAGCAGCTCCTTGTTCATCGAGATCGTAAGAACATATTCGCCGTTCTCGTCAAATTCGTAGACCAGCGTGGCTTCAGCGCCGCTAAAGTCGAAATACCCCGCCATATCGACTTCGTCAGCCATCTCTGCGTTGAGATAGTCGCCCATGTCGACCGTTGCTTCCCAAGTGCCGACGATAAGTTCGGCGTCGGTCTTCTTCTCGACCTTTTCGACCTTGTCGTCGTCCTTGTCCTTGTCGCTGCCGCCGTCGGAGCATGCACAAAGTGCAAACACCATGACGAGTGCAAGCAGCAGAGCCGCAATTCTCTTTACGTTTTTCATTTTTTCCTCCGTATATTTTTATTTTGGATTGCGCAATTAAAGTACCTCAATGCCGTCGCCCTTTTTCACCTTGCCCGAAGCAAGGACCTTCACGAAAACGCCCTCTCTGGGCATGACGCAGTCGCCCGCCGCCTTGCGTATCGCACAGTCGGCATGGCACTCCTTGCCTATCTGCGTGACCTCACAGACCGCCTCGCCGATGCGAAGCCTCGTCCCCACGGGGAGACTCGACACCGCAAGCCCCTCGACAAGCACGTTCTCCGCAAAGTCGCCGTTTTTGAGCTTAAAGCTCAGCTTCTTCTGAAGCTTTTCGACGCTCTCGACGCTCAAAAGGCTTATCTGCCTGTGCCAGTTGCCTGCGTGGGCGTCACCGTCGATACCGTGGTCGATGCGAAAGTACGCTTCGGGTATCTCATGCTTCTGTATTCCTCTGACCTCGCTGATGCATATTGCCGCAACGCTTGCCATGGCTCATCCTCCTATCCTGTTCATGCTTCTTTTCGATTCGGAGCGCTCCGTCGCCGAAAGCTCAACGTGCATTTTCGGCTTGCGGAGCGCAGCCTCCGCTATGGCGTCCTCAAGCGCCTTGCCGTGAAGCCCCCGAACGGAGATCTCCTCCGCCGAGTGCAGGCAGGGCTTTATGCAGCCGTCGGCGGTGAGCCGCAGGCGGTTGCACTCCGAGCAGAAGTGATTGCTCAGAGGGCTTATTATCCCCACTCTGCCGAGCGCCCCCGGCAGTCTGTACAGCCGGGCTACGGACTTGCCCTCCGGCTCTGCGGGCACAAGCTCCGGCAGCCTGTCGGTGACGAAGGAACCGGGCAGGTATGCGTCCGCCCCGAAGTGCGCCGTGTCGCCGATGGGCATAAGCTCGATAAAGCGCACATCAACGGGCATTTTCCGTGTAAGATAAGCAAGGCTTTCGACCTCGTCGGAGTTAAAGCCGCCTATCAGCACGCAGTTCAGCTTCACGGGAGACATCCCGACCTCTATTGCGGCCTCGATGCCGGACAGCGCATCCGCAAGCCTTCCCGTGCGGGTCATGCTGCGGTACTTTTCGTCGTCCAGCGTGTCGAGACTTATATTTATGCGGTGTATCCCGGCATCGTAAAGCTCCCTTGCAATGGGAGGGAGCAGCGTTCCGTTTGTCGTCATCGACATATCCTCGACACCGGGTATCTCGCCGAGCCGACGTGTCAGCTCGACTATATCCCGACGCACCAAGGGCTCGCCTCCCGTTATGCGGAGCTTTTTCATTCCGAGCTGGGAAGCGGCGGAGGCGATCTCAACCGTCTCGTCGGCGCTGAGATTCCTCTTGCAGTTGCAGACGCTTTCACACTCCGGCATACAGTAGCGGCAGCGGAGATTGCACGCATCGGTGACGGAGATGCGGAGGTATTCGATTGTCCTTCCGAAGCCGTCCTTCATGCTGCCTCCCGTTTTGCTCAGATCCTGTCCTTTGCGCTCAGTCTGCGCTCCATATGCCCCTCGTCGGGGTTGCCGTGATTATCGTCGCCGAAATGCCTGCCCGCAAGCTCGGGGTCTGTCTTGTCGGACAGCGCCTCCTTTATGGCGGCTCTCGCCTCCATCTGCTCTATGCGAACCTGCTCCTTTGCGTGCTTCTCCTCACGGGCCTGAAGTTCCTGCTCCTTGTACGCCTTCGTCCTTGCGATGACGTCGAGCCGACGGAGCTTTTCCTGCTTGCGCACGGTGACGGGGAGCTTTTTAACGTCGGTAAAATAGCTCATATCGTCGCCGACGGAGACCGTTTTGCTCTCACGGTCGATATGCGTGGGCAGCGCTTCAAACGCTATCCCGCTCTTTGTGAATTTAAGGCGCAGGAGCATTCCCTTGTCGGTGTCGTTCTGCGCACGCTGGTAGTCTGTATCGAACACAAAGTTGCCCAGCGAATAGAACACGGGCTTTGTGCCGAAATACTCATAGCCCTGCACCACATGGGGGTGGTGCGCAACCACGGCGTCGCAGCCCCAACGCAGGTACTTTTTGAACTGGTGACGAACCTTCGCCGACGGCAGATGCAGAAACTCGTCTCCGCCGTGGTATACCAGCACAACGTAGTCCACCTTGGGCTTGAGCGCCTTTATCGCAGCCTTGATATAATCTATCCTCGACTCGTGCAGCGGTCCTCCGCTCCGGGCGGTCGCAATACGGTAGTGCTTATACTGCACCGAAAGCAGCCCGACCTTTATCCCGTTTCCGAGGATTATACAGCGGGCGGCTTCGGACACGTTCATTCCGATGCCGATGAATGGAACGCCTTTTTCCTTGCAGCTCTCGATCGTATCGACGACGCCGACGGTGCCGAAGTCCATCATGTGATTGTTCGCAAAGGACAGCACCGGGTTTTTGATGTTGCGCTTTACAAAGTCCAGCGCTTCGGGGCTGCTGCGATGCGCAAGGCGCTTTTTCTTCGTGATGCGGCACGGCGTCACGGGGCTTTCAAAGTTTATGACGTTGTAGTCGTTTTCGCCCAGAAAGCTCTTTATTCCGTCGCCGAGCAGCGTATCGTTGCCGCAGCAGTCCGCAAAATAGCCGCTGAAGGCAAGGTCGCCGGTAAAGCCGATCGTAAGGCTTGCGCCGTTATCAGTATTCATTTTGCGGCACCTCCCGCAGCGGCTTTGTGATCCGCCTCGTATATCTTATCCATCTCTTTGTAGTTTCCGAGCTTTCCGTTGTAGGACATTATCTGCGGCGCAACGCACTGCGGCTGCGCATTGCCCTCGACAAAGACCCAGCCCCTGTCGCTGTACGCAAGATCCCATCCGACGAAGCGCACCTCGGGCAGTACGGCGGCAAGGCTGCAGGCAAGCTCCCTCACCTCGTCCCAGTGCGGGAGCTTAAGCCCCACGAGCTGAACATTCGTGTCGGGGTGGTATATATAGCGGTGTCCGAGATAGTCTCTGCCGCAGTCGCAGACGACACCCGTCTCGAAATCGACGAGAGCGGAGATGCCGCCGCCGGACATATTGTCCGTGTGGCTGCCGCCGGAGCCCATACGCAGGAAGCACCACTGGGGATAGGTGTCGCCGGAGTCGCTGTGATATGTGACGAGGCGCACCGTGTTGACGGAGTCGGGGTGGATCCTTGCGATCTCCTCACCCTGAACTATAAGCTCCTCAAGCACGCAGGCGCCGTTGAAGATTATGATGGCGAAAAGATCCTCCGGGCAGTCATAATTCCTGAGGTCGTAAATCTTTATGCCTCTGCCGCCGTAGTCCTGTGCGGGCTTGTAGATAAACCTCGGGTGCTTTTCGATAAAGCTCTTGAAGCTGCCGAAGTCCGCATCCGTGTACAGGCTCACAACGTCCCTGCCGTAGAACTCGCCGAACTTGCGGTAGGTCTCGGTCTTTTGATTTAAAAAGTCCACATAGTTGCGGCTGTTGAACTTTTTGTAGTACTTATACTTGTTGCTTCTCGTGACGAAGCTGCGCCGTCCCTCGGCGGAGAGCATATTGAAGCCGTAAATAAAATATTCCTTCGGTATGGTACCGTAGCGCACACGGCTGCCGTATATTTTCAGCATGAGTACAAATCGGGCAAAGCCTTTTGTCTTGGGGCAGTGCTGATCTATCGCCTTGTTTGCCGCCTCCGTGAATTTGCTCAGTCTGAAGAAGCGCCTGTATATACCCACTCCCGCCTTATACGTTCCCTCAAGCACGGTCCTGATTATTCCCGACTTGGGCGCAACTGCGGCAATCTTCCTTGCCAGCTTTCTTATTTTCTTTTTCATATTGCGAAAGACCCTCCGGTTTTCGTATTCTCTGTTATCTCCAAAGCATATAATTTCTTAAAGCCTATCTGTTTATTTTACACGATTCCGCATTTTTTTCAAGAGCTATTTAATTGTAGTTTCTGCGCTCTGCGCAGGAATACGCACAATTTGCCGCATTGTTCATATTTTTCTATTGAAGAAACGGTAAAATGATAGTAAAATGACGGCAAGAATGTGATCAGCCCGTGTGAGTACACGGGAGAAACGGAGCATTATGCGAATAGCCGTTATTTTGCTGCGCTGGGTCATGAACTTCGTGTACTTCTTCATGAAGCTTCTGCCCACCGACGGCAACAAAATACTGTTTCTGAGCCGGCAGTCGGATACCCCGTCCGAGGACTTTGTGAGCCTCAGCCGGAGAATACTCGACTTTAAGCCCGATGCCAAGATCGTCATGATAACGCAGCGTGCCGACAGTAACCCCTCAAGTATGCTGCGCTTTGCGGGTGCGACCCTTAAAAGCATGCGTCAGCTTGCGACCGCAAGGGTCTGCGTTCTCGATTCCTACTGGCCCGCCGTGAGCGTGCTGAAGCACAAAAAGCAGCTCGCCGTCATTCAGATGTGGCACGCAATGGGCAAGATCAAAAAGTCCGGCTATCAGACCCTCGGCAAGAAGTTCGGCAGAAGCCACATGATCGCCGAGGAAATGCGTATGCACCACAATTACGACGTGGTCATCGCAGGCGGCAGGGCGTTTAACCCCTTCTACTGCGCCTCCTTCGGCATCGACGAGAACATTCTCTACAACGTCGGTCTGCCGAGGATGGACGATCTGCGTGAAAACGTCGAGCGCTCACGGGAGCTTTTCTTTGCCGCATACCCGCAGTACCGGGGCAAGAAGATAGTGCTTTATGCGCCCACCTTCCGCAAGGGCAAGGTCATCTCCGCAAACTCCATCGTCCGTGCCTTCGCTCCCCGAAAGGACACGGTGCTTGTCGTCAAGTACCACCCGAACCAGATAAAGAGCATGGAAGCGCAGATGGAGGCGGAAAAGTGCGACGAGGTGCCGACCTCGGTCGTCCTCTCCGTTGCCGACTGCGTCATAACGGACTACTCCGCCATTGCGATCGAGGCTGCGGTGCTCGATAAGCCGCTTTACTTCTACCTCTTCGACTACGAGGATTATCTGAGCCACAACGGTCTGAACGTCAATCTTCCCGACGAGCTGCCGCAGTGCGTGTACACCTCGGCAAAGGCGCTTGAAAAGGCGATACGCACCGGGCGCTACGACATCGAGGCGTATGAGGAGTTCCGGGAGAAATATCTGCCCGACATGAGCGGCAGAGCGACGGATAAAATAGCAAATCTGATTATCGGATGCATGGAGAACGACAAGCATGATGCAATTCGCAATGTCATTTCTCAGCAGGCTGCTGTCGGCAGCACGCTGGATAGTAAGGATACTGTTCGCACCTAATCACTTCGGCGTCCCGCTGCACCTTCGCATATGGTATGCGGTATTCGGCGGGTACATGGTGGATCAGGTCGCCCTTTACGACTTTAAGCACAACGACAAAAAGCAGTACCTCTCCGAGTTTGACTGGATCCGCTCCCGTCGGATAAACGAACCGTACAACAGCCTGCTCGACAACAAGGTCGTTTTTGCGGAGCTTGTGCGGGACTACTGCCCCACGCCGGAGCTGTACGCCGTCAAAAAAGGCAGCCGCATAACGGGCATGGGTTCCCGTCACCTCGACTGCATGGACGACGTGTTTGCGCTTCTGCGGCGTGAGGGCGCCTTCGTCGTAAAGCCCGTTCGAGAGGGCAAGGGCGGCGGCGTTCACATCGTAAAGTACAACGACGGCGTTATCACCGACGACGGCAGGGAGTGTACGCCCGAAGAGCTGAGATGCACGCTCGAAAAGCCCCACGACTGGTTTATCTGTGCTCTTGCGCATCAGGCGGACTACCTAAACGAGATATACGCCGAGTCCGCAAACACCATACGCATGATCGTTCTGCGTGACACGCCGGAGCGTGAGTTTGAGCTTGCCTTTGCCGTGCAGCGCATCGGCGCAGGCTGGACCGGCTCCGTAGACAACGGCTCCAAGGGCGGTCTTATCGCAAACGTCAACATCGCAACGGGCGAGCTGAGCGAGGCTCGTACGCTGCATAATCTCATGGTCTACAACGTCCACCCCGACAGCGGTCACCCGATAAAGGGCGTGGTCATCCCCAATTGGGAGAGCATCAAAAAGGGTGTGCTTGAGGCATCGTCGCACTTCCCGTACCTCGACATCATCGCATGGGACATCCTCCCAACTCCCGACGGCTTTACCATCATCGAAGGAAACTCATCGTCCGGCGTCAACATCATCCAGCTTTGGGGTCCGCAGCGCTACGGCAGGCTGGGTCAGTTCTACCGTGACCACGGTATAATCAAATGATATGGAATATATAATCATGGCGGACGGCAAGGGCAGCCGTTGGAACCGCTACCTAAACCGCACGAAGCACGAGATAAGCTTCGACGGTGAAACGCTCATCGAGCGCACCGTGCGCCTCATACGGGAAAACGCACCCTCGGCGCTCATCACCGTGACCTCGCACAAGCCCGACCTTAAAACGGCGGGCGCACGGCGCTATGAGCCGAAAAACAACGTGCTTGAAATAGACCGCTTCACGGCGGAGCTTATAGGCGACAGCGTCTGCTTTCTCTACGGCGACGTGCTGTACTCCGAAGCGGCAATACGGCGCATATGCGGCGACAAGGGGGGCGAGCCTCTCATGTTCTTCGGAAACGAAAAAAGCATATGTGCGGTCTTGGTGCGTTCGGGTGAGGTGTTCAGGCGCTGCTTTGACGCCGTGCGTCGGATGTATCTTAACGGCGAGATCACCGAGTGCAAGGGCTGGCAGATATACAGATTCTACGTCGGACTTCCGCTTGACAGCCGTGAGATAGGCGAAAGCTTCGTCACGGTGCCGGACGGCACACGGGACTTCAATTCCCCCGAGGACTACGAGGGCTACCTTGCGGAAAAAAATAATATGGAAAAATAATATACACTATGCTATAATGTTCTCATTATAGCATTTTCTTTTCTAAGGAGTTTCCTATGACCTTTAACGGGAAAAACCGCAGCTTCCTTTTGCGGGAGCTTATTCGGCGTGACTTTATCAAGAAATACAAGCGCACCACCTTCGGCATACTGTGGAGCGCGCTTTCTCCGCTGTTTCTGCTGCTTATTATGGACCTCGTGTTCGGCACCTTCTTCGGCAGAAACATGTCGCACTACACGATATACCTTTTCTCCGGACTCCTGCTGTATAACTACTTTTCAAGCTCGACCAAGGGTGCGCTCTCGGTACTGTACTCCAACGCATCCATCTACACCAAGGTGCCGGTTCCGAAGATATACTTCATCCTCTCGCACAGCACGGCACAGTTTATCAACTTTCTCGTTTCGCTGGCGGTCTACTTCGTGTTCGTTTCGGTGGACGGGATAAGCTTTAAGCCGAGCTTCTTCTCCCTCATCTACCCGACCCTGTGCCTGTACCTGATTAACCTCGGCATCGGCATTTTCCTTTCGACCGTGTACATCTTTTTCAGAGACATAAACTACCTTTGGCCGCTTCTGTGCCGTGTCATCATGTACGCCTCGGCGATATTCTACGACGTATCCATCCTGCCGAACATCATGCGCAGGCTCTTAAAGTGCAACCCCCTGTATATGTGCATAGATTACTTCCGCCAGGTCGTCATCCACAACTCCGTACCCACGCTGTCGTATAATCTCATGCTCTGCGCAATGACGGTGTTCTGCCTGCTCGTCGGAGGCTGTACCTATCGCATCTGTCGGGATAAGATCCCGCTCTACGTCTGAGGAGGTGCAGCATGGACAGCAACAAGGCTCTTATTTTGGACGGCGTTTCCGTCCGCTACCGCAAGTCCGACTCCCGCTCCGCCGCCTCGATAATAAAACGGCTGTTTAAGCGTGAGGAGCGCTCCAACACCTTCTGGGCGCTTAAGCGCATTTCCTTTGAGCTTGAGAAGGGCGATATGCTCGGCGTCATCGGCAAGAACGGCGCCGGTAAATCCACACTTATGAAAACCATCTCCGGCACCCTTGCCCCCGCCGCCGGAGAGATACATAAAAACGGCACTCTCTGCGCCCTGCTTGAGCTGAGCGCAGGCTTCGACAAGGAGATGACCGTTAAGGAAAACGTTTACCTTCGAGGTGCGCTGCTCGGCTACTCAAAGGAATTTATCGACTTGAAGTACGACGAGATAATCGACTTCGCTGATATGCGTGATTTTGAGGATAACCCCTTCCGCACCCTGTCCTCCGGCATGAAATCGAGGATAGCCTTTGCGATAGCGAGCCTCGTCGAGCCTGACATCATCATTTTGGACGAGGTCTTTGCGGTCGGCGACGGCGACTTCAAAAAGAAAAGCCGTGAGCACATGCAGAAGATCCTGTCCGACGGCAAGACGACAGGGCTAATGGTGTCCCACTCCCTCGGCAGCGTCAGGCGTCAGTGCAACAAGGTGCTGTGGCTTGACAAGGGACGCATGGTGATGTTCGGCGACCCGAACACGGTGTGCGACGCATACGAGAAATATCTTGAGGACGGCGTTCTGCCGCAGACCGAGTCCATCAAGGCCGCAAAGAAGATGCCGCCCATAAAGCCCAAGCACAGCAAGGGCAAGGTAATAGCGGAGATCATGCTGTTCGTCTCGCTCCTGTCGGTCGCCGCCGTCGGCGGATTCATTTGGGCGCAGTACGATCTGTTCAAGGCATACAACATCTCGCACTCCCACTCCGCCGAGGAGATACTCGGCTATGCCGATAACTATCACACCTTTATTTACGACGCTCTCGGTACCGACCCCGAAAAGTGGGATTACAGCATATTTAAAGACAGCACGCAGGCGGTGCTTGACGGCGATCTGAGCTACTACGAGGTCGCAAAGACGGTCGTTCAGAAGGCAGGTGTCGATCCCGATTCCGAGAACTACCGACTGAGCATAGCCGCCGCCGAGATCGAGGCGATAAAGCACGTTCAGATGGCTCGTCTCGACGGGCTGGTCGTCGAAATGCGTGAGGGCTTTGAAAGTGAGCCGGAGGGCGCATACCGCAGTCTGCTCGTGTATTCGTACACAAACTACGACCGCTTCTACGATCTTGAGGCGGAGTGCGACGAGGAGGTCACGGAGGTCATCGAGGAGATCCGTGAGATCCTGCGTGAGCAGGGTCAGTCCGAGGCGCTTGCCGATCAGGTGTGGAGCTACTACACCTCCGAGAAGGTCTATCTCGAAGCCTACTACTGCATCCAGCTCAGATAATACGCAGCGAAAAACCGAGGAAAGCAAGGTCTTGCTTTCCTCGGTTTTTCGCTGTCTGTTAATCTTCGCTCACGGTGTGGGCCAGGAGATAGTTCACGAGCATTTTGCTGTACTCCGGCTGAACGTGGATACCGTCCACCGCAGCGTCGGGCGCAAGCTTGCCGTCGGGTGCGAGCAGGTCAAAGTCGTCGATGTAGTACACCTGCTTCTGTGCGCACATCTCCAGTATGCGGGAGTTAAAGAGCTTCACGTTATCGTTCGTGAGCCAGCTTCCGCTGTTCAGCGCCTTGTCTCCGAGAGGCATGATGCCGATGACGTATATCTGCGCTTCGGGGTGCGCCTCACGCACGAGGTCGATGAGCGCCGAGTAGCCGTCGATAAATGCGCTTATACTGCTCCAGCCCAACTCGTTCACGCCGAGCATTATGTAGCACTTCGAGAAGCTGCCGCCGGAACGTATGGCATCGGCAATGGTCATATCGACGCCGTTATACTTTATGGTAGCGGTATAGATCTTGTTCACGGTGAGGCTCACCGCAGAAAGGTCTGCGCCGTAGCTGAACCAGCCGTTCATCGTCGCAAAATCCATGATGCTCTTCATTCTCGAATCGCCGATGAACATGGCGTCGGAAAACCAGCTCGCATCTACCGCTTCGCTTTCCGGCACGGGCTTTGTGTAGTCGTAGCTCAAGACGGGGTTTTTCTCCGCCTCGTCATACGCTGCGGCAAGCGTCTCCGCATCCTCCGCTCTCGACATGAGGCTGTCAATGCTGTCGCACAGGGACTCTGCGTTTTCGTCGACCGCCATGACGGCGTAGCCGCCCTTGTCGTATATGCGTGCGTTATTTAAAAGCTCGACGTTTTCGGGGAAGTAGTTGGCATCGCTCTGTATTCTGCCGTCACGGTGCTGCTCAAGCGCCGAGATGAGCTTCTTCATCGAGTCTGCGTCCTTGGGAACAAGCACGATAATCTCGTTTGCGGCGGTATCCTCGGAGAGCGCCATAGCGCCGTCGTAAAGCTCGGCGGGGTCAATGCCGAGGTACGACTTCACCATTGCGTCGAAATCCGTGTCCTCCTTGCCGACGAGCCTTGTCGCCGACTTTTCCCCGCTCTCCTGCTGAGCTGCTGCGATAAGCGTTCTTGCGCCGACCTCCGGGTACTCGGTCTTGTCCTCGTTTTTGCCGTTATCATTATTGCCGCCGCAGGCACACAGTGCAAACACCGTCGCAAGCGCAAGCAGCAGGCAAAGTATTCTCTTCATCATTGCTTTATCCGCCTTCTTTGTCAGGTACATTTATTATACAACAAAATTTTATTCGGTCAACATAATACCGGAAAATATCCCGACGATTATCTGCTGAAATTTCACTCCTCAATTTGTGCAACATTATGTCACGATGCCGTACTCCCTCTCAAGCTGCTCATACAGCGCATCCCGATTTTCCGGCGTTATGATGTAGAGCTCGCAGTCGGGGTGCCGCCGCACCGCACGGAGGAAGTCGGTGTTCTGCGCTTTGACCGAGGCAAGCACATCGTAGCGCCCCGAAAGTATTCGCATGACCGCCGCAGTGAAGCGGGGCGAGGCGCTCTCCAGCGTTCCCAGCTCGTCCAACAGCACGAGGCTGCCTTCGGGGATGCCCTCAAGATAGTCGGCGCCGGGGCTGTCCATAAGCTCCGGATGTCCGGTGTAGCGCCCGTTTGCGTCAATCTCGATTATAACGCAGCCGGAGCGGAAGTCCGTCTCGGCTGCGGGGATCAGATACACCCTCGAAACACCGTCGGGGTCCGGCGGCATACGCCTTGTCTTAAAGCCGTACACGGGCCGCTTCATATCGTTCGTAAGGCGGCGGATGAGCGTGCTTTTGCCCGCATGAACGTCGCCGCAAATAAGAATTTTCATTTTTTGCCGCTCCTGTCGCATCAACACTTGAATATGGTTTGCGAATGTTGTAAAATAATTCACAAGGAAATTATAAAATCATATGTGCTCCGTGTCAACCGGAGCTGAAAGGACGTAACCCATGGCAGAAAAAATCAACGTTACTGCGCTCAAGGCAGAGCTTTATTCGCAGAAATCCGTCAGCGTGTGCAACCAGCTTCTCGCCGACAAAAAATCGCCCTTCGGGATAGGCTCCGCCGCCGCAGAGGCTGCGGCGACCTCCGCAGCAATGATCCTGCTTGCGCTGGGCGACAGCGATGAATCAGATTCCGAAGTCAAAAAGGCCGCAACCGACGCCGAGACTCTCAGGACCTATTTCCTGCGTCTCATCGACGAGGAGATAAAATGCAAGGCTCCGCTCGAAAAGCGCCTTGTCTACGGCGCCCCCGCCGAGGAGATTGAGGGCGGCTACCGTACCGCCTGCGTCATAATCGACGAAATTCTGTACACCTGCATCATGCTCGCCGAGCTTCTCGACCGCGTTTCCGACAAGATCAGCCCCGCCGCCGCCGACACCGCCGCCGCTTCGGTCTACTTTGCAAAGACCGCAATGCACACAGTGCGGCTTATGAAGGCTTACTACTCCACCAAAATGAGCGAGGAGGTCTTCGCCCACACGACCCGCAGAGAGCCGGAGCTTGCCATCGAAGGCAGCGAGGAGCTTATGAACGGTCTTATCGCAAAATTCGAGGCCATGATAAAGTAAGCTTCCCCGGCATCAAAACGCATATAAGCGTGATTTTGTTCGGATGAAAATCCCGACGGCAGTTTTATAAACCGCCGTCGGGATTTTTCCTTTCGGAATATTACTGTGCCTCGGCAAGCTCGCCGACCTCGGCAGCCGGTTCAAGCTCGCCTATCTCGGCGCCGTGGCTCGTTATGCCGACCGCCGCCGCAACCGCCGCACACACAAGCACGAAGGCAATGACCAGTCCCGCAAGCACCTTTTTCGAGCGAAGTGCGTTTTTAAGCACGGGTTCCCGCTCCTTCTTTGCCTCACTCTCCGACTCTCGGCGGCGCTGTGCGAGGTCAGTTACCCTGCCGTCAAGCTTTATGCGCCAGTCGTTCAGCTTTTTACCCGACAGCGCCTCCTGATCGTCCGGATCCTCACGGAGCAGCTCATCGAATATCTCGGCGGCTTCCTCGTATTTCCCCTTTGCGGAAAGCCTGTACGCCGACTCTATGCGCAGCTTATTCTTTTTTCCTTCCGAGGATTGCTCCAGCATCTCCTGCAATATTGTTTTTTGCTCCATTTGTTTTTCCCCCCTTGGGAATAATTTATTTTATCATTATTTACCTGTTTGGTCAATCCTGAAAATATGTCAAAATTTAAGGGAATTTGATGCAAAAAACGCCCCTCGGCACAGCTGAATGCCGAAGGGCGGTTTTAAGCTTGAATTAACTGTCAGTCGGAGATCACCGCAAACTCGACAGAGCTTACCGTGGCGTCCGTGCCGATGCCGACGATGAGTGCGGTTGAGCCGACCTTTACCGTGTAGACGGTAGCGCCGGTCTTTTCGCCGCCGAGACCGTCGATAACGGAAGCGCAGTCCGTCTCGCTCATGCCGATGAGCAGACCCTGCGGCGTCTGCACCGTGTCGTCGGTGAGCTTCACGCCGATGATGCGGTCGTCGCCGTCAAGCTTATGTACGGTCAGCTCAAAGCCGTCGTAATAGTAAACGGTGTCCTTGCCCTGATATGCGCAGCTTTCGTTTTCAAAGCTGCCGCTCGGTTCGGGAAGCTTTTCCATGACCTCGGCGGCGTAGTCCATGATGCCGAACTTAACGCCGTTTGCCTCATAGTAAAGCTCACCGTAGTCGGGGGTGTACGCCTCACGTCCGCTGCCCTTTTGGGGATCGTCGCTGCCGCCGCCTGAGCAGGCGCAAACGGAAAGCGCCATGCAGACAACAAGTAAAATGCTGAGTATTTTTTTCATATTGTTCTCCTTTTGCTTTAGCCCTCCGGCTCAAGCGTCCACGATTTGAGGTAGCCGTACTCCTCAAGCTCCCGAAGCTGAGCGTCGAGCAGCGCATAGTATCGCTCGCACTTTTCATCCCAGTCTGCGGCGATGTCCGCATCGTTCCGGTGATCCTCAAGCCCGTAATCCGAGCTTAATATCTCGCCGAAGTAGCGGGACAGCTTCTCCGCGCCGTAGATGTTCAGGTGCAGACCCGCATCGTAGGTGTCGGTCTGCATATCAATGCCGATCTCGTCGGCAAGGGGCAGGAAGTTCAGATAGTCCAGCCCGTACTTTTCCGCATAGTCGACAATCTGAGCGTCCCACTCATCGTACCAGTACGGCCAAAGGCTGGGGGATTTTATCAGTATGAGCTTCGCTCCGTTATTTTCGCAGAGTATGCGCATTTTGTCAAGGTATTCCCAGCAGCGTTCGCCAAGCTCCGGCTCCGTCAGCGCCGACGGAGTGGGCAGCTTCGTCATGGGCTTTACGTCCGCACGCATGAGGTAGCCCGCAACCGTCACCTTGTCTCGTCCGAACATATACTCAAAGTCCTCGGAGCTCAGATCGTTCCAGCGTGAGTGATAGCGAAGCAGCGGGATAAAGTAGCTTATCATGTCCTCGTCCTCGGTCATGGACGCCTTTATCGCATCGACCTTGCTGCCGCTCAGCCTCATACCGTCGAGCGTCATGCGGTTATACGCCTCGCTCTGCGGCTCCGAGTATTTCATCGACTGCACGTTGTACACGACGATCTTCGGGCTTTCGTATTCAAAGGTCTCCTCAAGCAGATAATACGACTGCCAGATGAGCTGCTGCGCTGAGCCTCGTATATAGCTCGTGATGCCGTACTCCTCCCACATGGTCACGGGGGAGAAGTTTTCGTACACCTCGCAGTCGCCGACGAAGATGACGTCGTGCGGATGCTCCTCGTCGTAGTACTCCCGCACCATTGCGCCCTCAAGAACGCCGGACATATACTTCGGCTCCAAAAGCTTTCCGAGCAGCCACACCGATACGGCGACAGCCGCAAGGCACAGGCAAAGCACGGCAATATTCAGTTTTACCGATTTTTTTGTTTTAACCGCCATAGCCGCCTCAGAACTGATTATAGATGAATTGCGATGAATCGTAACCCACGCCGTAGGCTCCGAACACCAGTATTATTATTGCGAGAAGCGAAAACGCTATGTAAGCCATAGCTTTCCTTTTCCACAGAAGCTCACGCACTTCGCCGAATTTTTCCTGAACGCAGCTCACGGTAAACATGAGCGCAACGCCGACGCCGCACACGGCAAAATCGGCCGACGTAAGTCCCAGACCGAGCAAGCCGCCGGAGAAAAGCTCTCCCCATCTGCCGCCCGTGAATACGGAGAAGAACGCCTTGAACGACACCGCCACGTCACGGTAGCAGTCGAGTATCCTGAACGAGCAGAGCAAAAGGAAGGTGCGCAGCGTCTCGAAAACACGGTAGCCGAAGCCCGACACGAGCCTTGCGTGCTTTTCACGGAAGCGCAGCGACACGGGCTTAAACTCCTCGGCGGCCAAGATAAACACCGCATTGAGAAGTCCCCACACGACGAAGTTCCATGCGGCGCCGTGCCACAGTCCCGTGAGGAACCATGTCACGATCGTGGAGACGTACACCGAGAGCTTGCGTCCGAAGCCGTCGGAGATCTTCACTCTCGCCTTTTTGCTGAGCTTTAAAAGCCACGGCGCAACGGAGAGCGGATAGAAAATGTAGTCCTTGAACCACGTTCCCATGGAGATGTGCCAGCGCCGCCAATACTCCGCAATGTTCCTCGAAAAGTACGGGCGCACAAAGTTTTCCCGCACCCGTATGCCGAGCACCTGCGCAATGCCTATCGTAATGTCGATGCCGCCGGTGAAGTCGGCGTACAGCTCGGCGGCGTACAAAAGTGCGCCGGCGAGGACGTAGGCTCCGTCGTAGCCCGCCGGATCGCCGCACACGGCGGTGACGGCAATGAGCAGCCTGTCTGCAATGACAAGCTTCTTGAAATAGCCCCACAGTATGCGCTGAAGTCCGAAGGATATCTGCTTGTAGTCCGCCTTATGCTCCGCAAAAAGCGTCTCCGACAGATCGCCGAAGCGGGAGATCGGGCCTTGGATAAGCAGCGGGAAAAACGAGGTAAACAGCGCCACCTTCAGCGGATTGCGCTCGGCGGGGATCTTCTCCCAGTAGACGTCGATGACGTAGCTCACGGTCTGGAAGGTGTAGAAGCTTATGCCCAGCGGCAGCACCCAGTCGACGGACGCAAGGGAGGCGCCCGTTATCGCATTCACGTTGCCGATGAGGAAGTTCGTGTATTTAAGCGCCGCAAGTATGCCGAGGTCGCACAAAAGCGCAAGCACGAAGATGCGCTTTCTGTACTTTTCCGCAGCCTTTTTTATTGCCCTGCGCTCCTCCCTCGGCAGCGCCTTGCCCTCCGGCGAGGAGAGCGTCTCCTTCTGACGGCGCAGCGATGCGCCCATGAGATTCGTCGAAGCCCATGACACAAGCACCGTCACCGCCATGAAGCACAGCCCCTGCCAGCCGGCGCAGGCGTAGAATACGACGTCCGCACACAGCAGCAAAAGCCACTGAAAGCGCTTCGGGATGAGGTAATACAGTATGAATAAGACCGCAATAAAGGCTATAAAGCCGTAGGATGTGAACAGCACGGCTCAGTCGTCAAGCAGGCGCTGCACCATGGCGTACATCGCCTCGGCGGAGTTGAAGTTTTCCGGCACGATGTCCCTTGCGGGGATCGTGATGTCGAATGCGTCGGACAGCTCTGCGATGACGGAAACGATGTCAAGGCTCGCAAGTATGCCGTCGTCCACCAGGGTGTCGCAGGTCTCAAAGTCGATATCGGGATTTACGCCCTCTAAGATTTCCAGAATTTCGTCCATTTTTACATCTCCAGCAGTTTATTTCTGTCTATCTTGCCGTTCGGAAGAAGCGGCAAGGTCTCAAGCTTTATAAGCTTCGAGGGGAGCATATGCCTCGGCAGCTCGCTCCTCATGTACCTTTGCAGGCTCTTTTCGTCCGCCGTACCCATATAGTACAGATACAGCTTGCTCGTTTCCCTGACGAAAATACAGCAGGCGCTCTCCACGCCCGAAAGCATACAGGCGCAGCTTTCGATCTCGCCGAGCTCGATGCGGTGTCCCATGTTCTTTATCTGATTGTCCTTACGGGACACGAACACAAGGTCGCCGCTTTCGGTCTCGACCGCAAGGTCGCCCGTTCGGTATATGCGCTCCGGGTAGTGCGGATTCAGGGGGTTTTGCGTAAACGCCGCCGCCGTGCGTTCGGGATCGTCAAAGTAGCCGAGGGTGAGCGCCGTCCCCCGTATGCACAGCTCGCCCCGCTCACCGGGAGCGGCAGGCACGTCTCCCTCTTTAAGCAGCAGGTAGCCCGTATTTTCAAAGGGTCTGCCGATCGGCACGGGTCCGGGGTCTGCGCTTTCGTCGAAAAAGCGCTCCTCCACACGGTAGTAAAAGCTCATGCCCGTCGCCTCGGTGGGGCCGTAGAGGTTTATAAACCGAGCCTTTGGGCAGGCATTTTTCCACGCACGGAGCTGCTTTACGGGGAACACCTCGCTGCCGAAGCAGACGGTGTGCAGATACTGCGGCGTCATCTCCTCAAAGCCGCCGAGACCCGATATCATGGTGAGTGCCGATGCGACCCAGCACACGGTGTTTATCTTATATTTATTAAGATACTCTATCGCCTTGACCGGGAACATGAAAATGCTCTGCGGCATCAGGTATGCGCTGCTTCCGCAGCGTATGACGGAGAGTATCTCCTTCATGCAGGCATCGACGTACAGCGGCACCTGCATCCCGAAAACGCTGTCCTCTCTCGCCCCGATAACCGGGCAAAGCGCCTCGGCGTAGTCGATGAGCGAACGGTGACATGCGGTAACGCCCTTGGGCATCCCCGTGCTGCCGGAGGTGAACACGATGTAGATGGGGTCGGTGTCGATGCTGCGGCGGCGAACGCTATTAAGCGCCGCCTTATCCTCCTCGGCGGAGAAAAGCTCCGACACGGGGAGCGTTGCGTCCCCGTGACCGAGGTCACACAAAAGCTTTTCGCAGGCGTCGTCACACACGACGGCGGAGGGGTTCAGCCTGTCAAGTATCATGCGGATGCGGTGCTTCGGCATGCCGGGGTCGAGCGGAACATAGTAGCAGCCGGCGTATATGACCGCAAAAAAGGCGCAGATCACCTTCGGCGCTTTTTTCATAAACACCGCAACGGGTTCGTTATAAAGCCCCTTCGAAACAAGGCGGCTGCCGCCCCTGCGGGAAAGCTCCGCAAGGGCAGTAAAGCTTACAGACTCGCTCTCGTCGGCAAACGCCGTCTTTTCGGGGAACCGCTTTTCGGCGGCCTCAAGATATTGCAGTATATTTTTCATAGTCAATCGGGTGCGACAAATGGCGTGGTCTCAACATCCGGATACAGGCTGTGGTCATAGCGCCAGTATTGCGGGCTGAGCGGCTCAAGGTCGGAATTCATCTTCATAAAGCAGCGGTAGTGCTGCGGGCCGACGTTGCAGGGGTCGAAGTGGTACCAGCCCGTGCCGAGGTTCACAAGGCACCAGAAGTGCTGGGTCTTGCCGTTTAAGCGCTCGACCGAGAGGAGCTGGCAGTCTATTTTTTCAAGCATGCAGTACGACGTGGCGTAGAAGGTGTAGCAGTCGCCGACGCCTTGGGTTATGCCCCTGTAAGCCTCACCGTACAGGTCCTCTTTATTCGAGGTGCCCGTGTAAATGATGTGGTCGTAGCAGTAGTTGAATATCGCATACGCCTGCTCCGTCGGGGTCATACCGTCAGTGAATATCTCGGCGAACACCTCGTCTATGGCGGCGTCAAGCTGCTCACGGCTGACGGTGCGCTCCACGAAGGTGTATTGCACCGTGACGCTGCTCGAATTGCCGTTCTCGTCCGTTGCGGTGTAGGTGACGGGGTAGGTGCCGGGGGTCTTTGCGTCGACCTCGGACTTGTCCACGGTGAGCTTGGGTTCGGGGTCTGCGTTATCGGTCGCAAAGACCTCCTTAAAGTATGCCACGGCGTCGCCGACGTAGCAGGTGCGATCTATTGCGGCGTAAATGACGGGTGCGGTCTTGTCGGGTGCGATGACCGCCACGGCGTTCACCTTCGTCTCGTTGCCGCTGCGGTCTCTGAGGATGATGACAACGTCCTGCCTGCCCTCGGTGTCCCAGTCGGGTTCGGTCTCAAAGCGTGCCGTCACACGGCTCATGTCTGCGATGTTCGTCACGAAGTTTATCGCATCGCAGTAGTAGCCCGTGGAGCAGGGACATTCAATGCCCTCTGCCGTGGGTGCGGTCGTGTCCTTCACCACCGCCGCAACGGTAACGCTGTTTTCGCCGCTCGTCAGCACGACCTCGTGCGCTCCGAGTTCCGTGAGCGAGAAGGTCCGGCTCTGCATCTTATATCCGGCGTAGCCGCTGAGCTTTGCGAGGATGTCCGCCTCCGTCGCTTCGGCGTTCTGCGCCTCAAATTCGATTATCTCGTCGCAGATGACGGCAGTCGTCTGCACCTCGGTCCTGTTGCCGCCGAGGTCGGTCGCCTCGATCGTGCAGGGAACGGTTCCCGCCGTAGAGGTCGCAGGCTCCGATGTGAACTCATAGCTCACCGCCGTTGCGTCGTCACAGCCGAGGACGAAGTCGTCGGGACTCAGAGTGCCGCCCTTGAGTACCGCCGCCGGCACCGCATCGGGCTTCGGCGCAACGGTATCGACGACCTTGAGCGTCGAGTCGTAGGTCTTGCCGTCGAACTCGACGCTGACCTTGTACTCTCCCGGAACGTCCCACTTTATATCGTCGCCGTCGAGGTCGGTCACGAGCTTTGCATCCTCACGCTCGACGACCATGAAGTCCTCAAGCTTCGGATGGGGTGTTCCCGCCTCGTACTCCACAACGTCGGCAGCGCCCAGTATCGTGACCCTGACGTTTAAGATCCTTGAGTTTCCGTTTTCGTCGGACAGCTCCACGGACGCCTTGTACACTCCGGCGGTGCCGAAGCTCGGCTGCGCCTTCCACTTTGCCGTGACCTTAGTTGCGTCCTTAACGTCCTCGACCGCCGCCATGGGCCCGATCTCGTCGTCTATCGTTATGACGGGGTCGGCGCTTTCGGCTTCGGGCGCCTTCGTGTCACGCACGATGAGCAGCACCTTGCGCTCCTTGCCGTCCGCCTTGACGGTGAGGACATAGCTTCCCTCGTCTTCTAAGCTCACGTCGGGCTTTGTGACGTAGCTTGCCTTGCCGCCGTCTTTAAGGAACGCCGATGCGTCGGGCGCACCGTCGCCAAGCTCGGCGCAGACCCACAGGCGGAAGCCGCCGTAGATCACGAACACGACGAACACGACTATCAGCGCCAGCGCCGCAATGACGCAGAGCAAAACGACCGCCCACTTGGGCAGCTTCTTTTTGCCCTCCGGCTTATCCTTTTTCGGCTTATCCTTCTTGGATTTTTCCTTTTTCGGCTCGGCGGGCTTTTCCGGCTCCTCCGATTCTTCGTCCTGCGATTTTTCGACAGGCTCTTTCTTTGCCTCCTCGTCGTAAATTCCCATTACGACACGGGCCTTCTTCGCAGCGGATCTCTCCGCCGCCGCTCTTGCCGCAGCAGCCTTTGCCTTTTTCTCGGCCTCGGCAGCTTCAAGCGCCCTTTCTTCGGCAATAATATCGTCAACGTTGAACTCTTCGCTCAAAATTTGCCGCCTCCTTTTGTAAAGTGCGGAATTACAACAACATAATATACCATATATCTCTGTCGTGAACAATGCTTTTTTGCGCTTTTTCGTCGGGCTTTCGTTAAACGTTGAAAATCACGCCCCGCTGTGCTACAATATATTATTCTGATTTGGTCTGCCCCTATTTTGCATCGGGCAGGCTTCAAAAGGTGATCCTTAATGATAAACGGCAAAAAAGTTATCGGAATCATAGGCGGCATGGGGCCCATGGCGACCGCCGATCTTTTCCGCAAGCTCGTGTCCCTGACCGACGCCGACTCCGACCGTGAGCATATACACGTCCTCATCGACAGCGACCCCTCGATCCCCGACCGCACCGACGCAATTCTTTACGGCGGCGAATCCCCCGTGCCGCTCATTTGCGCGGCGGCGCATCGGCTCGAAGCGGCGGGAGCGGACGTTCTCATCATGCCCTGCAACACGGGACATTACTTCCACGAGGAGATAGCCTCCTCCTGCGCCGTGCCGCTTCTGAGTATGCCGGAGGAGACCGCCGCCGCCGTGAAGGAGGCGGGCTTTGATTGCGTGGGGCTTCTCGCAACGGACGGCAGCGTAAAAACCGACTTTATCGACCGTGCCTTTGAAAAGCACGGTATTAAGCTTCTTCGTCCCGACGCCGAGGGTCAGGCGGAGGTCATGCGTCTTATATACGACGAGGTGAAATCCGGACTCACGCCCGCTCCCGAACGCCTTTTTCCCACGCTCGATGCCATGAGCGCCGAGGGTGCGCAGGGCTTTGTTCTCGGCTGCACGGAGCTGCCCATCGCATTCGAGGGTGTCGGCGGCTACCGCTTTATAGACCCCACCGCCATACTCGCCGTCGCTGCGATAAAGGCCGCAGGCTACGGCATCAAGAACGGAGCGCAGGAATGTTTTCCAGAGTCTATGTCGAGATAACGAACGTCTGCAACAAAAGCTGCGGCTTTTGCCACGGCACAAGGCGTGAAAAGCGCTTCATGCCACCCGACGAGTTTCGGCGCATCTGCGCAAGGCTCCGTGGGCATACCCGCTACATCTGTCTGCACCTTATGGGCGAGCCTCTGCTGCACCCGGAGCTCGGAGCCATCCTCGGCATCGCAAAGGAGGAGGGCTTTAAGGTCTGCATAACGTCAAACGGCAGCCTTTCGGACGCAAGGGGTGAGCTTCTCTCCGGCGACAGGCTGTATAAGCTCAGCGTATCGCTGCACAGCTTTGAGGAAAACGGCGGCGAGGGGCTTATGCAATATCTCGACTCCGTGTGGAGCCTGTGCGACAGGCTCTCCGCCGAGGGTGTCATCTGTGCGCTGCGGCTTTGGAACGGCGGCGGCAAGAACTCCAAAAACGGCGAGATACTCGACTATCTCCGATGTCACGGTGCGTCCTTTGAGGACACGAAGCGTCCGGGGAGCGTGAAGCTCCGAGACGGAATTTTCCTTGAAAATGCAGACGTTTTCGAGTGGCCGGACATGAATGCGAGCGAGTGCGGAGTGCAGTTTTGCCGGGGGCTGCGTGACCACATCGGCGTTTTGTGCGACGGCACGGTCGTACCCTGCTGTCTCGACGCCGACGGGGAGCTTGCGCTCGGAAATTTGCTGACAACGCCGCTTTCCGACATTCTATCCTGCGAGAGGGCGCACTCCATCTACGACGGCTTTTCCGCACGAAAGCCCGCAGAGGAGCTTTGCCGCCGCTGCGGATATGCGACCCGATTCGGAAAATAGTCATTTTATCTTGAAATGGCGGACAAAATAGTATAAAATATTCAAATCATTTATTGACGGGAGCGTTCACATTGAAACACACTAAGATAGCGCACATCTATGCCGATGCGCAGTGCTTCGGCGATAAGGAAATAACGGTCTGCGGCTGGGCCCGCACCATCCGTGACATGAAGAATTTCGGCTTTATCGAGCTTAACGACGGCTCCTGCTTCAAAAGCCTTCAGATAGTTCTCGAACGTGAGAAGCTGAGTAATTACGACGAGATCGTCCGTCAGAACGTCGGCGCCGCATTTGTTGCGCACGGCCGTCTCGTGCTTACGCCGGACGCAAAGCAGCCCTTTGAGCTTAAGGCGGACGAGGTCATGCTTGAGGGCGCCTCCACCCCCGACTACCCGCTTCAGAAGAAGCGCCACAGCGTCGAATTTCTGCGCACCATCCAGCACCTGCGTCCGAGGACGAATCTGTTCAGCGCGACCTTCAGAGTAAGAAGCGTCGCAGCGCAGGCCGTTCACGAGTTTTTCCGTGACAGAGGCTTTATGTATATCCACACGCCCATCATAACCGGCTCCGACTGCGAGGGCGCAGGCGAGATGTTCCGTGTGACGACTCTTGACTTAAACAACCTCCCCCTGAAGGACGACGGTACCGTTGACGACAGCAAGGACTTCTTCGGCAAGGCGACCAACCTCACAGTTTCGGGTCAGCTCAATGCGGAGAACTTCGCAATGGCGTTCGGCGACGTGTACACCTTCGGACCCACCTTCCGTGCCGAGGTCAGCTACACCCAGCGTCATGCGGCGGAATTCTGGATGATAGAGCCTGAGATGGCGTTTGCCGACCTCTGCGATTACATGGACACCGCCGAGGCGATGGTCAAGTACATCATAAACAGCGTTCTCGAAAAATGTCCGCAGGAGATGGATTTCTTCAACTCCTTCGTTGACAAGGGGCTGCTCGACAGGCTGCACAACGTCGTGTCCAACGACTTCGGCAGAGTGAGCTACACCGATGCGGTCGATATACTCATAAAGTCCGGCAAGAAGTTCGACTACCCCGTCAAGTGGGGTATCGACCTTCAGACAGAGCATGAGCGCTACCTCACCGAGGAGGTCTTTAAAAAGCCCATATTCGTCACCGACTACCCCAAGGAGATCAAGGCGTTTTATATGCGTCTGAACGACGACGGCAAGACCGTCGCCGCAGCGGACTGCCTCGTCCCCGGCATCGGCGAGATAATCGGCGGCTCTCAGCGTGAGGAGCGTCTCGACGTTCTCACCGAGCGCATGGCACAGCTCGGGCTTAAAGAGGAGGACTACTGGTGGTACCTCGACCTGCGCCGCTACGGCTCCTGCCGTCACGCAGGCTTCGGTCTCGGCTTTGAGCGCATGGTCATGTACCTCACGGGCGTGTCCAACATCCGTGACGTGGAACTGCACCCCCGCACCGCCGGCAACGCCGATTTCTGATACAACACAAAAGCCGAACCGAGGTTCGGCTTTTTATTCGACAAGGAGCAATTTATGAACAACGACTTTTTTGCGCTCATATCCCGTATGCGCTACATTCAGCGCTGGAGCCTTATGCGCAACTCAATACAGGAAAACGTCCAGGAGCACAGCCACATGGTGGCGGTCATTGCCCACGCCCTCGGCGTCATCTCACGGGACGTGTTCGGAAAGGACTGCGACCCCGACGCCTGCGCCGCCGTTGCGCTGTTCCACGACGCATCCGAAATCTTAACGGGCGACCTTCCCACACCGATAAAGTACCACGACAGCGAGATAACGGGAGCGTACCGCAAGGTCGAGGCGCTCGCCTGTGAAAAGCTTTTAAATATGCTGCCGGCGGAGCTTCGGAGCGCCTATGAGCCTATCTTAACGGGCGAGACCGAGAAGCGCTGTCACGCTGTCGTGAAGGCAGCCGACAAGCTCAGCGCCTACATAAAATGCATCGAGGAGCGCAAGGCGGGCAACAACGAATTTCTCTCCGCCGAAAAGCAGACGCTCTCTGCGATCCGGGACTACGCCCTGCCGGAGGCGGATTATTTCCTTGAGCACTTCATCCCGGCATTTGAAAAAACTCTTGACGAACTCGGAAGTATGGAATAATGGAAAACTCAAAGCTTAACAGAATAAACGAGCTGGCAAAGCTCGCAAAGGAGCGTGCTCTCAGCGCCGAGGAGCTGTCGGAGCGTGACGCTCTGCGCCGTGAGTACATAGCGGAGTGGCGTGAGGGCGCAAAGCAGGTTCTCGACAACACCTACCTCGTAACCCCCGACGGCAAAAAGCACAGGCTGGAGAAGCGCAAAAAATGAGTGCGTTCAAGGTCTGTATAAACGCCGTACTGCCGATATTCCTCATCATGGCGCTCGGCTATGCCGCACGCTGCTGCGGCGCCGTGAAGCGTGAAAGCGTTCCGGGACTCAACAGGCTGATGTTTCGCTGGTTCATGCCCGTCATGCTGTTTAACAGCATTTATAAGTCCGACGTTTCAAGCGTTTTGCAGCCGAAGCTGCTCCTCTTTGCCGCCGGAACGGTGCTTGCCGTGTACTTCCTTTCGTTAGGCTTCGTTCTGCTGACCGAAAAGGAAAAGGAGCGGCAAAGCGTCATGGTGCAGGGGCTTTACCGCTCAAACTTCGTCATCATCGGGCTGCCGCTTGCGTCCTCGCTCGTCGAGGGCGCAGACCTCGGTCCCGTCGTTCTGCTCATCTCCGTTGTCGTCCCGATGTTCAACGTCCTTGCGGTCATAACGCTTGAGGCCATGAACGGGCGGCGCCCCGGCATCGGCAGACTGCTGCTTGATATTGTAAAAAACCCTCTCATCGTCGGCACCGCCGTCGGTCTTTTGTTCCTGTTCACGGGAATAAAGCTGCCGTCCTTCCTCGAAAGCACGGCAAGCCAGATCGCCGCCGCAACGAATCCCATGCTGCTGTTTTTGCTCGGCGCATTCTTTAAGTTCGACGGTCTGCGGCGCTATGCAAAGGAGCTTGTGCGGGTCTGCCTCGGCAGGCTCGTCGTCATCCCCGGACTTGCGCTCACCGCCGCAATGCTCATCGGCGTGCGGGGCGTGGAGTTTGCCGGAATGATCGCCATATTCGGCTCTGCAACCGCCATCGCATCGTTCACCATGGCTCAGCAGATGGGCGGCGACGCTGAGCTTGCGGGCGACATCGTCGTCGCAACGAGCGCCCTGTGCTGCTTTACCATGTTCGGCTGGGCGATGCTGTTCAAATCCCTCGGCGTATTTTGAAGCGTGTCAAAAAGTTTGGCTTTTTTGACGCACTGAAAAGCCCCTGCCAACACGGCAGGGGCTTCGGTTTGTCAAAGGTGAATTATACTGTCGGGCGCAACGGTAAAACAGAAGTTCATACGGATCTCCGGCAGAATGTGATTGCCGCAAAAACCGTTCTTTCTCATTTCGCTCGTTTTTTGCTCAGCCGTTTACTGCACCGCCGCAGTATTCGCAGCAGCCGCTGGCATCCGGCGTGGTGGTTGCGCCGCAGAAGGGGCAGGTAACCGCCGCTTTTGGTGCGGCCGCCTGCTCGATCTTATCACGCGCATCCTTGCGAACCTGCGTCAGCGCCTGCCGAATCTCCTCGCCGAGCTTTTTGCAATTGCGGTACTCGACATTGGTCTCCGGATTGCAGCTTGCCGCCATGCCGGGACGTATCGGCGTCGGCGTGATGTTCACGGAGTCGGAATTGACCTGAAACCGCATTTCATCAAAATAGGGGTTATTGACGAAGATGGTGATATAGAAGTCGTAGGAATATTCATAGCGCGGCGGATTGTAGCTGACTTCATTGCCGTCCTTATCCCTGCGCTTGATCTCCGAACGGCTCTCGTCAATATCGAGATTGCATCCGGTCACGTTCGAAAAATCCAGAACATCCGGGTTTGCTTCCGCCAGATCCCGTGCCCGTGTCACCATGAATTTTCCCGCATCCTCGTCAAGCAGCACCTTAGTGTTCGTGCCGAGGGTTCTTGTGGTGTGAAACGCCGCTACCTTCTCACGGTTTTCCTCCCGGTAGGCAAGCTGCGTCTTGATCTCTTCGACCGTACTGTTTCGGCGGTCGGAGAACCACGGTGAGAGTTTCCCTGCGCAATTTTTGCAGAGATTGCCGTTTTCCAGCTTGCGGTTGCCAAGCAAGCCGATTTTTTCGCCGCAAATGTTGCAGTATTTTTTGTCAAACAACCCCCATAATCCGCTACTCCTTTATCATTTTGTGATTTTATCGTTTTCTCCGTACCATCCGGCTCGTGTCAAAATGCCGGTACGGGCAGAAGCTCATTAGTGCGAGAAGGGCAAGCGCCGGGACAATGATCAGCCCGATTTTCAGCCCGTTTTCACAGCAAATCCCCGTTGTCAAACGGGTCGCCGCATTCGGGGCAGAATTTCGGCGGATGCGTCGGATCGGCAGGTTCCCAGCCGCACTTGTCGCATTTATACTGCGGAACGCCCGCAGGCTTTTTCGCCCCGCACTCCGAGCAGAATTTGCCCTTGTTCACTGCACCGCAGCTGCATGTCCAGCCATTCGGCTGTGCTTCCGGCTTCTTCGCACCGCATTCGGGGCAGAATTTTCCGGTTGCGGTTGCGCCGCATGCGCATTGCCAACTGTCCGCCGCAGGCTTGGGCTCCGGTTTTTTGCTGCCGCAGTTCGGACAGAAGTTTCCGGTGATTCCGCCCTGCCCGCAGGAGCAGGTCCAGCCGTTTGCGGGAGCTGCCGCCGGTGCGGACGCAGGCTGCTGCGCCTGCTGCTGTGCGCCCATCTGATAGAGGTTCTGTGCGTTCATGCCGCCGGCCGCACCCGCCATGTTCATGCCCATGAAGGCCATTGCGGAGCCTGCGCCCTGATTTGCTGCCGCAGACTGCATGGCGGCTGCCTGTGCGCCGACCAGATGTGCCGCCGCCATGGTAGGATCACGGAAAGCCGCATTACGCTGGAGTTCCTTGATCATCTGTTCGTCTTCCTCGCTTGCCTTAACGGACGAGACGCCGAAGGATACGATCTCCAGACCACGCAGATTGCGCCATTTTCCGGAAAGCACCTCGTTCAGCGCATCAGCCAGCTCCAACGTGTGGCCGGGAAGTGCGGAATAGCGAATCCCCATATCGGAAATTTTTGCGAATGCGGGCTGCAGCGCAGTCAAAAGCTCGGTCTTCAGCTGACTGTCCAGACGGTCACGGGTATAATCTTCGCTGACATTACCGCAGACATTCGTATAGAACAGGATCGGGTCGCAGATACGGTAGCTGTATTCGCCGAAGCAGCGGATGGCAATGTCAATATCGATACCGACCCGCTGATCGACCACACGGAACGGGACGGGGGACGGAGTCCCGTATTTATTGCCAATGAGTTCCTTGGTGTTGAAGTAGTAGACGCGCTGATCCTTGGGAGGTTCGCCGCCGAAGGTGAAGCGCTTGCCGATGTTCTTGAAAGTATCGAGGATGCCGGTTCCGAGCTTGCCGGAGAAGATCGTCGGCTCGGTCGAGGAATCGTAGACGAATTCGCCCGGCTCGGCACACAGCTCCGTGACCTTTCCCTGATCGACGATGATCATGCACTGTCCGTCGGCAACCGCCACGACAGAGCCGTTGGAGATGATATTCTCAGAACCCTTGTAGTTGCTGCTGCGCCCGGAAACACGGTGTGCGCCCTTGACAGCCAGCACGTTCTCCGGGATGGATTCACAATAAAAATACTCTTTCCACTGGTCGGCCAGTACGCCGCCGGCTGCACCAAGCGCCGCTTTAATAAGTCCCATTTTTATAAACTTCCTTATATTATAGAGTAGTAGTTATTAGAGCCCCTCTCCAAGGGCTGTGCTACACTGTAAGG
>CAVFTS010000011.1:0-55809 GCA_963625655.1 Oscillospiraceae bacterium
CAAGACCGCACGCACCGAGGCACGCAACACGCTCAATGGTAAAGAGTCCGTCGGCAGACATGGTGTCTCCCTTTTCCATACCCGTTGCAAGATAAAGCGCATTCTGAATGTCCTCGGACTTGCGGACGTGGCAGGCGGTGCCGTCGCATACCTTGACGATGTACTTGCCCTTCTCGGTCAGCGAGAAGTTTTCGTAAAATGTCGCCACTCCGTACAACGTTGCGGGGCTGACACCTATCTTCTTTGCGGCGTAGCGCAGGGCTTCTTCGGGAAGATAGCGGTATTTCCCCTGAATGTCCTGCATTATTCCTATCGTTTCGCTTTTACTGTATTCGTGCTTTTCGAGCACTTCATCAATAAAGCCGTAGTCAATTACAGTCATGCTCATCTTCCTTTCTCTCACAGCCTGTCGACCATTTCGATCGCACCTACCGGGCAATGCTCCTCGCACTTGCCGCAGCCGATGCAATTGTCCTGATCGGTTATGTATGCAAACGTGTGTATATCGCCCTTAAACTTCGGTGAGGAGACGGAAAGAACGTACATCGGGCATTCTCTTACGCATGCGGAACAGCCCGTGCAGAGCGAGGTGTTTATGTTGGGAATCTTGAAATCCTCCGCTTCGGTCATATCGTCGTGATTTTCGCCGCTGCGGATGGCGAAGTTAGTGCAGAAGCTAAGGCACAATCCGCATGACACACACAGGTCTGGGTCTATGTTGTGAACCTCGTGCCGCTCTCCGTATATCGCCTGAGTGGGACAGGCGGTCTTGCAGGCATCGCAGCCGTTGCATACGCTCTCTTTAATACTGAATGACATTGCTGCGCCTCCTTATGCTTTACGGGTGAAAAGCCCGGTGATGTCCGGCAGCCGAAGCGCCCCGGATTTTATCTCGTTGAGGGTCGGGAGCTTTATTGCAAAGGGCAGTGCCTTATTGGACGATACAAGTCCCTTCGGCAGCGCCACCTTGGTACCCTCGCCGCCGAGGGTCTTTGCCGCCTCAATGCCGTTTTTGCCGGCAGTGAGGAAGTCTTCAAGCGACAGCTTCATGCCGACGGAGTACTCCATCTCGGTCGCAAATGCTCTCATCGGAAGCGAAAGTCCGACGCTTTCCGGCAGCTTTCCGGCAAGCCTCAGGAGCGCCGCTGCGACGGGCATGAGCTTCCGTACGAAAAACGCCGCCGCAGTGCCGTCCTTTTCAATAAGCCACGCCGGAATCTCGGAATACAACAGCTTCTCGCACTGACCGCAGGAGGCGACCGCCTCGTTAAGCTCCGCCCAAAGCTGAGCCGTGGCGGTGGCTTCGCCTATGTAGCTGCCGACGGCAAGTGCCTCAAGGTCGAGCCTCGGAGTTTCGACAGCAGACTTTGCAAGCTCGACCGCTTCCCCGGATGCGATCTCCGAAAACAGTTCGCACACGCCTTCGCTCTTTCCGAAGACAACACCGTGCCTGCCCTCATCCATCGCCTGCGCAAGCACGTTCGCCGCAGTGCGCAGTTCAAGTCCCAGCTCGTGGAGCTTACGGCTCCACTTTATGATAAGGTTAACGTCATAGTTCTGAATGTTGCTGCCCAGAAGCACCATCGCCTCAAGCCCCGGTCCCATAAGCGTTCCGAGGTCGTTGCGCATAAGGCGCTCGCACTTTATCGGACAGTAGGTGCAGCCCGTGCAGCCGATATTGTGTTCCTTTGCAAAGCTCTCGCCGCCGATCTCGGAGGCTCTGTCGCTCGTTCCGGCGGAGTAGTTCTTCACGGGAAGAAGTCCTGCGCTCTGCAGCTTCGGTACAAAGCCTGCGGTACCCATGACCGGCAGAAGATCGCCCGTCAGAGGATGTCGCCTGAGCTCTGCTATCCAGTCCACTCTGCTCTTCACCGCCGACGGACGGTCGGCTACGGGAACGTCGTTATTACCCGTTGCGACGATGCCCTTGAGATTCTTCGAGCCGAACACCGCACCGAGGTCGCAGTGGATAAGGTCCCTCTCGCCCGATGCGACGCTTGCGAAGGGAACGAGGTTCTCGCCCGCAGGTCCGATGCAGAGCATGCCGCACTTGACATTGCAGTTTCTCTGCTCGTCAAGGCGCTTCTTCATCTCCGCCTGTGCGGCGCTGAGCTCCATGCCCCACATATTGTCGCAATCGTTAAACGACAGCTTGTCGTTTTTCATAACGATCCAAGTGGGTTTTTCGCACTTGCCCTTAATTATCAGCGCATCGAAGCCCGCTTTTTTCAGGTACAGCCCGAAATCTCCTCCGCAGCCGGAAACGCTGATACCGCCGCCCAGCGGTGACAGTGCCGCAACGAAGAAGTGATTTGAACAGGGTGCGCCGGTTCCCGTAAGCGGACCGGTGGCGATGACTATTGGGCTTTCGGGCGAGAGAGCGTCGGTCTTCCCCTTGAGCATATCGACAAGCAGCTTTTCCGCCATTGCCTTTCCGCCGATATACTGCCTGCGGTCCTCGTCCGACCACGGATAGTCCCGGACTTCCCCCTCGGATAGATCAAGCAATGCGACCTTACCCATGTATCCGGAATAATTTGTCATAAGCCTTACCTCACAATGTATTTCAAATTACGCAGTCACTTAAGCTGGTGGGAGCCGAACCACCGTCGGTCCGTACATTTCTCCCTTATGTGCGGATAGGCTCTGCACCGCCTTTTCGGGTGAGAGCTTGCCTTTTTCCGAGGTCTGAGACCAGAAAACACATATCCGACTTTGTGAATTATACTCCAAACTCCCCGTATATGTCAACAGCAACGCCCCTGAACTATAAGGTAAAACGGAGTGTTCTGCCAATATCGAACACTCCGTAAAAGTTTGTAGCTTATTTTATCGACGTTTGCGGCTTCCGATTTTTTGCACCGGCATAAAAAGCGGCAGCTCCCGCACGAGAGCCGCCGCTTTGAGATCATATCAGAATTTGCCGCTGCTGCCGCCGTGCGTTCTGCCGGAGGACGAGGTGTGCGTGCGGCTGCCGCCGGAGCTGCTGCTCTCCGGCTTTGCACTGCGTGTCACGGTGTGGTAGAGGAACAGATCTCTCCTCTCCGTAAGCGCAAGGCTGCCCTTCTTCATGTAGCTGTTTGCGGCCGTCTGGAAGCGCACGGTCTTGAGCTTGCTCTTCATCACGCCTACAACGATCAGCGCCAAGGTAACGCCGACGCCAACGGAGATCGGTATCCAAATAAACGACAGAGGCTCACGGGGAAGACTGCCGGTGTCGTAAGGGCTGCCCTCTCTCGCCTGCGTGATAAGGTCGTCGCACAGGCTTGCGTAGGTGTTGAAGGCATCGTAATAATTGCCGTCGGAGAGGTCGTCCTTCATCTGCTCTACTATGTAGTCACAGCCGGCGTCTGTAAATGCCGTGATGCCGTAACCGCAGGTGGATATTGCCCAGTCACGCCCCTCCATGGATAAGAGAAGCAGAATGCCGTCTTTGTTCTCGCCATATCCGTAGTTCAGCCCGTCGTAGATATCGTCGGCACACTCGGTTGCGGAGACGTAACCTTCAAGATCGTCCACGATGGCGATCGTCACGTCCATCTTCTGACGCACGCTTATCTCGTCGAGAGTTGCGAGAAGCTCCTCTTCCTCACTGTCGTCGAGAATGTCCGCCAAGTCGTTTAGGCGGTAGTATTCGTCCGCAAAGCCGTCCGAATCGCTCGCAAAAGCGGGAGCCGCTGCGCAGAAGCAGAAAACGAATGCAAAAATTATTGCGATAATTCTCTTTTTCATTTCAATCACATATTCGACTACATAGCGTCCGCATAAGCAGGGACTGAATTAGTGCAGACGCGCAGCCGCCTTTCTTATAGAATAGGTAGAATAGATTCCGGATTAGTGATTGCCGATACATATACCCGTCTCAATAATACAGCTCACGGATGACCGCTTCGCATTGCTCCGCATTCATGCCGCACTCTATGGACGGGTGGTACAGCAGGCGCAACAGCAATAAGTCTATATCCGTCAAATCCTGCGCCTCGGAATACTCCTGGTAAATAATACTGTCAGGTCGCAGCATGGTATCCTGTGTTGCGCCCGTTCCGTTATAAATTTCTTCCAGAATGACGGAATTGCGCAGATGTTGACTCATATCGTTGCGAATGCCTATAACTTCTAAGTAGATTATATTGGACTCATACCAGTAATGCACGATGCCGTCACAGCTATCTCCGTTAACATACTCGCCCATTTCGGTCGCCAGCTCGGCCTCACTGTAGAAACTGATGGTCAGATCGGCCTCAAAGGGGTCATCCGTCCGGAACAAGCCCGGATAGCCTTCAATACCGTTAAGGATGTCCGCCATTTTATCAATTGCCGCCACATCTTCGTCCGTGTAGCTGCCGTCAAGAGCATAAAGCACCTTAGTATCCCATTTCTGCACCAAATTGGGCTCGCCCGAGTCTGAATATTCCGAGTCGAGACAAACCTCGTTAAAGTATGTTATTACGTCTTCAACAGGCACTCCCGGAATATACAGCTCGGAGTGTTCCGGTTTTGTTTCCGGCTCGGTTTCCGCGGAGGACGCCGACACCTCCGGCAGCGCAGTAGTCTCCGCCACTTCGTCCGACAGGATACCGCATCCTGTCAGTCCGCAGACTGCCAGCAGGCAAACTGCAAATAAAATAATTTGTTTTTTCATATTAAGCATACATTTGCCTTCCGTCCGCTTGACACCGCACAAGCAAAAAATCAGAGTGCAGACAAGCGGTCGCCCTTCTTTATAGAATAGGTAGAATAGATTTGATATGAACGCGTAAGACCGTATGACGAGAAAAAAATGGGGAGCGCATATTCTACGTTTCGGTCTGATAATCGGCTTTCACGCCAGCTGTTTACAGCATTCCTATGAGGTGCATCACCCACACCGCACCATAGGCAGCGGCACTGAGTGCAGCCGACAGTCCCAAGGTCCATTTTGTCGCCGCCGATTTGTCCACCGGCAGATCACCGACAAATTTTCCCGTCTGTCCGTTCATGGCGAAGGTGTACTTCTTGCCCTGCCATGTGGTGTTTAATATCCACACAGGGAACAGGGCATACTTCGCCTTGCCGCCGTGCAGACGGATGTTGCTGCTCTGGGTAACAACGGTCTGATAGCCCTGCACGGTCGAGGCAAACGCCGCCTCGGTCGACCTCTTCACACGCTCGTTTGCACGCTCTATGCTCTGCTCGGCGCCGACGTCGTATTTGTCGGCAAGGTAGCCGGCAAGATACGCCGTCTGAAAATCCACGGCGCCGGAGAAATTGAATGGCTCAATGGACTCCATCAGATCATCCGGCATTTTGGAAGAGCCGTCAACGGGAATATGCTCGAAAGATACGCTGCCGCTGCGGCTTACGAGGAAATGGCTGGTGTCGGTGTAGTTGTACTCGCTGTCGCTCCAGACCCTGACCTTCGTCGTACGGTAGCGCACCTGCGCATCCGCATCGGTATCGAACAGCCAAAACGGAACGTAGATTCCCTTTATCTCGTCGATGTGGTTCTGATCCTTAAAGATTTTCGGCAGCAGGCGCTTGCCTCTTAAATGCTGCATAAGCCCCGCCTTTGCAGCGTTTTTATCCAGCTTGAACGGTATCACGAGATCCGGCTTCAGCGCACCGGAGAACTGCCCCATCATAACGACGGGGTTTCCGCAGAAGGGACACGAGGTCGCAGCCGTGTTCTCATCGCCGACTATCTCGCCGCCGCAGGACTTGCACACATAGGTACGCAATCCGTCCGCTTCGCCCTCCTGCCACTGCGTACCGGCAGATGTCTCCCATTCCATGCTGTCCTGCTCACTGCTCAGTCCTGCGTCATAGCTTGCCAGCGTTTCCATGTCAAACTCGGTGTCGCAGTAGGGACACTTCATTTTCTGCAATGTGCTGTCAAAGGCTATTGCGCCGCCGCAGCAGGGGCATTTGTATTCCTGCAAGGTTTGCATATTTCCGCTCCTTTCAATTTTGCGGTAAGGTAAGTACTTATGCTGTATGTTCTTTTTGACGTGTCTTTATAAATTGATTGTAGCATAAAGTCACGGCTTTCTCAATGCCTATTGCAAAATAGTGTTCATTTGTCCGACTATAATTTTCAATCAATCATTTATCGTTCAAAAGAAGCAGCAAGTCTCAACAGAGACCTGCTGCTCCTTTGGTACGCCCGACGGGATTCGAACCCGCGAAGCGCCTTCGGCACTTCGTGACGCTTATTTGAATACTATTCGCTCGTCGGTGTCGGCACCGACGACCGCTCATTTCGTATATGGTCGTGGGTTCTCATCAATCATTCATCGTTCAAAAGAAGCAGCAAGTCTCAACAGAGACCTGCTGCTTCTTTGGTACGCCCGACGGGATTCGAACCCACGACCTTCAGAGTCGGAGTCTGACACTCTATCCAGCTGAGCTACGGGCGCATATAAGTTTTGCCCGTACATTATAGCAAAAGCTCGGCGTAAAGTAAAGCAATTTCTTTCGACAGCGCCGATAAGCTGCTTATTTGTAGTATATCCCGAAGACGCTTTCGTGCGGCTGCGTTGCTTTGCCGACCTCAATGTCAAATGCCACCTCAATAATTCTGTACCACGGAAGGCGGTAGTTTTCAATCGTAATTCCGCCCCAACCGGACTCGGTGTACGGCACAAGCGAGCTTATGAAATTGCATCGCTGAAGCTTCTCCAAAAGCTCCGGCACAAGCTCTTCCATAAGTCGGCTAAGCTCCGCATTTACCGTATCCGGAGATGTTTTTGCAGCCCAGAGATTTTGTGGGTCACCCGAAAGCTCAGTGCTTATATAGTCGCTTAGAACCGTTCTTACATTGTTGCGGTAGCAAATATCCTTCACCAGAACATCGGTAAGCGAACACATATACCCATACTCGGACAGCTCACTGCACTCGCCGTTTTTGAGGTATGCGTAGCGGGAAACGCCGTGGCTGAGCGCCGTTCCGGTGACGATCGCCATGTCAAGCATTCCGGAGTATGCTATGAGCTTTCCAAACTCGGTATCGTTTACCAGAGACCTTCTGAATTCATTACCGTACTCACCGTATGCGCCGTTTGACGCATCCATCAATATGACCGCATCGCCGCCCGAAAAGCTGTCGTTCAGGGCAGCTATCAGCTCATCGCAATAAATCTGCGCCCGTTCGGGGTCTTTGGGCTTTGTCAGAACGTATATCTTGAGCTGTGCCGAAGCGCTTTCGGTCAGTCCGAAAAAGCTCATGTGCTCCGAAACTATCTCGTTTAAAGGTCGGTAATCGTATTCGCAGGCGTTTTGATCCTCGGTTCCGCCGAAGTATCGCAGCTCCGCCTCCGCACCCTGCCAGTCAATGTCACAAAGATACATTGCCGCCACTGCCTTAAAGCCCAGATCGTCCACTCCGGAAAGGAGCGCATCGGTGCTCCGCAGAAGCGTTCGGATATACGCTATCTCGTTTACCTGCACGCTGTTTGACTCGGACGAATCATCGATACCGTACAGCACGGAGAACACTCCGCCTTCGTCCCCATGAAGAAGCGTGAACAGCTCCTGATCAAGCAGCAGCTTGCGCTGCCTTGCGTTGGTGCAGCGCTTTATGTCATCGGCGTCAACGCCCGAAAGCGGGATCGCACTTCCGTCGGATGACAGCCCGTATGCAGCCACAATGCATTCGGGGTCAAGCTCATCCTCGGAAATAAGCAGCCTCGGCTGAGCAAAGTAGGCTCTCACACTGTGATAATCGTCAATCGTCCAACCGTCGTAGCCCACGGTGGGCGCAAGGCGCATCACGGTGTCCAGCAGCCAAACACGGTTATTTTCGTCGGAGGAAAGGAGCTCAACCGTCATGCTGAGCAGCTCTTTATCCGTCACCGTGCGTCCGTCGGAAAGCGTAACCGTCTCCTCGGAGGATGCCGAGCGTGAAGCGCAAAGCCCCCCCGAAAGAAGCTGGTCGAGAGAAATAATATATCTGTCGCAGCCTTGCTCCTCGCAGTCATACAGCCACTCGTAAAGCGCCGCTCTGTCGCCCTTAGCCTGTCCCGGCTGCCCGTCAAGCCTCGTTTTAAACAGTTCGGCATCCGGCATCAGCAGATCATAGTCGAGAGACTGTGCCAAATACAACACACGTTCGTAATTGTCGGGTCTGTCGTCAAGCGGGATGTAAGCAAGCTCAATCGCATTTTCGGGAGCGTCGGGAGCTTTTCCGGGCTGTGTGGTATCAATGCCGCAGCCGCTGAGAAGAAGCGCCGCCGCAAGCAGAAGTACGCATAGTCTTTTTTTCATAGTATCACTCTACCGTTTATTGCATTTTTCGCAGCAGTCGCCGCATTTTTCCTTGTTGCCGCAGTGTGAGCAGTCGAAGCCGCCGCAGGAGCAGCTTCCGTCACGGCGCAGACTTCTCACCGCAAGAAGCACCCAAACCGCAAGCAGTATCGCAATTACTATCCCCATGTCACAGCACCAGCCCCGCCACGCAGTAGACCGCAAACGCTACTATCCACGCAACGCAGCACTGTCCGATGACGACGCCGACGGTTTTAAGTCCGCTGCCAAGCTCCCTCCGCATTGCGGATATTGCCGCAACGCAGGGCGTGTACAGCAGCGCAAAGGTCAAAAACGCAATGGCGCTCTGCGTCGTGAACACCCCTGTGAGCGCCGATGCAAGGGCGCTGCCGGATGCGTTCATCAGAACGCCCATCGTGCTGACGACCGCTTCCTTCGCCATAAGTCCCGTTATAAGGCTCGTTGCGATGCGCCAGTCGGCAAAGCCGAGGGGTGCGAATATCGGTGCAACGCTCATGCCGATGAGCGAAAGCAGACTGCTGCCGTCTCCCGCCTCGACTATGTTGAGCTTTGCGTCGAAGTGCTGGAGGAACCATATAACGATGGTCGCAAGGAATATCACGGTAAAGGCCCTGCGGATAAAGTCCCTTGCCTTTTCCCACATGAGCAGCAGCACGCTCTTGAGCGAGGGCATACGGTAATTGGGAAGCTCCATCACAAAGGGAACGGGCTTTCCCGTAAATGAGGTCATGCTCAGTATCTTTGCCGCAACGATGCCCGTAATCATACCGCCTATGTAAAGCAGGGTCATAACGAGCAGCTTGTCTCCGGGGAAAAACGCCGCCGTGAACAGTGCGTAGATGGGGATCTTCGCAGAGCAGCTCATAAACGGCACAAGCAGCATGGTCATTTTCCTGTCTCGCTCGGAGGACAGCGTCCTCGTCGCCATGACCGCAGGCACCGAGCAGCCGAAGCCGATCAGCATGGGTACGAAGCTGCGCCCGGACAGTCCTATCTTGCGCAGCAGCTTATCCATGACAAACGCCACTCTCGACATATAGCCCGTGTCCTCAAGTATCGAGAGGAAGAAAAACAGCACGACAATGAGCGGCAGAAAGCCGAGCATACTGCCGACGCCCGCAAAAACGCCGTCTATAATCAGGCTCTGCACAACGGGGTTTAAGCCGTATGCGCTGAGAAGTGCGTCAACCCAATCGGTGAACATGGCGATGCCGACGGCAAGCAGGTCGCTGAGCCTCTGCCCGATGACGTCGAAGGTCATCCAAAAAATGAACGCCATTATCGCAAGGAAGGTCGGTATCGCAAGGTATTTGTTGGTCAGCACCTTGTCGATTTTTACGCTGCGCTGCTGCTCCTTGCTCTCCTGCGCCTTGACGACCGTGTCCGCACAGACGCTTTCGATAAAACGGTAACGCATATCGGCAAGCGCCGCATTGCGGTCAAGCCCGCTCTCGCACTCCATTTCGAGTGCGGCATGCTCCACAAGCTCAAGCTCGTTTTCGCTCAGCCCGAGGCGCTTTATTATCTCCTCGTCCTGCTCTATGACCCTCGTTGCGGCGAACCTCGACGGAACGCCTATGGCGTCGGCGTGGTCCTCAACCACATGGCTCACCGTATGTATGCAGCGATGGACGGGGCCCGCTCCGCAGAAGTCCACCTTCTTAGGCTTCTGCTTTTTGCGTGCCGTCTCCATCGTAAGCTCCAAAAGCTCCTCAACGCCGTCATTTTTTGCGGCAGATATGGGCAGCACAGGGATGCCGAGACGGCTCGAAAGCTCATCGATATTCACGGAGCCGTGGTTTCCCAGAAGCTCATCCATCATATTGAGCGCAAGCACCATCGGCTTTCCCATTTCGGCAAGCTGAAGCGTCAGATAGAGGTTTCGCTCGATGTTCGTTGCGTCGGCAATGTTCAGAATGGCGTCGGGCGAATTGTCGATTATAAAATTGCGGGTGACGACCTCCTCGCCGGAGTACGGGCGTATGGAGTATATGCCCGGCAGATCGACGATGGTGCAGTCCTTATGCCCCTTAGCCTCACCCGCCTTATGCTCCACCGTCACACCGGGGAAGTTGCCGACGTGCTGATTTGAACCGGTGAGCTGATTGAACAGCGTCGTTTTGCCGCAGTTCTGATTGCCTACAAGCGCTATTACCATGTCTCAGTCCTCCTCAAGAGGCAACACCTCGATCTTGGCTGCATCGTCCTTGCGCAGCGTCATGGTGTATCCCCGCAGACTGATCTCGATAGGATCGCCCAGCGGTGCGGTCTTTCTGACCGAGACCACGGTTTTCGGGATTATCCCCATATCGAGCAGATGGTTGCGGAGGTTCCCCTCCCCGCCCACGCTCGTTATAACGGCCTTTTTGCCGATCGGCAGCTTATCCAAGGTCATAAAAAATCCTCCGTGTTAAACTCTCCCTACCAAAGTAGTTTAGTTTAACACGGAGTATTTGTCAACAATTCCGATTTTTAAGCTCAGCGCTTTTTCTCGCTCATTCGCTTTATATCACGCAGTCTGTCCTCGTAGGCTGCGGTGATAAGCTCCTCGTGCTTGAGGCTCGGCTCCGCTACGCCCAAAAGACGCATCAGGTACTTTACAAAGCCGGGGTTCATCATAAGAAACGGTCCGACCATGGCGGTGGAGAAGAAGTTATTTATCCTCACGCCCTCGATGTCGCTTGCGGAATTTATGCCCGTACCGTAGCGCACCTTTGCGAAGCCGAAGTCGGAGTTGTTGCCGTACAGCGTTGAAAACTCCGCCTTGAAGCCGACAAGCTCCATACCCTCAAAGTCGCAGAGCATGACGGCGTTGTGCCTGTGCATCATGTCACGCTTTGCGTGAAGCGGCACTATGCCGAGTCCGTTTATGCGGGTGCCGTCCTCGTTTTCGATGTATTCGCAGAAAACCTCTCCGGCGTTTGCGGTCATAAGAAAGGCGGTGCCGCCGTCTACAAGCTCACGCAGGCGGTCCTTATGCGGCAGAAGACTCTCTATCGCCCACTCCTGCGCCCGCTCGGTCATGGCGCCCATAACGATGAGGTTCACATCCTCGGACACGAATGCGGGTACATCGTTATAATGCGTTTCGACAAACTCCGCCTCCGGCATACACTCTCTGAGGTAGCGGTGATTCCAGCAGTCGCCGAAAAGATTTGCGGCTTCCGGGTACAGTATCTCAATCTTCATGGCTAACCTCCGCTTTCCGTTTCCTTATCTCCTCTACAACGCCGCTTTTGACGCTCGCCGTGAGCTTCGGCGTCGTGAGGTCGTGGAGTATGAAGACCTTGTCGGTGCCGCAAAGCGAAAGCTCCTTCGGCGCATCCGTCTCAAGCCTCACGCAGCGTATTTTCTCCTCCGGCACGCCGGCAAGCAGCAGACGCAGATGGTAGTCATTCGTTCTTACACCGCAGGCGACTATGCGCTTTATGCTGTCGTCGTTTAAAAGCTCAAAGTCTGCGTCGTATATCCACGTCATTATCTCGGTTGTCTTTTTAAACGTCGCATCGTCGAGCATAAGGATTATCTCCTTGCTGCCGAGTTCGGAACGCATATAGTCGAACACGATGGAGCAGGCAACCGGATTTTGCCCCTTGGTCATGTTCGTCACGACCTCTATGCCGTTCTCCACCGTGCTGGTGTAGCGGCTCTTTACGATGTGCATATGCTCAAAGCTTTCGGCAATGCTCTCCGAGCTCAGTCCGAAGGTACGCAGGAGCGAAACGGTGGTGACCTGATTATAGACATTAAAAATGCTGTCGCTTATCATCGGGTAGCTTTCCTCACCCTCGGCGGTGCGCACGGTAAAGCTGCCGCTTTCAAAGTCGGGAGATGCGAGAAAGTCGGGCGTAGGCGACGAAAGCCCGCAATTCGGGCAGTGCATTTTGCCTATGTGGTGGTAGCGCACATATTCGTACTCCGGGGTGTGTCCGCAGTCGGGGCATACCCTTGCGTCGTTTATGATGTTTATGCACTCCTCACGGTCGCTCGGCAGACGGGCAATCGAGAAATAGCTGCGGGGGTTATTGCGCTTCAGCCTGAAGCTTACGGGATCGTCCGCATTGAGTATCAGGTGCGTGTCGTCGGGCAGCGCCTTCTCGATGACGGAGAAGATAAATTCCGGATGTGCGTTGCGCTGTATCGAGTCACGGAACAGGTTGGTGCATACGGTGTAGTCGGGGTGAACGTAGGGGTAGATGCGCAGAGAGCTGCGCTCATCCACCTCTAAAACGGCGATCTTTTGCTTAACGTGACCGCCAAGCGATGCGGCTGCAATGAGCGAGCTTGCGACGCCGGCATCGATATTCGAGCCTGCTCGGTTATTCAAAACGTCGTAGCCGTTTGCCGTAAGCACGTCGATTATCATGTTGCAGCAGGTCGTCTTGCCGTTGGTTCCGGTCACGGTTATGACGGTGCCGGGCTTGTCTATGCGTCCGAGGAAGTCGGGACACAGCTTTATCGCAAGCTTTCCGGGGAAATAGCTTGCGTTCATGCCGAGCAGTCTTTGCAGCAGCATGACGGCCTTGCTTACCCACAGAGCGATATAAAATCTCGGATTCTTTTTCATGTGTATCTCCTCGTCCTGTTTTTGGTCGATTATTTTATTATAACCGACCTTCGGGATTATGCAAGCCTTATAAGCGCCGACTTTACAAAAAAGCAAAAAGTCCGTGTGAGTGCACGGACTTTTTCAATCAATTCAGCGGGCTTGAAATCACCGTGCGGAAAGGTTTCTGCCGTAGGCCGCATCGTCGCTCGCCGTCGCTCCCGTGACGGTGACAGTGTCGCCGAGAACGTACAGCTCATATGCGCAGAAGTTTTCGCCGCAGACCGTGTACAGGTCAAGACCGCAAAGCCTATCCGCCTTACCGTCCTGCGCCTTGAATATCAGCAGGCTGTTGCCGCTTATGGCGTAGATGTATTCACCGTCGGTCTTTACGAGGTCGCCGTCGTCGATGCCCTCGACCTGAACGTTTGTGTTTGAGTGATCCCGCCCCGACGTCTCGTTTATCATCGCATCTCCGGCGAGACTGGTTTTCGCAAAGAGTCCGACATTGTTCGGTCTTGCGCTTTTTATCGCAGCGTAGACCTGCGAATAGTCCTGCGGGGCGTATGCCGTTACTGGCGTTTCACCCGATTCCTTGTCGGCGCCGTCAAAGCGATCAGCCCGACGAGCATCGCAGCGCACACGAGCATTACAGCAAATCGTTTCATACCGTCACTCCTCTAGTTTGAGTATCTGCTTATTTGACGGTACAAATACGAAAATGTTTCACTTACAAAATTTTCGGACTCTGACGCCAGTCGGCACCGCCTCTGCGCTCCTCCCTCGCAGCGTAGCCGAGGACGTAAAAATCGTGAGCGTCGGAGCCGAGCTTAAAGAGCTTTAAGCTCTCCGTGCCGAGGGATTTCACCGCCGCGGGCTTTGTGAGTATCGGTATGCGCCCCTTGTCCTTTGCCTCCTTGAGCAGGCGGCAGCCGATTTCGTTTGCCGCCAGCACCCTTGCATACGGCGGAAGGTCAAGCGCTGCTCCCTTGCGCACGCCGAGGGACGCACACATGAGTATCCTGCGTATGCGGCTCAGGGCATAGCGCTTCGATTTTGCGGCGGCGGCAATCGCATCGAGGCTCGACTCCTCGGAAACCGCTGCGGCTATGCGGTCGGACAGTCCCTCGCCGCAGTCGGGCAGCAGGGCAAACGCCTCCTTCGGCAGCATCCTGAGCCGTGAGAGCGCCGCTATCTCAAGGGCATCGGAAAACACGGGGCCACGCCCAAGCCTGCGCTCCCGCTCGTACACCTCAAGCGCCGCTGCGGGAATGTCCCCGTCTGCGTCGCTCTTTGCTTTTATCCGTCTGCGTATCTCGGACGCAGAGCGTGGCAGAGCGTCCCCATGAGCGTCGTGACCTGCGCCGAGGCGCATCACGGTCACGGGCGTAATGTCAAGGCTCTGTTCGTATATCGCCTTTATATATTCGACGCCGAGGATGTTGTTCGGCGACTCCAAAAGCGCCGATAAGTCCCCGTCAAAATGCGCAAGCGCACGCTGCCTTGCGGCGGCAAAGCTGATGCCCTCGTTTTCTTTAAGCTCACGGCGTATGCGCTCGCCCGTTTCGGGCTTTAACAGCAGCTCCGCCGTGCGGGAGAGCGCATCGCCAGAGCCGCACTCCGAGCCGAAGGACAGCGTATCGATGATGCCGAGGTTGCCGAGTATGCCGAGTGCGCCCCTCGCAAAGCCCTCCGCCGAGGACAGCGACCACGGCAGCGGCAGCTCAAGCACGAGGTCGGCTCCGCTCCGGCATGCAGCCTCCGCTCTTGCAAATTTCGAATACAGCGCAGCCTCGCCCCGCTGCACGAAATCGCCGGACATGACGCACACGACGGCGCTGTCCTCCCCTGCGACTTTGCGGCTTTCTTCAATATGATAGGCATGTCCGAAATGAAAGGGATTATACTCCCCGACTATACCGATTACCTTCAATTCTGCGTCTCCTTAAAAAATCCTTGCTTTTTGTGCAAAATGTATTAAAATAGTTTGGTAACAATTATACAGTTAAACTCGTATTTTTACAATAAGAAAGGAATTTTGTAATGAAGATTCTTGTTATCAACGCAGGCAGCTCCTCCCTCAAGTATCAGCTCATCGACATGGAGACCGAAAAGGTAATGGCAAAGGGTCTCTGCGAGCGTATCGGCATCGACGGTCATTTAAAGCACAGCCCCCTCGTCGGCGATAAGCCCGTATTCAACGAGGACATCCCCCTTCCCACCCATGCCGAGGCAATAGCCGCTGTCATCGAGAAGCTCACCAGCGAGGAATACGGTGTCGTGTCCTCCATGAAGGAGATAGACGCCGTCGGTCACCGTGTCGTTCACGGCGGCGAGAAGTTTGCTTCCTCCGTGCTTATCACCGACGAGGTCATGGCAGCCGTCGAGGAATGCACCCCCTTCGCTCCCCTGCACAACCCCGCAAACATCACCGGCATCAATGCCTGCCGTGAGGTCATGGGAGACGTTCCCATGGTCGGCGTATTCGACACTGCCTTCCATCAGACCATGCCCGGCAAGGCCTTCATGTACGCGGTTCCTTACGAATACTACGAAAACGACGGTATCCGCCGCTACGGCTTCCACGGCACCTCTCACCGCTACGTTTCCGGCCGCTGCGCAGAGCTTATGGGCAAGCCCATCGAGGAGCTGAAGATCGTCTCCTGCCACATGGGCAACGGCAGCTCCATCGCAGCCATCGATGGCGGCAAGTGCATCGACACCTCCATGGGCTTCACTCCCCTGGTCGGTCTGCCTATGGGTACCCGCTGCGGCGATCTCGACGCCGGCGTTATCCAGTTCATCATGAATAAATACGGCATCGGCATCGACGAAATGCTGAACATCCTCAACAAGAAGTCCGGCGTTCTCGGCGTTTCCGGCGTCTCCTCCGACTTCCGTGATCTCGACAATGCGGCAGCCGAGGGCAACGAGAGAGCGCAGCTTGCTCTCGATATGTTCCACTACTGGGTCGCAAAGGTCGCTGGCTCCTACGTTGCGGCAATGAACGGCGTTGACGCCATCGTGTTCACCGCAGGCGTCGGCGAAAACTCCAAGAGCTCCCGTGCCGCCATCGCCGAATACTTCGGCTACCTCGGCGTCACCATCGACGAGGAGGCGAACTCCAAGAGAGGCGAGGATGTGTGCATCTCCACTCCCGACTCCAAGGTCAAGGTCTTTGTCATCCCCACCAACGAGGAGCTGGTCATCGCCCGTGATACCAGAGACATCGTTTGCGGAAAGTAATTTAAACATCAAAAACGGTGCCGTTTACAGTGAACGGCACCGTTTTTTTCTTTATCCGAGCCCCGCAAGGAGCATTTTTATGCCGAGTGCGGTAACTAACACCGCACTGAGCTTGAGCATATACTTTGCAAGCCTTTTCGGGATAAACGAATTGAGCGCTCCGAAAACGAACATCAGCGGCACCGTGCCGAGCGAGAACATCAGCATGACCTCCGCACCGTAAAGTGCGTTGCCGCCGGTGATGGCTAACAGCCACATGGCGTACATCGAGCCGCAGGGCATAAGTCCCGTTAAAAGCCCGACCGCCAAGGGTCTTCCCGCAAAGCGCTTCCTTCCCTTCTTCGGCAGACTGCAAAAGCCGCTCTGTGCCGGAGAAAGCGCCCGTAATCCGGGGAAAAGTCCCCACATATTAACGCCGATTATCAGCACCGCCAGTCCCACCACGGTGAACACCGCAGACCTTGCCTGTGAGGTGTAGCTTATCACCGTGCCGAGCGCACCGAACACGGCGCCGACGGCGGTGTATGAAAGCACTCGACCGCCGTTATAGTACAGTGCGGAGAGCATCCCCGTTTTCCTGTCGCCGCTCAGCTCGCTTCCCGATGCGGTCTGGCTCAGCATTATGCCGCCGCACATTCCGAGACAGTGCGTGCTTGTGAGAAGTCCTATGAGGAATATGTAGCCGAGGCTTGCTCCTGCCTTTGCCTCCGGCACCGGATTAAGCCCGCTTTTGGTGAAGAACAGCACGAGCGCCGCAGTCAGGATGATGCATATTATGTCAACCGCAACGGCGGACATTCCCTTGTCCCCGCTGTCGTAGCCGGAAGCCTCGATACGTTTTTCGATCTGCTCAAGGCTCACGATGTCGGGGTCAAAACGCAGCTCGGCACGTCCTTTAACGTAGCTGACATGGGCGCTTATCACCCCCGGCGTGTGCAGCAGGGTCTCCTCCACCGTATCGGTGCAGGATCGGCATATCATGCCCCGAATTTTAATCTGCGCCGTTTCTTCTCTCATTTTTCTTTCCACCAGCCTTTTGAAGTCTCAGCGAATTGAGCAGCACTCCGTTTGACGAAAGCGTCATCGCAGCCGCCGCCATGGACGGATTCACTATCCCGAACGCCGCCGCAGGCATGCAGATGACGTTGTAAAACACCGCCCACAGCAGGTTTTGACACACCGTGCGCATGGTGTCCTTCGACAGCCGCAGCGCCGTCACGGTCGCTTCGATCCTGCCGCCGAGCAGCACGACCCCGGCGCTGTCCGCCGCAATGTCGCTGCCGCTGCCCATGGCGATTGCAAGATCCGCCTGCGCCAGTGCCGGAGCGTCGTTTATTCCGTCGCCGACCATGGCAACTACTCTGCCGCCGCTCTTTAGCTCTGCGATCTTTGCCGCCTTTTCCTCCGGCAGCACGGAGCTTATCACTCTGTCGATGCCGCACTCGGAGGCGATGGCTCTCGCCGTTTTGTCGTTATCCCCGGTGAGCATCCACACCTCGATGCCCGATCTTTTGAGCCGTGCCACCGTTTCCGCCGACTTTGCACGCAGTCTGTCGGCGACATAGACCGCAGCAAGCGCTCTGCCGCCGACCGCTATGCAAAGTTCCGCCGCCGTGCCTTCCGGCTCCGGCAGAACGGAGGTATCGACGCCAAATCGCAGCAGAAGCTTTCTGCTTCCGCACACGACCCGCTCTCCCGACACGATGCCGGAAAGTCCCATGCCCGCAATTTCCTCAAAGCCCTCAACGGTCGGGGGAAGTGCGTTCGGGAAGCGGTAGGCGGCGTATGACGTCACGGCGACGGAAAGAGGATGCAGCGACAGGCGCTCAAGCGCAGCGGCGAAGATGAGCGCCGTCTCCGCATCGGCGTCCGGGCAGGTGTACATTCCGCAGACCTCCGGCTTGCCCTCGGTGAGAGTTCCCGTCTTGTCGAAAACCAGCGTATTCACCTTGTGCGCAAGCTCAAGCTCGGCTCCGTCTCTGTACAAAACGCCAAGCTCGGCGGCTCTGCCCGCTCCCACCATGAGTGCCGTCGGAGTGGCAAGACCCAAGGCGCAGGGACAGGCGATGACCGTCAGACTGCACACGCAGTAGAGCGCACGGTCAAGGTCGCCGGGGGCTGCGGCGAAGTACCACACGCAGAAGACCGCCGCCGACAGCGCAAGCACTATCGGGACGAACACCGACGCTATCTTGTCCGCAAGACGCTGCACGGGAGCCTTGGAGCTTTGCGCACGGCGCACCGTGTCGATGATCTGCGAAAGCACGGACTCCTTGCCGAGACGCAGCGCCGAAAGCCGCACCGTACCCGAACGGTTCAGTGTTCCGCCGACAAGCTCGTCGCCCTCGTTTTTCTCGACGGGGAGGCTCTCGCCCGTGAGCATCGACTCGTCGACGGCGCAGCTTCCCTCGATTATGATGCCGTCCACCGGGATGCGCTCACCGGGGCGGACGATGACGGTGTCATGCTCCTCGATCTCGTCGATCGGAAGCTCCTTCTCCTCACCGTCCCGTATGACGACCGCCGTTTTAGCCTGAAGCCGCATGAGCTTTTTTATGGAGTTTGCCGTCTCTCCCATGGCGATAAGCTCAAGATACTTGCCGAACAGCAGCAGCGTTATAAGCACCGTTCCCGACATGAAGTACAGCATCTTCTCTATCGGAACGTAAAACGCCTGATAGCTGCTGTACAGGTAGATTATCGTCGTGGAGACCGCAACGAGCAGGTCCATGCTCACGGTTTTGTTTCGCAGCGAACGGAAGGCGGAGCGGTAAAAATACGCTCCCGGCCAGAATTGTACGATGCTTGCGAGAATAAACTGTGCAATGTGGTGAATGTCCCACAGCAGCGGTATTGTGCAGAAGGTGCCGACGGTGATGAGCCGCAGAAGCTCCATGCGCTTTCGCATGGTGTACTCCTCGTCGCCGTCGCTTATCTCGCCCGGCTTTGCCCAAACGCCCAGCTCACGCAAGGCGGCAATCGGCTTTCCGATGTCGGCGCCCACGGGCCAAAGCGACAGCTCCATCGTAGCATTGCCGTCACAAAAGCTTGCGCTCTGTACCTCGTCTATCGCCGAGACTGCGGCAATATACTCGTCGCTCCGTTCGGGGTCTAAGCCCTCGCAGTAAAGCTCCGCTCTGCCGAGCGGCACCTCATAGCCCGCCTTCCTTATGCGCCGTGCAATGTCCGGGATGCCGAGCTTTTCCTCGTCGTAGCGCAAGTATGCGCTCCCCGCCGCATAGTTCACCGCCGCCTCAAGCACACCATCGGTCTCGCCGAGCGTGCGATTGAGCCTGTCAACGCAGGCGGCGCAGTCTATTCCGCATATTTTTATAACGATCTCTTTCATGGCATCACAGTAAACGGGAGAGCAGACCTCTCCCGTTTTTTATCAGTCTTCGACGTAACGGCCTTCCTTGACCGCCTTTCTTATATCAAGGTACTTGATGAAGGATATTCCCGAACACGGGAGGCTGAAAAGAGGAACGTGGAACAGCAGGAGCCAGTCAAGCTTAGTGATGCCGCCCGCTGCGACCTCGATGTACCGACCGTCAACGAGGAAGGTACCGCCCTGCATAAGCTCGAAATAGGTGTAGTTCCAAATGCCCCAGTTAAGTCCGCTCGATGAACCGAAGCAATGAAGCACCACGAATGAAAGGCTCGTGACGATACCGCCGAGGCAGCACACCAGCGTTGCGCTCATTCTGCGGCTCTTTGCAAGGAATATCGACACCACGGGCAGAACGTAGACTATCAGATTCAGCGCCCACAGCGACAGCGGTATGTTGTAGCTCCAGCGGTTTGCCTGGATAATGTGGTCAACGTCGTGCAGGAGTACGGACGCCAGCATGATGACGGCACAGATTATCATTATCCTCGTGTTTCTCTTGCCCAGCTTCGTGTCGAGCAGGCGCAGCTTCTGCTTATCTGAATTTGACATGATAATTTCTCCTTATTTTTTTATTTACCAATTGGTAAGTTACCAATATCACAGTATCATAATTTTGTCAACATATACTTTACCCGTGTAGAATTATGTGATAAACTGTAAATAAGTTATGTTCCGGAGGTCAATATGAATATAAAACGACGTTTTCTTGCCATTCTCCTTGTTGTCGTCATGCTTCTGTCCATGTCCGGTTGCTCCCTGCTGCTCGGCATTATAAGGGGCGTCGACGGTCAGATGCCAAACGGGCACACCGACAACCGTGACAGAATCGTCGCATTTTCGGAGCTTGAGTACGAGCGCCCCGACATTGACGAGATGTCGGACTTGGCGGACGATGTGCGCAAGCTCGTTGATAAGGGCAAGGTAAACGACGATCTCTTGGGTGCTTACGAGGAGTTTTATGACTCCTATGCGCACTACATCACCATGTCGAATCTTGCGCTCATCCGCAGCAATCTCGATACCTCCGACGAATACTATGCCGACGAGGACGCATGGTGTTCCACGCAGTCGGGTGAGGTCGAGCGCATCTTGGACAATCTGCTCAGATACTGTGCGAAGTCCGATATTGCCGACGAGCTTGACGAGGAATACTTTGACGGCTACCTTGCCGAAAATTACGGCAACGGCTCAAGCGGCGAATACACCGACGAGATCGTCGAGCTTTACGAGCAGGAAAGCGAGCTGCAGACCCGCTACTACGAGCTTTCCACCGAGATGTCGGAGGTCTCGATCCGTGACACGGATAAGTGGGACGAATTCAACGCCGAGGCAACCGAGATATACATTGATCTCATAAAGGTTCACAGGCAGCTTGCCGACGAGTTCGGCTACGACTCCTACTACGAAATGGCATACGAGGACTTCGGACGTGACTACTCTGCCGAGGACACCGAGGGCTATGTCAATGCGATAAAAAAGTACATGGTTCCCCTGTACAGAGCAGTGATCGAGGACGGCAGCATATATGACGGATACGACATCGGCAGTATGCGTCCGCAGCGTTCCTTCAGGACCGTCAAAAACTGCGTTTCCGACATGAACGACACCCTCGCCGAGATAATGGAGTTTATGAGCGAGTACGAGATGTACGACGTAAGCAGCAGCAGTGACAAGTATGAAGGCTCATACACCACTTATCTGTACGACGTTGACTCCCCCTATATGCTGGTCTCGCCGAGCTGCGATAAGAGCGACATTCTGACCATCGTACACGAGTTCGGTCACTTCTGCGATATGTATTCAAATTACAATGCGGGCTACAGCCTTGACACCGCCGAAATGATGTCGCAAGGACTGGAGTACCTGCTTATCTGCTACCTCGATGACGAGGAGCTTGCCGAGGATCTGAAAGAGTATAAGCTTTTGGACGATCTTGCTCTGTATGCGATGCAGGGCTGCTACAGTGAATTTGAACACCGTGCATACGCTCTTCCCGACGAGGAGCTGACAGTCGAAAACATTAACGCCCTGTTTCTTGAGGTCGCCGAAGAATACGGTCTGACCGACATGTACTACCCGGAATACCTGAACTACATTTGGATACAGATCTTCCACCTGTTCGAGTACCCCTTCTACGTCATAAGCTACTGCATCTCCGACAGCGCCGCCTTCAACATTTATATGGAGGAGCTCTCGGACGGCGGCAGCGGTCTTGACATATACATGGAGATCGTAACGGATTCCGCAAGCGACGACTTCCTTGCTCTTATAAAACAGCACGGTCTCCCCTCCCCGCTCTCCGTAAGGACGATAAAGAACATCGCCAAAACGATTGAGGACGAACTCGGCATAGCTTGACTTAAAAAAATGTAAAAAACGCAGTCAAATGACTGCGTTTTTTACGTTTCTATCACCGTCAGTGTATCGCCGGAGACCTTGAATTTTATCTCCCGCTCCCCGTAGAAAAAGCCGTATATGCGCTCCGGGTCGTCGTGATAGCCCGGTCGCGGGTCGTTTTGAAGCGCCTGCAAAAGTCCGTCACGCTGAGACGAAGGGATCTTTTTGAGAAGCTCTTCGTCTATAATAACGTTTAGCTTATGAAACTCCGTCGTATCGGTAAAGCCGCCGAGCGCCGTTGGGACGCAGTCGGCATACGGCAGATAGGGCTTTATATCGAATATCGGGGTACCGTCCACGAGGTCGGCGCCGGAGACCGTGATGACGGGTCCGAGATCCTTTCGGTACTCGATGCCCTCAAGCTTCACGCAGGATAAGCCGATCGGATTCGGGCGAAACGGTGAGCGTGTCGCAAAAACGCCGACTCTTGCGTTGCCGCCGAGTCTCGGCGGGCGCACTGTCGGCGACCATGCCTTGCCGAGGTTTTCGGAAAACTGCCATATGAGCCACAGGTGGCTCCAGTTTTCGAGTCCCCGCACCGTGTCGGCGCCACGGAACTCCGGCTCAAAAACTATCTCTCCGTATATCTGCGGCGCAAGCCCGCTTTGTCTCGGTACGCCGAACTTTGTTTTAAACGGCGTGTGTATCCGTGCGACGGTAATCATTTGCATTAAATTTCATCCGTTCATGCCTTATTTTTCATCCGTTCATGCTTTATTCAAGAACATATGCTATGATACGTTCAAAATTTCAAAAAGTCAATGGAGGTCTGAGCTTGGAATACGTTCTTAAAACATACGGTCTGAGCAAGCGCTTCGGCTCGAAGCTTGCTCTCGATAACGTGAGTATAAACATCAAAAAGGGTGAGATATACGGTCTTATCGGCAAAAACGGCGCCGGCAAGACTACGCTCATGCGCCTTGCCCTCGGTCTCGCAAACCCCTCCGGCGGCAGCATTGAACTGTTCGACGGTCAGCCGCTCGATGATGCACGCCACCGCATCGGTACGCTTTTGGAATCGCCCTGCATCTACAAAAACTGCACGGCGCTTGAGAATCTCAAACGCTTTGCGATATTGACAGGTACACCCGAGGAAAAGCTGCCGGAGCTGCTGCGCCTTGTCGGACTTCAGGATACCGGCAGAAAAAAGGCGGGCAAGTTCTCCATGGGTATGAAGCAACGCCTCGGCATTGCGATTGCTCTCCTCGGCGACCCCGATTTCCTAATCCTCGACGAGCCGATAAACGGCCTTGACCCGGAGGGCATCAGAGACGTTCGTGACGTTATCCTCCACCTTAACCGTGAATGCGGCATCACATTTCTCATCTCGAGCCACCTTTTGGACGAGCTTGCGAAGGTCGTCACAACCTACGGCATAATATCGCACGGCGTTTTAGCGGAGGAAATCTCCGCAAGCGAGCTTGCGGCGCACACCTCGCAGCGCCTCATCATCCGCACGAGCGACGATAAGAAGGCGGCAGAGCTTATTCGAAATCGTTACCCCGACATCACCGACATCTCGGTGGACGGCAGCGGTGTCTGCCTCGGCTCCCACATCGGTAACAGTGCCGTCATAAACAGGATGCTCAACGAAAACGGCATCTTCGTCGGCGAGCTTGTCCCCAGCAGCCGTGGACTTGAGGATTACTTCATAGAAAGGATGGGCAACTGATATGTTGAAACTGCTCCGCTTTGAGTTTCACAAGCTGTTCAGGCAGAAAAGCTTTTACATCTGCGCCGCCCTGCTGCTTGCGATAAATCTTTACACCATCATTTACGCCTGCTACGACAACTGCAGAAGCACCGGACTTATCTGTATGTCGGCCGCAGTCTGCTCAACCGATTTTTCGATGCTGTTCGGCATATTTACCGCACTTTTCACCTGCGACGATTACGCAAACGGCACCATAAGGAATCTCCTTTCCCGAGGCTTTACGAGGACGCAGGTCTATTTCGCAAAGCTCATCACCGTGATTGTCGCCGACGTCATTGCCGTTTTGCTCGTTTGGGCGGTTACCTTTGCGGCGGGCACTCTGTGCTGGAATGACGGACTCAGTGATTTTAACTCCACGGTTTTAAGCATCCTTGAGGCGCAGCTTCTTCTCACCGTCGCCGCAGCCGCTTTGTTCTATGCGATAAGCTCCGTGATTGCCAAAACGGGAGCTTCCGTTGCGGTCTGCCTGCTTGTCGACCTGATAGTCGCTCTCGGCATCGGTTTTTATTCGATGATATTTGAGCCTGACTTTAATATCGCCAAATACTGGATTTCCAATCTCCTCGGAACCTGCTGCGGTCTTTACTGCGATTTTGAGACCCTGCGCACATCGTTCATCGCCGCTCTGTGCTACTTCTTCGGAAGCACCGCTCTCGGCTACCTCGCCGTGTGCAAGCGAGAATACTAAACGAATATACACGGCAAAAACTCTGCAAATCAAGGGTTTACGTTCATAAGGATGTATTTTCTTATGAACGTAAACCCTTGTTGTTACTGCGTTTTTAATCAGAATGAGTCGAACAGACTTGTCTGCGACGAGTCCGGCATATTGCCGAGTGCGCCGAGACGCTTGAGCGCTTCAAGGTGGCTCTGGCTGACCTTTGGGCAGGCGGCGCTGACCTCCTCGATCGATATGTAGCTTCTGCCGTTCTTCGTGCAGTTTGAAAGATCGACCGCCGCCGCCTCGCCGAGTCCCGATATCGCAACAAAGGGCGGGCGAAGCTTGCCGTCGGAGGTTATTACGAACTTCGTCGCATCAGACTCGTAAAGGTCGATGGGCGCAAACTCAAAGCCACGCATATAGAACTCGTAGACCGATTCAAGCGTTGTGAGGATACCGTCCTCGTTGGCGGTGACGTCGGGCTTCTGCTTTAAGTCGTTTATCTTTCTGCGGATGGAGGCCGCATCCCCAATCATCATCTCCGCATCGAAGTTGTTCTTCTGACTGCGGCGGTAGAAGTATGCGCTGTAATACGCAAGCGGCTCATGCACCTTAAACCACGCAATGCGGAACGCCATCATGACGTATGCGACGGCGTGCGCCTTCGGGAAAAGGTATGCTATCTTGCGGCAGGACTCGATATACCAGTCGGGTACGTCCATTCTGCGCATCTGCTCCTCAGCATCGCCGGGGAACTCGCCGCTTTTCTTGACCTTGCCCTTACGCACCGCCTCCATCGTCTTAAACGCAAGCGACGGCTCCATTCCCTTCTGAATGAGGTAAATCATAATGTCGTCACGGCAGCCGACGGTCTCGTTAACGGTCGCAATGCCGTTTAGGACAAGCTCTTTAATATTGCCCGCCCAAACGTCCGTACCGTGAGAGAAGCCGGAAAGCCGCACGAGGGTGTCAAACTGCGTGGGGCGTGTATCAACGAGCATCTGACGGGTGAAGTTCGTGCCGAATTCAGGGATGCCTATTGTTCCCGTTTTGCCGATTATCGGGTCGTCGTCCGGCAGTCCGAGTATCTCCGGCGAGATGAATATCTTCATAGTGTCGGGGTCTGAGAGCGATATGCTCTTGGGGTCGACATTCGTTGCGTCCTGAAGCATTCGTATCATCGTCGGGTCATCGTGTCCCAGCTCATCGAGCTTCAGGAGGTTTGCCTCCATGCAGTGATATTCAAAGTGCGTCGTGATTATGCTGCTGCTCGGATCGTCCGCCGGGTGCTGCACCGGGCAGAAGTCGGTCACGTCCATGTCCTGCGGTATGACGACAAGTCCTCCGGGGTGCTGCCCCGTGGTGCGCTTTATGCCGACAAGCCCCTTTGAAAGCCGGTTCTCCTCCGCCTTGGTGACGGTGAGATTTCTCTCCTCAAGGTACTTTTTGACGTAGCCGTAGGCGGTCTTTTCCGCCAGCGTTCCGATGGTACCGGCTCTGAAAACGTGGTCCGAGCCGAACAGCTCCTCGGTGTATTTGTGGGCGGCCGCCTGATATTCGCCGGAGAAGTTAAGGTCGATATCGGGGGTCTTTTCGTTGCCGGGGTAGCCGAGGAATGTCTCGAACGGAATGTCAAAGCCGTCCCTGTTAAGCTGTGTTCCGCACACCGGGCAGGGCTTTTCGGGCATATCCGCACCGCAGCCGTAGCTGCCGTCAAGCACGAACTCCGAGTGCTTGCACTTGGGGCAGACGTAATGCGGTGGAAGGGAGTTGACCTCCGTGATGCCTGACATATACGCAACGATGGACGAGCCGACGGAGCCTCTGGAGCCGACAAGGTAACCGTGCTCAAGCGAGTTTTGCACCAGCTTTTGCGCCGACATATAGATGACGTCGTAGTTGTGGTCGAGTATCGTGTTAAGCTCGGTATCAACACGACTTTTCACGATCTCAGGAGGATCGTTGCCGTAGATCTCGTGCATCTTTCCGTAGACAAGCTCCTTTAGCTGCTCTGCGGAATTTTCGATTTTCGGCGGGAACAGCTCCTTCGGCAGAAGCTCGATAGGCTCTATCTGCTCCGCTATCATGTTGGTGTTCGCAACGACCGTCTCGTATGCAAGCTCCTCGCCGAGGTACTCAAACTCCCCGAGCATCTCGTTTGTCGTTCGGAAGTAGATTGGACAGCCCCTGTCGGCGTCGGAAAATTTCTTCGCCGCCTGGAGTATTTTGCGGTACTGCTCGTCCTCCGGGTCGAGGAAGTGAACGTCGCTCGCCGCAATGACGGGCTTTCCGAGCGCCTTGCCTATCGCAATTATCCTGCGATTGTAGTCCTGAAGCACGGTCTCGTCACGCACGGCGCCGTTTTCCACAAGGAAGCCGTTGTTCGGGATCGGCTGTATCTCAAGGTAATCGTAGAACGACGCAATGCGTTTAAGCTCCGCATCGGAAGCGCCGTGCATCACTGCACCGTACAGCTCGCCCATTCCGCAGGCGGAGCCGACGAGTATTCCCTCACGGTGCTGTATAAGCAGGCTTTTCGGCACCGTTGGCGTTTTGTGGAAGTATTTGAGGTAGGACTGCGAAACCATTTCGTATAGGTTTTTGAGTCCCTTTTTGTTTTTGACAAGGAGTATCATATGGCGTGACCTGCCGTGGTCGGCGGGCTTAATACGCCTGTAAACACGCTCAATGCCGTTTAGATCCTCCGCACCCTGCTGCTTCAGCATCGTGAGAAAGCGACCCATTATCCTACCGCAGACGAGAGCATCGTCCGAGGCACGGTGGTGATTGAAGTCCGGCAGGCTGAGCCTGTTTGACACCATGTCGAGCTTGTGCCGCTTCATGTCCGGCAGCAGCGCCTGCGACAGCGTAAGCGTGTCAAGGTAAACGAGGTCGAATTCGATGCCGCAGCGATCGGCCGCCGCAGACATGAAGCCCGTGTCGAAGCTTGCGTTGTGCGCAACGAGTGGTCTGCCCCCCGCAAACTCGAGGAAGGCACGCAGCGCCTCCTCCTCGGAGGGTGCGTCCTTCACGTCGGAGTCACGGATGCCCGTGAGCTGAGTGATCTCTGCCGGGATGTGCATACCGGGATTGACGAAGGTGTTGAAGCTCTCCTTCACCTCGTCGCCGGAAAAAATGACTGCACCGATCTCCGTCATTCTGTCGCTGCCGGCGTTGAGTCCCGTCGTCTCGATGTCGAAGGCAACGATCTCGGTGTCAAGCGGCAGAGAGCTTTCACCGTGCAGGGCAACGGAGCCGTCGATGTCATTGACGAAATAGCACTCCATTCCGTAAATGATCTTGACGCCGTGCTTCTTGCCTGCCTTCCACATATCCGGGAACGCCTGACACACACCGTGGTCGGTGACGGCGATTGCGGGCATACCCCAGTACGCCGCTCTTTTGACTATGGCGTCGGGATCGGTGAGCGCATCGAGCGCCGAAAACCTCGTATGAACGTGAAGCTCCACACGCTTTGTCTCGGCGTCGTCGGGGCGGATATGGCGCTTGCCCTTCATGATGCTGCGAGGCTCGATGCACATATCCTCATCGTAGCGGCTGTAGCCGACATTGCCTGCGATTATGAGGTGGTCACCGACGGAAATTGCGTCGATTATGCCGTGATCCTCATCCGGCTTGAGATATTTCGAGACACGCACGGAGCCGTGCATATCGGTGATGTCAAAGCAAAGCACCGCAGCGTCACGCTTGAGGTTCTTGCGGCTTGCGACCTCGAACACGTCGCCCTCGACGACGACGTTGCCGGAGTCGAGGTTAAGCTCGTTTATCGGCGTTGGTGCGTTTCTTATTTTTCTGCCCATGAGGACGTCGCCCTCAGGTCTCGCCGACTGCTTCTGTGCCGTCGGAGCCTTCGGCGCTTCGATCTTGGGATAGTCGCCCTTAATCTCGACGCCGTTAAGTCCGTAGTCCGCAGAAAGGCAGGCGGAAAGCCGGCTCAGCTCTGCGGGTGCGGGCATACGCCCGAAGGTCGCCGAAACCCTCATTCTGCCCTCCGACACTGAGACCTCGACGTCAGTAACGTATGCCTTATTAAGCCCTCCGCACAGGTCGGACAGTGCGGAGCAGCCGGGGAATATGCTTAAAAACGGTGTATGCTCGTTCATTTATGTATCCTTTTCAATGAGTTCGATAAGTGCGTCGCAAAGCTGCTCATAGGGGTACTTGCCGAGTATCTCGCCCTTGCGGAACAAAAGGCCGCAGTCCTTGCCGCCTGCGATGCCGTAGTCGGCTTCCCTCGCCTCGCCGGGGCCGTTCACTACACAGCCCATGACTGCGACGGTGAGGTCGCCCTTGAGGTCCTTTATGCGTTCCTCCACCTGATGCGCAAGCGTTATGAGGTCTATCTGCGTTCTGCCGCAGGTCGGGCATGAGACGAGCTTTACACCCTTGCGCAGTCCGCACGCCTTCAAAATTGCGATTCCCGTCTTGACCTCCTCGACGGGAGGGGCGGTGAGCGAGACTCTTATCGTGTTGCCGATGCCCTCACTGAGGAGCGTTCCTATCCCGACCGCAGACTGTATGGTTCCGTTCCATGCGGTACCCGTCTCGGTGACGCCGAGGTGCAGCGGGTATTTAAACTCCTCCGCTGCGAGCCTGTACGCCGCAACGGTGAGCGGTACGCTCGACGCCTTCATTGAAAGGCATATATCGTCAAAACCGTACTTATTTAAAAGCGCAATATGTCCCCTTGCGCTCTCGGCCATCGCCTCGGCACAGGGGTGTCCGTATTTTTCGATTAGCCGGGCTTCCAGCGATCCTGCATTAACGCCGATGCGGATGGGAATGCCGTGCTTTCTGCACGCCTCCGCCACCGCCTTCACGTTTTCCTCACCGCCGATATTGCCGGGGTTTATGCGTATCTTGTCAATGCCTCGCTCGGCGGCGATAAGCGCAAGCTTGTGATTAAAGTGAATGTCCGCAACCAGCGGAACGCTCACCTGCGCTTTTATCCTGTCTATCGCTTCGGCTGCGGCGGTGTCGGGTATCGCAAGGCGCACTACATCGCAGCCTGCCGCCTGAAGCTCCTTTATCTGTGCGACGGTCGCCTCAACGTCGTCGGTCTTTGTATTACACATACTCTGGACCGTCACGGCGGAAGTGCCGCCTATCTTCACGCCGCCGACGGAAATTTCGGCGGTGCTTTCTCTTATTTTCATAATATTACCTCGCTATCAGCTTTGCAATGTCGTTGTACATCACGACCGCCATCAGTCCCAAAAGCAGCACCATACCCACAAGGTGGATGTAGCCCTCGTACTTGGGGTCAAGCCGCTTGCGCATCAGCTTCTCGATAATGAGCGTCACGATGAGCAGGAACACCCTGCCGCCGTCGAGCGCCGGGATGGGCAGCATATTCATTATCGCAAGGTTTATCGCAATTAGCGCCGAAATATACAGCATATTCTTGACTGCGGCGTCCGTACTGCCGGAGTTTTCGCCGACGTTGTTCATCATATCGACGATGCCGACCGGCCCCGCCATATCGTCAAGCTTCACGGCACCGTGGATGAGATCCTCAAGACCCAGCCACACCCAGCGTGAAAACTCCTTTGCGGTGCGCCAGCTGTAATCGAGGCAATTACCGAAGCTGTTTTTCTCCTGCGAAAAGATAAAGCCGTACTTCGGACCGCTGTTTTTGTACTCCTCGTAGACACGCTTCTCAAGGTTCACGTTTTTAAGCTCGACCTTTTCGCCGTTTCGCAGAACCACGATGTCATGGCTGCCGCTGCCCCGCTCCATGAACATGGAAACGTCGGAGCTCAGGTATATTTTGTTACCGTCAACGCTGTAAAACTCGTCGCCGACCTGAAAATACTCACTGCTCTCATAAGGGCAGCCGTCCATGAATTCGCCGATGACGGGTGCCGTGAACGCCTCGGCGTCGGCATACATGGCGATTATAAGTATGACGCCCAAAAGGAAGTTCATAAAGGAGCCTGCGCAAAGTATAAGCACCTTTTTCCAAGCCCTCTGATTGGTGAAGGCTCTCGGATCATCGGAGGCTTCGTCCTCCGCTTCCATGGCGCAGAAGCCGCCTATCGGCAGTATTCTCAAGGCGTACAGCGTCTCTCCCCTGCGCTTTTTAAACAGCGCGGGTCCCATTCCTATGGCAAATTCGTTCACCTTGACACCGCAAAGCTTTGCGACGGCAAAGTGTCCCAGCTCGTGTACGGCGATAAGAACGCCGAAAACCAAAATAGCAATTACAATATACATTAAGAGAAATGCTCCCTGACAAATGCTCTGGCGGCTTCGTCCGCCGCAAGTATCGTTTCAAGATCCGGGTCCTTTACTATTTCTATGCCCTCGACGGCACTTAAAGCACAGTCGTATATTTCATTATACCCTATGCGTCCGGCAAGAAACATTGCGACCGCCACCTCGTTTGCGGCGCTCATTATGCACGGTGCGGTGCCTCCAACCCTTGCGCAGTCCATCGCAAGCTTTAGGCACGGCGTCTTTTCATAGTCCGGCGATTCAAAGCTCAGATCCTTCATATGCCAAAAGTCGAGGCGCTCAAAGGGCGATGCCTTGCGTTCGGGATAGGTCAGCGCAAGCTGTATGGGAAGTCCCATGTCCGGCACTCCGAGCTGCGCTATGACGGTGCCGTCAACAAGCTCCACCATCGAATGGACTATGCTCTGCGGGTGAATGACGACCTGTATATCGTCCGGCGTAACACCGAAAAGGTGCATCGCCTCGATGAATTCAAGTCCCTTGTTCATCATCGTCGCCGAGTCCACGGATATCTTTGCGCCCATGCTCCAGTTCGGGTGCTTCACCGCCTGTTCGGGGGTGACGGACACAAGCTTGCTCCTTGCCTTTCCTCTGAACGGTCCGCCGGAGCCTGTGAGCAGTATGCGTTTAAGCTCGCCCTCCCTGCGTCCCATAAGGCACTGAAAGATGGCGGAATGTTCCGAATCCACGGGGATTATCTCGGCGCCGTTTAACTTTGCCGCCGGCATAACAAGACTGCCCGCACATACGAGCGTCTCCTTATTTGCAAGGGCTATCCGCTTTTTCGCCTTTATCGCCGCAAGCGTCGGCTTTAAGCCGACCGAACCCGAAACCGCCGTAACGACGCAGTCCGAGTCCTCCCATGTTGCGGCCTCTATAAGCCCGCTCATGCCGCTGCCGACCTTTATATCGGTGTCCGCAAGCCTTATGCGAAGCTCCTTTGCCGCCTCCTCGTCGTAGGCTGCGACAAAGCGGGGCTTCAGACGTCTTGCGTATTCCTCCGCTCTGTCGGCTTTTTTGTTGACGGTCATCGCCGCAACCGGCAGTCCGAGATGCTCCGCTGCGGCAATGCTCTGTCTGCCTATGGAGCCGGTGCAGCCGAGAATACTGATCGCTTTCGTCATTTTTTAACTCCTCCGAAGCGCCTGTCTCTGTGATTGTACACTTCTATCGCCTTGTCGAGGTCCTCCGGCGTAAAGTCCGGCCAAAGGACGTCCGTGTAATAAAATTCCGAGTATGCGCACTGCCAAAGCAGGAAGTTCGACAGGCGATACTCCCCGCCGGGTCTTATGAGCAGATCGGGATCGGGGATGCCTGCGGAGTACAGATAATCCGAAAAGCTCTCCTCGGTAAGCTCTCCCGTCTTGCCCTGCGCATAGTCCTGCGCATAGCGCTGTGCGGCACGGACTATCTCCGCCCTGCCGCCGTAGTTTATGCAGACATTTGCCTGAAAGCCCTCGATGCCTTGCGATATTTCGTCGGTCCTTGCGATAAGCTCACGCAGGGAGGGGCTGAGACGTGACACGTCACCGAAAACCTTCAGCCGTATCTGCTTTTTCTGCATATCACGGATCGCCTCGTGCAGGTACTTGTCAAGCAGCTTCATAATGCCCTTGACCTCGTCCTCCGGGCGCTTCCAGTTCTCGGTCGAAAAGGCGTACACCGTCAGGTACTCAACGCCGATCTCCTTGCAGTAGGTCGCAATGCTTCTGAAGGTCTCGGAGCCTGCCAGATGTCCGGCCTTTCTGGGCAAAGCACGCTTTTTCGCCCAACGACCGTTGCCGTCGAGTATGATGGCAATATGGCGGGGAATCTGCTTCCCCGCCTCATTTTCCTTGATTTTTGCAGCCATATCAGATCTCGAAAAGCTCTTTCTCTTTCTTATCGGTTATGACATCGACTTCCTTTATATAGTCGTCGGTGAGCTTCTGAATGTCCTTCTCAATGTTCTTGTAGTCGTCCTCGGTGATTTCGGACGCCTTCTGCTGCTTCTTAAACTTGTCGATGGCGTCACGGCGGATGTTGCGAACCGCCACCTTTGCCTCCTCGCCGTACTTCTTGACCTGCTTTGCAAGCTCCTTGCGGCGCTCCTCGGTGAGCTGGGGGAACACGAGGCGGATAACTCTGCCGTCGTTCTGCGGATTGATGCCGAGCTCGGAGGCGAGTATCGCCTTCTCGATGCCCTTGAGAACGCTTGCGTCCCAAGGCTGGATCATAAGTGTGCGGGGGTCGGGAACGGAAACGGACGCCACCTGCTGGATGGGAGTGGGTACGCCGTAGTATTCTACGCTGATCTGATTGAGCACGGCGGCGTTTGCTCTGCCCGCTCTGACCGCCTCAAGCTGCTGAGAAAGCACCTCGGTGGTCTTCTTCATTTTGCTTTCAAATTCGGGATAGTCTGACATGATATTACCTCCTGATTTTCAGTTTATTTTGTTACCGTTGTACCGACGTTTTCTCCGCACAGCACCTTAACGATGTTGTCGGGATCGGCAAGCGCAAAAACGATGACGGGAATTGAATTGTCCATCGCAAGGCTCGTTGCGGTACTGTCCATGACCGCAAGGCGGCGGGCAAGCACCTCGTCGTAGCTGATGCTGTCAAACTTGACGGCGGTGGGGTCGAGCCTCGGATCGGCGGAGTACACGCCGTCGATGTTCTTTGCGAGCAGTATCGCATCGGCACCGATCTCGGCGGCACGAAGCACCGCTGCGGTGTCTGTCGAGAAGAAAGGGCAGCCGGTGCCGCATCCGAACAGGACTATGCTTCCCTCGTTCAGCTTGCGCACGGCAACGGCGGTGTTGTATCTCTCGCCGACACCCTGAATGTCGATCGCTGTCTGTATCTCGGCTGCGGCGCCTATCCTGCGGAACACGTCCGCCACGGCGAGGCAGTTCATTGCGGTGCCGAGCATGCCCATCTTGTCGGCGGAGACTCGCTCCACCTTGCCGGCTCCGTCCTTCACGCCACGCCAGAAGTTGCCCGCTCCGATGACGATGCCGACCTCGACGCCCATTTCGGTGCAGCGCTTAACGGTCTCGCACACCCTCGTCACGAAGTCGAAGTCAAAGCCGGTCTTGTTGTTTCCCGCAAGCGCCTCTCCGCTTATTTTAATAAGTACACGTTTATAAATCGGTTCCATACGATCTCCCTTTCGCAGTCTTAAATATCAAGAATACCCAAAATTACTATACCCGCAACGACAAGCAGTATAGACCCGTAGTGCTTTATCGAAAGCTTTTCCTTGAGGAATATCCTGCTCCAAAGCACGGATGCAACGCAGTAGGCGGATATGATGGGCGCCGCAAGCGCCGCATGCTTCGTGTCGGCAAGGGCGTATATATACGCAAACTGTCCCGCCGTCTCGCAGATGGCGCCCGCATACTTCGGCGCTTCCTGCTTCGGCAGCAGTTTCTGCTTCTTAACGCCGAGAACGTAGATCGCACAGACTATGCCGACCGCCAAAAACGTAAGCTCATATGCGACGTTGGCGGAGTTCTCGTCGAGTGTCTCAAGCACGATGGTGTCGGCAAAGGTGCCGAGCGCATCCAGCAGACAGTAGATTATCGGCAACAGTATCGCAATAAAGCTCTTTGAGTAATGATGATTGCTCGCATCCTGCCTTGCACGGCGAAGCTCGTCGTCCTCCCTCGCCTCGGTGATGCCGAGAGCCACGACACCAACGCACACCAGTGCGACCGCCGCAATTGCGGCAGGCGGCAGCTCACCGAAGCCGCGGGTCGCAAATATCAGTATCGCCACGACCGCACCGGAGCTGTTGCATATCGGGGACGATATTGAAAGCTCTATGTACCGCAGTCCGAGATAGCCTATCGCCATCGACACGATGTACAGCATCGATACGGGCAGGTATGTAAGTATAACGTCACCGTTTATCTCGGTACCGCCGACGAATATTTCATAGGCGGCATGCACGCCCATCACAAGCCCGACCGCCATGACCATCTTCAGGTGGCTGTATTTATCCTCAGCGTCCTGACAGCCGATTTTCGAAAACAAGTCCGAACCGCTCCAGCACAAAAGTGCTATCACGGCGAAGCCAAACCACATATGTATACATCTCCTATGTTAAATCTAAAGTATTTTACCACATGAGCGCACATTTGACAATTGCCAAATGACAAAATATGCGGAGCAAAACGATTATAATTTTTTGCATGGAAACCATCTACATAGACCGCCTGTTTGCGCTGAATTTCATAATCGACTACCTCATACTGCTCGGCAGCGCACGCATTTGCGGCATTTTCATGCGAAGGGGGCGCTATTTGCTCGCTGCGGCACTCGGCGGCGTCTATGCCGCAGTCTCCGTGCTGCCGGGCGCTGCGCTGCTTTCATCCGCTCCCATGAAGCTGCTTTTTGCCGTTTTGATGTCTCTCATCGCCTTCCTCGGCGAAAAGCGTTTCCTTCGCTGCCTTTTGGTTTTTCTCGCCGTGTCCGCTCTGTTCGGCGGCGCTCTGTGGGCGATTTCATTAAACGGAAGTACGGGTGCGTATCTGCCGCTGTCGTTTACGACTCTGCTCGTGTCCTTCCTCATCATATACGCTCTGCTGAGCCTTCTCTTTCGCCGCAGCTTGAAGAGCGCCGAAAAGCGCACTTCCGATGTGCTGGTGCGGCACTTCGGCAAAGAGGTGCGCTTTAAGGCGCTGCGTGACAGCGGGAACAGCCTGTTCGACCCGATAAGCGGCGCCGGGGTCATCATCATATCGCCGGAGCTTGCGCTGCCGCTTTTCGGCGAGCAGGACTGGGCAAGCCCTGCCGATGCGGTGACGAAGCTCCCCGGCATGAGGCTCATCCCCTATAATGCCGTCGGGACGGAAAGCGGACTTCTTGCGGCATTCAGGCCCGACCGTCTGGAGCTTGACGGTGCTCCCTGCGACAGCATGGTGATTGCGGTTTCCCCCGTGAAAATACAAGGCGACGGCTATTTCGCCGTTGCTCAGGAATAAAGGAGGAGCAATGAATTTATTTGATACCGTAAAAAAATGGCTTTTGGTGCATCTTCTTCCCGCCCCGCCCGATCTGTACTACATCGGCGGCAGCGACGTTCTTCCGCCGCCGCTCGACAAGGTTCGTGAGGAGACGGCAATAAGAGCGTCGGAAGCCGGAGACGAGAGCGCAAAGCAGCTGCTTATAGAGCACAACCTTCGCCTCGTCGTCTACATTTCACGGCGCTTCGAGAACACGGGCATAAACCTTGAGGACCTCATCTCCATCGGTACCATCGGTCTTATCAAGGCGGTCAACACCTTTAACTCCGAGAAAAGCATAAAGCTTGCCACCTACGCCTCACGCTGCATTGAGAACGAAATTCTCATGTATTTACGAAAATCCGTGAATCAGCGGACGGAGCTGAGCTTTGACGAGCCTTTAAACACAGACTGGGACGGCAACGAGCTGCTGCTGTCCGACGTCCTCGGCACGGACGACGAGGTATGCCGTCCTCTTGAGGAGGCAGCCGACAAGCAGATGCTGAAAACCGCCATTGCAGCGCTGAGCGAACGTGACCGTGAGATCATCGTGATGCGCTTCGGTCTGTACGGCAAGCGGGAGTGTACGCAAAAGGAGCTTGCCGACATAATGGGCATCTCACAAAGTTATATAAGCAGACTCGAAAAGAGAATTATCGTTAGACTAAAGCGTGAAATAATCAGACAGCTGCAATGAAATGTATCACTATCGCACACGAAGTCAAAAAATGTTTTTTATTTTCATTACAATTTTAATGCATTTCTCTTGCAAAAATTTTTAAATGATTTATATTATAGGCAGGAACTATTTTGCGGAGCAAACGTCATAGAAAATTGGGATGGTTTTCTATTTCCGCAGTTGTTTTGAAAGGAGTAAACTATGAAAAACGTAAAAAGAATGCTGAGTGCATTGCTGGTGGTTTTAATGCTCGCCACACTTGTACCCGCAATGGCATTTGCCGAAACCGCCGAAGCTGAAGGCGATACGGCTGAAACTGCCGGTCTCATTGATTCCGTCACAGGACTTGAGATCCCCACCTATGCGGTTTACTGCAAGCTGAGCAACAATCTGCCTGCAAGCTACGCAAAGATCACCCTTACCAACCAGCTCACCGGTGAGACCAAGACCTACAACGCAAACGGTATCGGTCTTGCTCTTATCCCCAAGAGCCTGCTCGGTGTTTACAACGTCTCGGCAACCTGCTCCAAGAGCGGTGTAAATTACAAGACGCTCCCCGGGCTCAAGTGGACCATGAGCATCCTCCCCGAGTTTGAGACTCTCGTGCTTTATCCCAGCCTCGACATCGGTCTTAACTATTCCGACCACTTCTCATACATGATCGGTTACAGCGACGGCACCATCCGTCCCAACAATACCATCACCAGAGGCGAAGCAGCATCCATGATCTTCCGTCTCCTGACCCCCGAAGCCAGAGACAGGATCTTCACCAAAACCAACAGCTTCTCCGATGTCAACGTAGGCTACGCTCACAATAACGCAATCTCCAGCCTTGCCAAGGCCGGCATCATCAACGGTTACGACGATGGCACCTTCCGTCCCAATGCGACCATCACCCGTGCGCAGTTCTGCGCCATCATCGGACGTATGTTCTCCGTTGAGTACATCGGAAGCAACATCTTCGGCGATCTGACCGGCGGCTTTGCTGACAAGTACATAAACCTGCTCGCACAGCTCGGTATCCTTAAGGGCGACGGCAGCGGCAACGTAAATCCCAATGCCCCCATCACCCGTGCGCAGGCAGCTACCATTCTTAACCGCTTGCTTGGTCGTATCGTTTCGACCGACAGTTCCGCAAGCTGCGCAGCTTACGTTAAGACATGGAGCGACTGCCCCGCAAGCATGTGGTGCTACGGCGACATTCTTGAGGCAACCAATTCTCACAACTTCACATGGACCACCGACGTTCCCGACATTGTAGGCAACGATCCCACCATTCGTGAAGCTTGGACAAACATCCGCACCGATACCCCCAACTGGGCTGACCTGCAGAAGTAACTCGTAAGTCAAAGCCTCCGACTGAATCATAAGTCAAGACCTCCGGCTAAGCCGGAGGTCTTGACTTATTTTTGTACTTTATCGTCCTTTTTGTTGATAATCGGCAAATACTATGATATATTAGCTACATATCTGCAAGTCGCCTTCCGATTGCGCACACCTGTGCCGGCAGCAAGGCGGCAGAACGGAGTTAAATATGTACATTAACAGCATTGCAGCGACCAACGTCGGTAAAATCAGGCAAAACAATGAGGACAACTTCTACCTCTGCGGGCAGTACAGAGCCGACACCGATACTCCGAGCATGACCTGCACCTTTGACGAAAAAAGAGAGCGGTATTTGTTCGGCGTGTGCGACGGCATGGGCGGCGAAGCAAACGGAGAGCTTGCATCTCTCATTGCGGTACGTCTTTTTGACGAATACGCCGGAGACTTCAGAGATGCCGTCGAGCGCTATGTCGAGCAGGCAAACGCAGAGATCTGCTCCGAGATTGAGCGTTGCGGCGGTAAGCGCATGGGAAGCACCTTTGCCGCCTTGGAGATGGCGGAGGGCAAAGCCTTTGCGTATAACATCGGTGACAGCAGGATCTATTACATAAGCGAAAACGGCATCCGCCGCATCAGTGAAGATCACACCCAGATTCAGTCGCTTATAAAGCAAGGCTTTATGAGCGAGGAATCGGCGAAAAACCATCCCGCACGGCATGTGCTGACGCAGCATCTCGGCATTTTCCCGGACGAAATGATAATCGAACCTTACGCCGCCGAAGCGATAGACCTCAAAGCGGGCGATACGTTTTTGCTTTGCAGTGACGGACTTACAGACATGCTTTCGGACGGTGACATTTTGTCCGCAGCATCCGGCAGCGGCACACTTAATGAAAAGGCCGAGGCCTTGATCAAAGCTGCGCTCGATGCCGGAGGGCGTGATAACGTGACCGTGCTTTTGGTCTCCGTCTGCGAGGACGCTACCGCCGTTCCCGAAAAAAGTACAACGGACTATGACGCCGCCGAAGCGCTTCTGAGCAGGTGCGGCACCTCCGCCGGCAAAGATCTGATAGATGAACTCTGCCGAATGCTTCGTGAGCGGTGACCGCCGCTTCGATAATCTGAACTTAAGCGAGGGCAAAGCATGTCAACGATCGACAAATTCAGTGATTCGCCGCTGACCTACGACGGTCGGCCCGACCAGCGCAGCAGCGCTCCTACCCGCTCCGCAAACACCGAAGAAACGAGTATGCAGATTACTCTGCTGTCCGACACCGGCAGTATAACAAGTATTACTCTTCCGTGTGTTTCCGAGGGAAAATACAGATTTGAAAACTGCAGCAGGCAGGATATCCGCAATCTCATATACATCGAAGCAAAGGGAGGCAAATGGCACGTTTGCTGCAATGCTCCGATAAGCTTCATTTCGTCCGACGGCAGCAGGGTTTGTGATATCCCGCTCTGTGACCGTCTCCTAATTCCTGTCGAAAACGTAGGCGGGGACTGCGTCCTGTATGTCGAGAACATCGGCAAAGACAGCTCCGTTTTCCGCAAATACATGCTCACACGCTCCGGCTCGATCAGCATAGGCCGCTCGGACGGGAACGACATCGTTTACCCCAACAGCTTGGTTTCCCGTCGGCACGCCTTGCTGAACAAGACCGACGGCGGATGGTACATTCAGGACAGCAACAGCAGCAACGGCACCTTCGTCAACAACAGAAGGATCTCCCGTTCTTCCCTTCACACGGGTGACGTGGTGTACATACTCGGTCTGCGCTTGATAATCGGTCCGAATTTCATTGCCGTCAACGACGGAGACAACAGGGCTTACATCAGATCGAGCATTCTCAAGCCCATAGACTCCGTCCTCAGCATCGGAGATGAGCCCCCCAAGGGCAGCGTCGGAGAGAATGCTCTTTTTAACCGTCTGCCGAGGCATAGGACCGCTCTGGCGCATACGGAGATCACTATTGAAGCGCCCCCGCTCTCGATGAATTCAAACAAGATCCCGCTTCTGCTCCGCATGGGCGGCTCAATGGCGGCAGGCGGCATATCCGCTCTGTCGGGGCACTACACCTCTCTCATCGGCTCGGTTCTCTTCCCTCTGCTCAATCAAAAGTACAGCGACAAGGAAAAGAAGGAATATGAGGCACTGCGAACCGAAAAGTATACCGCTTACCTGAACGGCAAGAGGAAGGAAATATCCGATGAAGTCAATGCCGAGCAGAGCGTTCTCAACCGAAATTACCCCGAGCTCGAAAAGGTCTTGAACTATCCCAAAACAAAAACTCAGCTTTGGGAGCGCAGGAATATCGACGACGACTTTCTCAGTGTACGTCTCGGCTCAGGGCGCATCCCGCTCATCGCCGAAATTGATTATCCCAAGCAGCGCTTTGACATGAACGAGGACGAGCTTGAGACTCAAATGTACTCCCTTGCCGAGACTCCGGTCACGCTCGAAAACGTTCCCATTACCGCATCTCTCGTTGAAAATCCCGTCATCGGTGTTACGGGTGACAAATCCGACAGACTTGAGCTTGCACACCGACTCATAATGCAGACCTCGATCCTCCACAGCTATGACGAAGTGAAGCTCATTTTCCTGCTTGAGCCTGACGACCTTGCCGAGCTGGAGTATATAAAGTATCTTCCGCACACATGGGACGATCAGCGTGCCGTAAGGTTTATAGCCACAAGTCCGAGTGAGGCTTATCAAATAGGCGAATATCTGAAGAGCGAAGTCGAAGACGATATAGCGAGGAACAGAAAGTTCAAGGATATAATGAAGATGCGTCCTTATTATGTGATATTTGCCATGAGCAAGCGTATTTTCGACGGTCTTGAGATCATTAAGGAGATTATGCAGAAGGAGGACGAGGAAAACTGCGGCGTCTCCGTCATTGCGCTGTTCGACGATCTGCCGAAGGAGTGTTCCCTGCTCTTCAACGCCGTTTGCGGCGGCAAGTCGGAGATCACTTATCTGAACCAGCCGGAGCGCAGCAGCGAGACCTTTTCTCTCGACCCCGTAAATTGGGCGGCAGCGTCGGAGAGTATGCGCATCCTCGCCAACACCGATCTGAAGATCGTCACACAGGCGTATTCCCTGCCCAAAACGCTTACGTTTCTTGAAATGTTCGGGGCGGGACGGCTTGAGCATCTCAACCCCCTAAAGCGCTGGCATGACAACAACCCCGTCAAGTCTCTTGCCGCTCCCATAGGAATTGCGACCGACGGCTCGACGTTCTATCTCGATCTTCACCAAAAATTTCAAGGTCCTCACGGTCTTGTCGCCGGTATGACGGGTTCGGGAAAGAGCGAATTCCTGCTCACCTACATACTGTCTATGGCGGTCAATTTCCATCCCGACGAGGTCGCCTTCGTTCTCATAGACTACAAAGGCGGCGGTCTTGCCGGCGCCTTTGACGATCCGGCTCACGGGGTGCATCTCCCGCACCTTATCGGTACCATCACGAACCTTGACGGCTCAACGATCCAGCGCTCCATAATGTCCATTCAGAGCGAGCTGCTTCGCCGTCAGCGCATATTCAACGAGGTCAAGAACATCACCGACGAAGGAACGATGGATATCTACAAATACCAGCGCCTCTATCGCAACGGCGCCGTGAGCGAGCCGATCCCGCATTTGTTCATCATCTCCGACGAATTTGCGGAGCTGAAGCAGCAGCAGCCCGAATTTATGGATAACCTCATCAGCATCGCCCGTATCGGACGAAGCTTAGGTGTCCACCTGATACTTGCGACACAGAAGCCCTCCGGCGTTGTCAACGATCAGATCAGAAGCAACACAAAATTCAGAGTTTGTCTCAAGGTTCAAGATAAATCGGACAGTATTGATATGCTTAAGCGCCCGGAGGCCGCAGAGCTGAAGGACACCGGCAGGTTCTACTTGCAGGTGGGCTACAACGAGCTTTTTGCCCTCGGTCAGTCCGCATGGAGCGGAGCCGATTATTACCCCGAAGACGAGGTCGTCGTTCAGCTTGACGACAGTGTTCAGTTCATAGACGCAGTCGGCTCCGGTCTTCTTGAGGCAAGGCCCAAAACGACAAGAGGCGCCTCCTGCGGAACGCAGCTCGTTTCGGCGGTAAAAATGCTGTCGGATATTGCGGAGGAAAACGGCATAAAATGCAGACCTCTATGGCAGCCCGCTCTCCCTAAAAAAATAGAGCTTGAAAAAATTAGCACAGAGAAGTATAATAAACAAAATGCTGTCGTTTGTGCAGATCTCGGACTTTTGGACGATCCGAGTAATCAGAAGCAATTTACCTTGAATTTCGACTTCAGCCACTGCCGCAATCTTCTGATCGTGGGCGATCAGGGCAGCGGCAAGACCACGCTCATTCAAAGCATACTGTACTCTCTGACCTCCGACTATTCCCCGGAGGAGCTTAACTATTACATACTTGACTACTCCAGCAGAATGTTCAAGGTTTTCTCTAATCTCCCGCATTGCGGAGGCGTGTTCTTTGAAGAGGATACGAGCCGTCTGGAGAGTCTCTTTAAGCTTATCTCCTCGATCGTCACCGAGCGCAAAAGGCTTTTCACTGCGCTTGAAGTCGACAGCTTCGACGCTGCCTGCGCCGTGCAAAAGCTGCCCCTGATCCTTGTCGTGATAGATAACTTTGCAGGACTTAAAGCCTCAAAAATCGGGGATTCGCTTTCTTACAGACTGCACGAATATATAAAGGACGCCACCGCTTACGGCATTAAATACATTGTCTCATGCAGTCACGCAAACGAGATCGGCTCCAAGATAAAGCAGGAGCTTGGCAATCGTATTTGCCTGCACATGAAAGACAAATACGACTACGGCGATGTGCTTGGCTGCAAAGTCAATTATGTGCCTACCGAAATGCCAGGACGAGGTATGTTTAATTACGAAGGCGCTCCACTCGAATTCCATGCGGCAATGTATGAAGCGTTTGCGGACGACAAGCAGCGAGTGCGGCTGCTTAAAGACGAGCTTACTAAGATCTTAGAGAATTCTGATTTTACCGCAAAAGCCCGACGGATGCCGGTCATATCCGAGACCGCCGAATACTCCGAATTTTCAGATCAATTCAAAGCGGATAGGATTCCATTGGGCTATTCGAAAGCCAACGGGAAGCCGGTCGCTTTACCCTTACGCCAGCTTTCGAACCTGAGTGTCTACTGCGGCAATCCGAGCGGGGATCTTCCGGTCCTCAAGAATCTGCTCTGTGCTTCCATGCGAAGTGCCACGGATATTTATGTAGTCAAAAGAAGCACAGGCAGTCTTTTTGACTTGCCGGAAATATCCGAAGTCATCGGCAGATATAAGCGGATCAAGTTCGTTTCCTGCGTATCTTCCGAGCTGGCCAAGCTGCAAAACGACATTATGAGCATGATCAAAGACCGTCAAGCCTTGCGTGCAAAGCACTGTCAGGACGAGCTGATAGACGAAAGCGCCGCAGAAAATCAAGCTGCATTAGACAAGTTTGTTTATTCAAAAACGGAGCCTGTTATGGTGCTGTTTGAAAAAATCTCTGACGTGTCCGAAAATCTTGATATTCTTACGGGAATGCTGTTTGATCAAACGATGAATGTCACGGGTAAATACAATATTCACTCAATGGCTTTCTATGATCCCACGGATTTTGAAAAAGGCAATCACGGTCTGTTTTTCGGAGGCTACAACATGGACGGCGATGCTCTTCTGCTCGGCGGAAGGTTTGATAAGCAGACGATATGCGGCGCTATACCGATGTCCGAAAAGCAGCTTCCCGCAATGCTTCCGTTCAACACCGGCATTATGAAGTATCGGAGAAGGTATTATCCCATCCTTATGCCGTGCGGTGAGATCACCGTCGAAGCTCAAGACGAAGATACGCTGAACATTTTTGCATAAACAGGGAGGTCAAAAGAGATGAACGACCTTAATGAATGCCTCTACCGTCTAAGAAGACTCAAGACATTGATGGAAGAGGATCGCCAGCAATTTAAAAGCTGCTGTCAAGGCAATTTTGTTGACCCTTATGAAGCTACCCTTGACGAAGAGCTTGAAGAATTAAATAAAATAGTCAGAACCATTGAAATTCAAATAAATAGTTAAAGGAGGAATATTTAATGGAGAAAATTTCATTGGATGAGGACGTGCTTTATTGTGGCATGAGGAGGTTCGGAACGAGCTGAAGCTCGTTACTGAGATCAACAGCAAGGTTGCTGCATGTGTGCTGGCACTTCAAGAGGATGACGATCCCCTGATCCATGTCCTGCACAGCATCGGTGAAAAAATCGAGAATTACGGCAACATTCTCAGCAAAACTTTTTCCAACGCTATGGACGATCTGAAGAGCGGTATCGACAAGCTTAAGAAAGCTCACGAAGACCTCACCACTGATGCTGAAGTCACTAAATCTAAAATCGGAGGTTAATCTATCATGTTAAAATATTCACAGAGCTTCTATCAGGGCAAGATAAATGAGCTTGAAGGCTACGCTTCAATGCTGCTCACTCATATCGATAATTTGAAGAATTACAAGAATCAGCTTCCTGAATTCTGGGATGACACTAATGGTCTGGCCACAGGAAGAGCGCTCGAAACTGCAATTTCTGACACCAAAAGTTCTCTTACCCAAATCCAGTTTCAGCTCGTCCAGTACAATAACATTGTTGAGCGGTACGGCGGAGCATCCGAGGAAGCTCAGCAGACCATCGAAAACGCCATTTCTGCTCTTGACGCTTTGGCGTCTCTTGCTCCTGCAGCAGCAGCCGGAGTTTAATTTCCCATGCCTTTTGTAATAGACGGTGATCGGCTGTCGCAGCTCATTCAGGTTCTTAAGGACGAACGGCGTGAAGTCTCCGCAATTGAACAGCTTTGCCCTTCGGCGGCTTCGGACTCCTTGGGCAACTACCGTTTTTTGCGGCAATATGTGCGAGATCAAACGGAACGCATTCAACGTCGAATCGACTTTCTTGAATCAATGTATGAGACCGTCTCTAACACCACAAGCGTTGCCTCTCATATTGAGGACGCTATCTACACTCTCAATATTTTAGACAAAATGTAAATCTGTTGGAGAACCAAATGAAAACACTTGTAGATGTAGGTGTTCCTGCAATTTCAGAGCATTATGATGTCCGTATACCCACGTTTCTGACGGTTCGTCAGGTAACGGAGCTTATAGCGAAAGCTGTCGAGGAGCTTTCAAATCAGACCTACAAATCATCCGGAACCGAATTTTTATGCTTTGCCGAAAAGGACATTTTGCTCATTAAGGACAAAGTGCTTGAGGAATACGGCATCCGCAACGGCGATCATTTGCTGCTGATCTGAACGTTCCGCATTGTGATCCGTGCCGACGCCGGCGCTTTCCCCGCATGCATTTGCGGATTTAAACACAATAGCGAAAACGCACCCGTTTCGGGTGCGTTTTTTCGCATATTTTTGCGCAATATGTTCAAAAACGCCGCATATTGTCGTTGACATTACTTCCCACGAAATTATATAATAATAGAGAATATACATTTATACTAAACTGGCTTTCAATAGTTTGGAGTGGAGTTAATGGATATAAGCTATTACAAAAAATATGAACCTATATTCGGAAAGTGGCACATCGTCAGAGAGCTTGGCGAGGGCAGCTTCGGAAAGGTGTTCGAGATCGAACGCCGTGACTTCGGCGGCACATATAAGGCGGCGCTCAAGGCAATAACCATCCCGCAGAGCCAGAGCGAGGTCAAAGACATTTTGGCTTCCGGAATGGACGAGCAAAGCGTCACGTCGTACTTCAAAGGCTTTGTCGAGGAGATGATTGCGGAATTCGTGCTTATGTCGAAGCTCAAGGGTCACAGCAACATCGTCAGCTACGAGGACCATGACGTCATACAGCATGCGGAGGGCATCGGCTGGGATATTTTTATCCGCATGGAGCTGCTCACACCGCTGCTCGACTATACACGCAAAAACGACCTCTCACGCAGCGACGTCATAAAGCTCGGCATCGACATCTGCAGGGCGCTTGAGGTCTGCCGCAAAAGCAACATCATTCACCGAGACATCAAGCCGCAGAACATTTTCATTTCCGACCTCGGCGACTTCAAGCTCGGCGACTTCGGCATTGCAAGAACGGTCGAGAAAACCATGGGTGGACTGTCGAAAAAGGGCACATATCACTACATGGCGCCCGAAGTATATAAGAGTGAGCCGTACGGCGCAAGCGTCGACATTTACTCGCTCGGCATCGTGCTGTACCGTTTTATGAACAACAGCAGGCTCCCGTTTTTCCCCACCTTCCCCGCTCCGATAAGGTTCACGGACAGCGATACGGCTCTGGCCCGCAGAATGGCGGGCGAGGCTGTCCCCTCTCCCGCAAATGCGGACGAGGAGCTGGCAAAAGTTATCCTCAAGGCCTGCGCATACAGCCCCAAAGACCGCTACCTGAATCCCTACGACATGCGCCGTGATCTTGAGGCACTGCTCGACGGCAGAAGCGTCGACGTGTCGTCATCCGAAAAAACCGTCGGTGTTTTCGGCGGTACGGCGAAGGTCGATGCTCCCGCAGCGGAGCCGACAGACGTAAAAGAACCCGAACCCCCATCAAAGACAGCCGCATTTTTTGCCGAGCCGCTGCCGACGGCTTCTACCGTCGGGACCGTCGGCATCTTCACCGGCAGCAAGACTGCGCTCAAGGGCGAAACGGTCGGCATATTTAATTCCGGCAAAGCAAGCAATACCGAGCAAAAAGCCGCTGCCTTTGACAAAGCTGAAAATCCGCCCAAGCGTCAGGCACCCCGTTCATTCACGCTTGCAGGCGAAGGCGACAAAAAGGCGCTGATGGATGCGATCAAATGCGCCGACATTGCGTCGGTGTCGCAGCTCCTCGCCAAAGGAGTAGACCCCAACTGCGAACGAACGCTTGACAACGGCAATCTCTGCAGCGCACTGTATGAGAGCATCAGCCATTTCCCGAATGATGCGATCGCAAAGCTTCTGATCGAAGCCGGAGCCGACGTGGATTACGCTGCGACCATCAGCGGTAGCAAGGTTCCGGTTCTCACCGCCGCAATACACGCCGGCAACGTCAAAATATTTGAATACCTCCTTCGCAACGGTGCCGACCCCAACCGTGAACGAATATTGGATGACGGCAGTCGTTACAGTCCATTGATCGACAGTATCTCCGTGTGGCCGAACGATGAGATCGCAAAGCTCCTTATAGACGCCGGTGCCGATGTAAACTACATCGGAACGCCTAAGGGTGTCAAATTCCCCGTCCTCCACGCTGCCATCAACAACGGCAATGTGCGAATGCTTGAGGTATTGCTCAACAAGGGTGCAAGCCTCACTTGCGAGCGAATCTTAGCCGACGGAAACCGCTACAGTCCCTTGCTCGACAGCATCTTAGTTTGGCCGAACGATGAGATCGCAAGTATTCTGATCAATGCCGGAGCCGATGTGAACTATATCGGAAGCGTTAGCGGTGTGAGGCTTCCCGTTCTCTCCGGCGCCATCTGCGAAGGCAACGTCAGGATGGTTGAACGCTTGCTTCACATGGGTGCAGACCCCAACTGTGAGCGAGTGTTGGCCGACGGCAGCCGCTACAGCGCATTAAGAGACAGCGCCACCGTTTGGCCGAATGCCGAGATCACAAAGCTTTTGATCGAAGCCGGAGCCGACGTGAATTATGTCGGACTTCAAGGCAACAACAAAATTCCCGTTCTCTGCGGTGCGATCCATAAAGGTGACGCAGCGATCATAAAGCTTCTTCTCGGCAATGGCGCTGACCCCAATTGTCGGCGTATCTTTGATGACGGAGATTTTTCTTCTGCATTGATCGACAGTATCGCCGTTTGGCCAAATGCCGAAATTGCAAAACTCCTGATCGAAGCCGGAGCCGATGTGAATTATGTCGGACTTATGGACGGTGCCAAAATCCCCGTCCTCTCCGCTGCCATAAGCTGCGGCAAGGTGGAGACGGTAAAGCTTCTTCTCGGCAAGGGTGCAGACCCCAACGCCGAGCGAACGCTCAAAAACGGCAACCGCTGCAGCGCACTGGGCGACAGTATTGCCGTCTACCCCAACAACGACATTGCAAAGCTGCTGATAAGCGCCGGAGCCAATGTGAATTACGTTGAGCAAAACGGCAACTTCCGCATCCCCGTCCTGTCAAGTGCGGTCAACAAGGGCAACGCCGAGATGGTGGCGCACCTGCTCAGCTACGGCGCCGATCCCAACGCAGAGAGAGTGAAGTCGGACGGCACGCTCCGTTACCTCGCCCTGCGGGACTGCATTGTCGAGTGTCCGAACAATGCAATAATGACAATGCTCATCAATGCGGGCGCCGACGTAAACTGCGTCGAAAAGAATTACAATTCCGAGACGCCGCTCCTTGCCGAAGCCATTTGGACGGGCAGCGCAGATCTGGTCGCATTCCTGCTCAGCAGGGGCGCAAATCCCTGTCGTGAGATTATATTCAATGACAAAAGCCGCTCAAGCGTGTTGCGAGACTGCATTCTCCGCTGGCCGAATGCGCAGATAATTGATCTGCTGTGTTCGTACATGAACCCGCTTCCGGATGACGTACGTGGTCTCAGCGTCAAGAAAAACGGTCTCTCTGCACAGACGTTGCAGAAGCTGAAGTTTGCGGGCTGTAAGGTGAAAATGTTTTGAGTTTGGGATTTAGATAGAGAGGTTTTAAGTATGGATACGAGCTATTACAAAAAATATGAGCCGATATTCGGGGAGTGGAGCATCGTCGGAGAGATCGGAGAGGGCAGCTTCGGCAAGGTGTTCGAGATCGAGCGCCATGACTTCGGCTACACCTACAAGGCTGCGCTCAAGGCGATCACCATTCCGCAGAGTCAGAGTGAGGTCAAGAGTGTTTTGGCGGACGGCATGGACGAGCAAAGTGCGACCTCGTACTTTCACGGCTTTGTCAAGGAGATGGTTGCTGAGTTTGTGCTTATGTCGAAGCTCAAGGGACACAGCAACATCGTCAGCTACGAGGATCATCGTGTCGTCGAGCATAAGGGCGAGATCGGTTGGGACATTCTCATCCGCATGGAGCTGCTTACGCCGCTGCTCGACCATGTGAACAAGAACCCGCTCTCACGCAGTGACGTTATAAAGCTCGGCATCGACATCTGCAAGGCGCTTGAGCTCTGCCGCAAGAACAACATCATTCATCGTGACATTAAGCCGGAGAACATTTTCTACTCCGACATCGGCGACTTCAAGCTCGGCGACTTCGGCATCGCAAAAACCGTTGAAAAAACCACGGGCGGACTGTCGAAGAAGGGTACATATACCTACATGGCGCCCGAAGTCTACAAGGGCGAGGCGTATGGCGCAAGCGTCGACATTTACTCCCTCGGCATCGTGCTGTACCGCTTTATGAATAACAACCGCACGCCGTTTCTGCCCCCTTACCCCGCCCCGATAAAGTATGCAGACCGTGAGTCTGCCATGGTTCGCAGGATAAAGGGTGAAGCCCTGCCAGCCCCCGCAAATGCGGACGAGGAGCTGGCAAGAGTCATTCTCAAAGCGTGCGCATATAAGCCGGAGGAGCGCTACCGCAGTGCCGCAGATATGCGCCGTGACTTGGAGGCTCTGCTTGTCGGGGACGAGCAGCAGCCCGACCTTGAAAAGACCGTCGGCGTTTTCAGCGGCAGAAGCACGGCAAAAGTCGATGCTCCCGCAGAGAAAATTGAGGCTCCTGCGGAACCCGCATCGGAGACCGCCGAGCCCGCATCAAAGACCACCGCATTTTTTGCGGAGCCGCTTCCGACGTTCTCTGACGTCGGAACGGTCGGCATCTTCTCCGGCAGCAAGGCAGCTTCGACGGAGTCCACGGTCCATGAGCCCGTGAAGCTTCCCACCGTGAGCGATGCACCTAAGTCGGAAAGTGAAATTGAGCCATGCGCACCCCCTCCCGAAAAGGAAATGCAGTCCCACACCGAGGACAAGCCTCAAAGCAGTACGGGCGATTCGGACAAGGCGGCAAAAAAGAAAAGGCTTAAACTACTGCCTGCCGCCTGTTATGTGCCGTCAATAGTGCTGACAACTGTGGTGGCAATTGCGCTGGCTGTACAAACTGATGGGGCGAGCCTTCTTGCGCCTCCAATCGTCGCTCTTTTACTCATTGCATTATCACTACTATCCATTCCGCCCAAGACTTCCGGCTCCTGCGGTGATAGTCTTAAGTGGACATTCAACGACCGCATTTTGACGATTAAGGGCAACGGTAATATGTTTGACTACAATGATCTCGGCTTAAACTCAGCTCCATGGCGTAAGCTTGCCATCAAAGCAGTTGTTATTAAAGGCGGCGTAACAAGCATCGGTGATTACGCTTTCAGTGGCTGCGTCTCTTTTGCCGACGTGTACTACTCCGGCTCCGAGACGCAGTGGGCAGGTATTAGTATTCATAAGGGCAACGAGGCTCTCACATCCGCCACGAAACATTACAATTCATAGCGAGGCGGACTCATGGATATAAGCTATTACAAAAAATATGAACCCATATTCGGGAAGTGGCACATCGTCAGGGAGCTTGGCGAGGGCAGCTTCGGAAAGGTGTTCGAGATCGAGCATCGGGACCTAAGCGGTACATACAGCTCTGCGCTCAAGGTGATCACCATCCCCCGCAGCAAGACGGAGCTTGCTCAGGTCGCAGCCGAAAACACGGGGCCCGACGGCGTTACAAAGTACTTCCGCAGTATTGTTGACGGCATCACCAAAGAGTTTAACATCATGTCGCAGCTCAAGGGCGAAAGCACCATTGTGAGCTACGAGGATCACGAGGTCAGAGAACACACGTCCGGCATCGGCTGGGACATTTTTATCCGCATGGAGCTGCTCACTCCCCTGCTTCAATACACGGCGGACTACCCTCTCTCCCGCAACGACATTATTCGCCTGGGCATCGACATTTGCAGCGCTCTTGAGCTGTGCCGCAAAAACAGCATCATCCACCGTGACATAAAGCCCGAAAACATCTTTGTTTCGAAAAACGGCAGATTTAAACTCGGCGACTTCGGCATTGCGAAAAATATCGACAAGACGACGAGCGAGCTTACAAAAACCGGAACCTACACCTACATGGCGCCCGAGGTCTACAAGGGTGCGCCGTATGGCGCCAGCGTCGACATTTATTCCCTCGGCATCGTGCTGTATAACTACACGAACAACGGTCGTTCGCCCTTCATCTCGGCGACGCAGAGCACCGTCCTTCCCGCCGAAAAGACCGAGGCGCTGATGCGCAGGATGAAGGGTGAAGCCCTGCCCGCTCCCGCAAATGCGGACGAGGCGCTCTCCCGAGTTATCCTCAAGGCTTGCGCATACTTGCCCAGAGACCGCTACCTGACCCCCACCGATATGCGCCGTGACTTGGAGGCGCTGCTTGACGGCACGAGCGCAGGCATGTCCTCGCTCAACAAAACCGTCGGCATTTTCGGCAACAGAAGCACTGCGACCACCGAAGCCCCCGCTGAAAAGCCCACGCCTTCGGACGCCACCGAACCCGATTCCAAGACCGCCTCATACTGTGCCGAGCCCTTGCCGAGCGTTTCGGGTGCCGAAACCGTCGGCATCTTTCACGGCGGCGGTAATTTTGTGGTCACGCCGGAGCCGAAAACCGTTAAGGAACACGTTGCGCCGCAGCGCAACGCACCCGCAAAAAGGGTGCAGCCTCAGCCCGCCCCTAATGTCAGGAACGTCCCTCCTCCGCCTCCGCCGAGGGTCACAAGCACGAAAAAGAGCTCGTCGCTCACACCGTTTTTGTGCATTGCTATCGTACTTTTGATTGCCGTCGGCGTCGCAGGCTATGCCTTAATCAACTCTGGAAATTCAAGCGGCATTATACATAGCGATAACCCCTCTGACGGCTACGCAGCCTCGAATGATCCGACCTCTGCACCGAGCACCGGTGCCGTTGAGCTGTACGCATCGGAATACTTCGGTGACCCCTCCGGGCTTACCCGAATATGGTTTAAAAGTGCGACCGCAAGCTCACAGCTATACAGCGAAGGCATACTGTATTCAGCCGAAAATGCAATCGACAATAACACCTCCACCTCATGGCAGGAGGATGCGGATGACGACGGCGAGGGCGAGTATCTGACCCTGTTTTTCGACGGCGAAACCTCGATAAAGTATATCTCCATCCTTCCGGGCTACGCTAAGACTACCGGCGCTTATTACAGAAACAACCGTCCTAAAGACATTCTCATTGAATTCTCCGACGGCAGATCATGTACATACACCCTGCCGGACGGTATGTCTTATGCGACGCTTGCTCTGAATGACATCGTGACCACAAGTTACATTCGCATAACCATTCTGAGTGTTTACAAAGGTGATACATGGGACGACACTGCCATAACGGAGGTCATCGCATACAGATGATTCGTATACAAAAGGAGAAAGCAAAGAATTTTTTTGCTTTCTCCTCAGTCTGTCAAAGAACCACTGTTTTCAGGAAGCAAAAACGGTGGTTCTTGCGTATATTTGAGTATTCCGCGCGAGATTGCGCACCGAGACCGCTCAAATTGAGCATCCATTCCGGCGGGATTGAGCACCCTTGCCGCCGTCGTTGAGCACTGCGGTAAAATGTAGATATGCATCGTATTTTACGATGTAAATATCTACAAGGAACTCCAGCGCAGCGGCGTCACCCTGAACCTGCTGTGGCTGGAATACTGCGACCAGTGCCGGGCGGCGGGCGAGATTCCGTACCAGTCAACCCAGTTCAACAAGTATTACGCAGATTATCTGGCTAAAACCAACGCTACCATGCACCTGAATCATAAGCCCGGTGAGGTTATGCAGGTGGACTGGGCCGGCGATACTGCCGCTGTTATCGATACGGATACCGGAGAAATTATTCCGGCCTATGTGTTTGTGGCGACACTGCCATACAGCGGCTACAGCTATGTGGAGGCCTTTTTCTCCATGAACCAGGAGGCTTGGACCACTGCCCATGTGAATGCTTACAAATACTTCGGCGGCATTACTCGGATCATCCAGTGCGACAACCTGAAAACCGGTGTGCAAAAGCACGGGAAGGATGAAGTCGTTCTCAACAAATCGTACCAGGAGCTGGCAGAGCATTACGGCACGGCAATTCTGCCTGCCAGAGTTCGTGCTCCCAAGGATAAGGCCGCTGTTGAGGGTACCGTCGGTATCATCTCCACCTTCATCTTGGCTGCATTACGAAATCGCCAATTTTTGTCCCTGCCGGAACTGAATGATGCGATTTGGGAACGGCTGGAAACTTTCAACCACAAGCCTTTCCAGAAGCGGGATGGCAGCCGGGCCAGCAGCTTTGCGGAAGAAAGGCCCTTCCTACGCCCGTTACCTCCCAGACCCTTTGAGTTGGCAATTTGGAAGGTGGCCACGGTGGGACCCAATTACCACATCTCTGTGGAGCGCATGAACTATTCTGTTCCCTTTGAGTACATCAAGCAGAAAGTGGATGTCCGGCTCACCAAAGCCACCGTGGAGGTTTTCTACGGTGGAAACCGCATCTGCTCCCATCCCAGGCTGTATGGACGGTTTAACCAGTACAGTACGATCCAGGAGCATATGCCGCCAGAACACCAGAAGTATGTCCAGTGGAACGGTGAACGCTTCATTCACTGGGCCGGTAAGGTCGGCAGCAACACGCAGGTCGCTGTCCAAGCCATTCTCAGCAGCTACAAGGTAGAGCAACAGGGCTACAAGTCTTGCATGGGTCTGCTGAAGCTGGCGGACAAATACACCCCGGAACGGCTGGAGAATGCCTGCAAACGGGCGTTGGAATACACGCCCCGCCCTTCTCTCAAGAATATTCAGGCTATTCTGGCATCCGGCCAGGATAAAGCCATCCCCGAGCAGAGTACGGCAACGGCGTCCTCTTCCCAGTACGGATTCACCCGCGGAGCCGAGTATTACGGAAGGGGGAACAAGTGATGCTGACAGAAACAACGGTATCTAAGCTGCGTGAAATGCGGCTGAGCGTTATGGCCAACGCACTGAAGGACCAACTTGCCGATCCGCAGTTTCAAAACATGGCCTTTGAGGACCGCCTCGGTCTTTTGGTGGATGCGGAATGGAATGCCCGAAAGAATAACCATCTGAACAAACTGATCCGGCAGGCAACCTTCTCGGATCCGGGAGCTTGCTTGGAAAATGTGGAGTATCTGCCCGACAGAGGGCTAAAGCAGGAGGAACTGCTGCGGTTCAGCACCTGCAACTACATCCAGGAGCACCATAATATTATCCTGCTGGGAGCCACCGGCAGCGGCAAAACCTATCTGGCCTGTGCACTGGGCATGGCTGCTGTAAGACGGTTCTATGCAGTGAAGTACATCCGGCTCCCGGACTTGCTGGTAGAGTTCCAAATTGCCAGAGGCAACGGCACCATCCGCAAACTCATGGCCCAGTACAGGAAGTACGCATTGCTCATTATTGACGAATGGCTTCTGTACCCTTTGAAAGAAACGGAAGCCAGGGACTTATTGGAAATCGTGGAGTCCCGGTACAAGCGAAACTCCACAATCTTCTGCTCCCAGTTTGACATTCCGGGCTGGCCGGAGAAACTATCCGATCCACTGTTGGCTGATGCCATCTGCGACCGTATTGTCCACGATGCTTACACCGTGGTTATTGGAGGCAAGGAATCCATGCGCAAGCGGAAGGGGCTGCAAGACATCTGACTCCGACCGTATTTATGATACTCTGACAGTTTTGTGCTGTCCATATTCAACCTGAGCGGTGGGACTGCTCAATCCGGGCGGTCCCATTGCTCAATTTAAGCGGAACCGCTGCTCAATTTCGCCGGTCGAGCTGATTTTGCAGAGCGGCGTATGCAAAAGATGCAAAAACTTCATTATGCTAATCTATTTACTGCTAATCTATTTACAGGTTCAGACTGTCTGGATTCAGCATGAAATCAAAGATGCTCATAATCAGCACACCACTTCCGTTATAGTACGGTGCTGGTGCATCTTTAGTAATAATGATTTTCTTAAAAGCATCGCCAGTCATCATCAAGGAGCGCTGTTCCTGTTCCATTTTTGTCTGATCTGGGATAGCGTAAGCCGACTGAATATAGTAACGCTTGGAGCCTTTGTTGCATACGAAATCTATTTCATGCTGCTTACGGACGCTGCTTCCGTCCTTGCCGCTCCCATTGACTACCACAACACCGACATCTACATTGAAGCCTCTGATCTTCAACTCATTGAAAATAATGTTCTCCATCGTGTGAGTTTCCTCCAACTGACGGAAGTTCAGCCGTGCGTTGCGTAGCCCCATATCGGTGAAATAGTATTTAACCGGGGTGTCGATATACTTTTTTCCCTTGACGTCATAACGTACTGCGCTGTCAATCAGAAACGCATCACACAGATATTCGATATATCTGGTAATGGTCGCATTGCTGATCGTCTTTTTCTTTACGCTCTTGAAGGTGGCTGATAGTTTGTTCGGATTGGTGAGAGAGCCGATAGAAGAAGAAAGAATGTTCAACAGCTCTTCCAGCTCGGCACGGTTGCGAATTTTGTGCCTACCAACAATATCTGAAATGTAAGTCTCTTCAAAGAGTGATTTTAGAAAAGCAATTTTTTCTTCCGGCTTTTCAAAACGGAGGACGAGTGGAAGCCCACCGTAAAGCATATACTCGTTCCATCCATCCTGCTTCGTACCGGGGTAAACCGACATGAATTCGGAAAAGCTGAGTGGGAACATATGAATCTCATCGCCACGGCCACGAAACTCCGTGATGACATCTTTAGACAGAAATCTGGCGTTGCTGCCAGTCACATACACATCAACATTTTCCATACGGATAAGGCTGTTGAGGACAGCCTCGAACTCGTCCAAAAGTTGCACCTCATCAAGCAGTACATAGTACATTCCGTCATCCGCGATCTGCTCTTTCAGATACGGCATCAGCACATAAGGGTCTTGAAGCTGCTTGTTTTCAAAAGCATCAAAAGCAATTTCTATAATGTGCTTTTTGTCCACTCCTTCGGAAAGAAGATGTTCCTTAAAAAAGTTGAACAGCAGATAGGATTTTCCGCACCGGCGAACACCGGTGACAACCTTGATAAGGCCGTTGTGCTTCTTGCTGATGAGCTCGTTCAGGTAGGTGTCTCTTTTCACGACCATACTTTCATGCCTCCTATTGAAAATTTTTGCGGGTACCTGCATTTTTCTTCAATAGCATTATACCCCGCGCGAGACTGTTTTACAACCGCTTATTGAAAATTTTTGCAGACATCCGCATTTTTCTTCAACATAATAGCCGTAGCCAAAACGAGAGCAGAATGCAATACACAGTGCAATGCACAGTCCCCTGCTCAATCTGCGCATT
>CAVFTS010000012.1:0-7429 GCA_963625655.1 Oscillospiraceae bacterium
TCACCGCCGTCGGACTTTTCTCCATCCCCACGGAGAAGGAAATGCAATCCATGATAGAGGAAATACGGCAAAACCCTAAACGATTCAATGTTTCTGCATAACGCAGAACACGGTGAAGCCCCTCAAATTTCGGACTTCACCGTATCCTACATAATTACTTCGCTATTGGCCCGTGCCAAAAGCCGAGCTGATTTTTTATATTATCACAATGTCTTATAATACTCCGTTATAAGCTCGTCGATGCGGGCGGCAAGCTTCACAAAGTCCTCCGCAGTTTTGCCCTTCGTCGTCTCTGCCGCGGTGCCGATGCGGACGCCGCTCGTCTGAGTCGGGCTGCGCTTCTCGTTCGGAACGCAGTTTTTGTTGAGCGTTATTGCGTGTTCGTCGAGCATATCCTGAACCGCCTTGCCGGAGAGCTTCGGATGCGTGTTTGAAAAATCGACGAGGAACAGGTGATTGTCGGTGCCTCCGGTGACTATCTCATAGCCCCTTGCCGTAAACTCGTCCGCCATTGCCTTGCAGTTGCGCACGACGTCTGCGATGTACTCCTTGTACTCCGGGGTGCAGGCTTCCTCCGCCGCAACAGCCTTGGCCGCAATAACGTGCATGAGCGGGCCGCCCTGTGAGCCGGGGAACACCGCACCGTCGACCTGCTTTGCAAGCTCCGGCTTGCAGAATATCATGCCGCCTCTGGGACCTCTGAGGGTCTTGTGCGTCGTGGTCGTGATAATGTCCGCTATGCCGAAGGGGCTTTGGTGAAGCTCGGCTGCGACAAGCCCCGCAATATGCGCCATGTCGACCATGAAGTAGGGCTTATACGTCTCGTCGGAGTTTTCCTTTATGATGCGTCCGATGCGGTCGAAGTCTATCTCCCTCGAATATGCGCTTGCGCCCGCAAGAACGAGCCGGGGCTTATGCTTCTTTATCTTTTCGTCGATGTCGTCGTAGTCGATAAATCCTCTGTCGTCAACGTCGTAAAACACCGTTTTGTACAGCTTGCCGGAGAAGTTGACCGAGGAGCCGTGCGTCAGGTGACCGCCGTTATTCAGGTTCATTGCAAGTATCGTGTCGCCGGGGGAAAGCACCGACATGAACGCCGCAAAGTTTGCCTGCGAGCCGGCGTGCGGCTGCACGTTCACATGGTAGTCGGTCTTAAATACCTCTTTCCACTTTCTGCGGCAGTATTCCTCCACCTCGTCGGCATAGAGGCAGCCGCCGTAGTAGCGTCCCTTTCTGCCGAGTCCGTCATAGCGCACCGCCGGGTAGCCCTCACAATATTTGTTCGTAAAGCATGAGCCCATCGCCTTGAGTACATTCTCGCTGACGAAGTTCTCGCTCGCTATAAGCTCGACGTTCTCGTTCTGTCTTTTCCGTTCCTTTTCGATGATCTTAAAAACTTCCGATTCCATGTACTTTCCTCCGCCGTTTACTTTTTGATAAACATGATATCCAGGTCGCAGTCTACGGCGATACCCGGCACAAGCCCGGTAAAGCTGTACTGCCACACCGTATGCGCATAGTAAAAATAGGGATAGTCTCCGATGCTTGCGCACCAGAAGTCGTAGTCGGTAAGGCGGGACAGATCGTACTCGTAGTACGCCATCCCTGCGTACATATATACGCCCGGCTCAAAGCCGCCCTCCTTTATTCGCTCGCAAAACGCAACGCAGGCGTCGGTTATCGTCTCCCCGTTTATGTCGTTCGTGCGTGCCTCGTCGTAGCTTATATGCTCCCAGTCGAAGTACACGGGAAGATCAAGGCTCTTGCCCTGAAGCATCGACAGAACGAAGTCCGCCTCCTCGACCGCCTCCTCCTCGCTTATTGCCTGAGAGAAGAAGTACACGCCGAGCTTGACTCCCGCAGCCTTTGCTGCGGCGTAGTTTGCTTCAAAGCAGTCGTCCTCAATTATGTTGCCGGTCTCCTTGCCGTAGCCCCTTGCGCCGATGCGAAGGATCGCAAAGTCTATACCGCTGTCCTTCACCTGCTGCCAATCGACGTCCTGCTGGCAGTACGACACGTCGATGCCGTACACCGCCTCGTATTCGTCGCCGACGTACACCGGTCTGCCCGTCTCATCAACGCCGAAGTCGTCGGACTTGAGAGTGTTCACGGGGACGCCCTCCTGCGGCGTTATCCAAACCTCACGGCTGCCGTTAAACACCTCGACCTGTCCGGCATGCGGATCGGCAGTCTCGCTCTCACGGGCATTCTCTCCGCAGGCGGTGAGGCAAAGCAGCATCGCAAGGCAAAGTGCGCAAATGTTTATATGTGATCTTTTCACGGTTCGCTCCTTTAGCGTAGTATGTGCCGACACAATTCTACCACAATCGCAGCGACTTGTAAACCGCTTCAGTTTTCCATCTCGCACAAAAGGCTTCTGCCGCCGTAGCGCAGGAAGGTGTAGAGATTATTTCTCGCACGCTTGAGCGTCCTGCTTACGCTGCTCACGTCAAGCCCCAGCTCCTCGGCGATAAGCTGCATGGGCTTCTGCTCTATGTAGTACATATGTACGAGCTGCTTCTGCCTCGGTGTCAAAACCTCCTCCATGCCGTGGCGCAATGCGCTCATTTTTCCCCGTCCGGTCACGTCTGTGAGCTTCACGAGCTGTCTGAGCGCCTGATACTTTTCCGATTCCGTCATAGCCATTTTCATCTCTGCCTCCGTAGTAATTATAAAGGTACTTTGCCGTCGCCGCCGCTTCGTTTGCCATTCTGGTCAGGATCGCAATGCGGCGGCGCAGGAGCATTTTCTCCGTCTCGCCCGTGCATTGCCAAAGTGATTCCCTGAGTTCGTTTGCCCTCGCTCTGCACGCCTTGGCGCCTTCCCTGTATTGAAACGACATTTCTTTAAGCTTCATATTTATTCCTCCCCAAAATTTTTCGTTGCTCCGCAAAATAAGTGTTGACAAAACAATCTTCGTTTGCTATTATGTTTAAGCTGGCGTTGCGCTGGTGTAGCTCAGTTGGTAGAGCAGCTGATTTGTAATCAGCAGGTCGGGGGTTCGAGTCCGTCCACCAGCTCCACCTCGTTAGTGCCGACAATTGAATATGGGGGAATTCCCGAGTGGCCAAAGGGGACAGACTGTAAATCTGCTGGCGATGCCTTCGGTGGTTCGAATCCACCTTCCCCCACCAGCAAAGAGACAAGTGAAAGCTTGTCTTTTTGCTTTATTGTCCACTTTAAATATCACTTTAAATATAATGTACACACCGACATTTGTTCAAAGGAGCGATACTCATGAAATATATCACGAAGGCCGGCTGCAGCTTTGAGATCGACTACGCCGCAAACCTCAGCCGCTACACAGCAAAATCCGAAAACAAGACACCCTACTACAGGAATTTCAGCACCCAGCTTTGCCTTTCCATCCCGGAGCTGCTCAGCTTCTTCGACGAGTTCGGCATCGACATCATAAAGCCCGACTCCCTCGCTTGGAACGACGAGGGCGAAAAGCTGCGCTACACCGCCGAGTACCGCTGTGAAGGCAGCGTCGGCGACCCCGGCTTTACCCATCGCATAAGCCGCATGAATATAAGCGTCAAGGACTCCGGCGAGGGCGAATTTACCTTTGTCGTCTCCGACATTCTGCTGCCGTGGATAGTGCTTGACCCCCGTGACGGTGCAGCAAAGCCCGCTCCCGCCGAGGAGAGCTTTGTCTCAAAGCTGCTCGGACTCTTCAAAAAGTGATCCCCACTCCGCCCGAAACCCTTCGGGCGGTTTTAATTTGATTTGTGCGTCTTGCGTCTTTCCGGCGGCGTACATATGCGCTCCGCCGCCTCTCGATCCGTTTTGCTAATTGCGCCCCATCCTGCTCAATTATTTTTACGCTTTTGCGTTTTTGCTTTCTTGTTGTTTTATGCGTTTGCGTAATTTCATTTTGAATAATAGCCCATATTGCATAAAATGTCAAGCAGAAATTTCTTGAACGTGGAATTTTTGCAACAAAGTGTGTGAAATTTTTAATTTTCCTTGTCAATATTGCTCTAAAATTTGCGCAATAATTCAGCATTTCTCACAATTGTACTTTTAAGGGCTTGGTACTAAAATCAAAAAGGATAGGGAATCAAGGGCTCGAGCCCTTCCCTTGATGTTTGTTTTTAAATTTTTCGAACAGGAGAGAAAAATCTATGATTACCAACGAATACCTCAAGCGTGTATACGCAGACGTTGAGAAGCGTGACCCCGATCAGCCCGAATTCCTTCAGGCTGTCCGTGAAGTTTTCGAGAGCCTCCAGCTCGTCGTTGACAAGCACCCCGAATGGGAGAAGGCAGGCCTCATCGAGCGCTTTGTTGAGCCTGAGCGCATGATCATGTTTCGTGTTCCCTGGGTCGACGACAACGGCGTTACCCATGTTAACCGCGGCTACCGTGTTCAGTTCAACTCCGCAATCGGACCTTACAAGGGCGGTCTCCGTTTCCATCCCTCCGTCAACCTCTCCGTTATCAAGTTCCTCGGCTTTGAGCAGATCCTGAAGAACTCCCTGACCACCCTCCCCATGGGCGGCGGCAAGGGCGGCTCCGACTTTGACCCCCACGGCAAGTCCGATGCAGAGATCATGCGCTTCTGCCAGAGCTTTATGACCGAGCTGTACCGTCACATCGGTCAGTTCACCGACACTCCCGCAGGCGACATCGGTGTCGGCGCCCGTGAGGTCGGCTACATGTACGGCCAGTACAAGAAGATCGTTGACCGCTTCGAGGGCGGCGTCATCACCGGCAAGGGCCTGACCTACGGCGGCTCCCTCGCCCGTACCCAGGCTACCGGCTTCGGTATCTGCTACTTCTCCGACGAAGTCCTCAAGTACAACGGCAAGTCCTTTGAGGGACAGACCGTCGTCGTTTCCGGCTCCGGCAACGTCGCTCAGTACTGCGCTCAGAAGTGCATGGAGCTCGGCGGCAAGGTCGTTGCAATGAGCGACTCCAAGGGCTACATCTATGATCCCAACGGCATCAACCTCGACGTTCTGTTTGACATCAAGCAGAAGAGAAGAGCTCGCATCTCCGTCTACGCAGACGAGGTCGCAGGTTCTCAGTACGTTGAAGGCTGCAAGAACATCTGGAACGTCAAGTGCGACATCGCAATGCCCTGCGCATCTCAGAACGAGATGGACGAGGCCGGTGCAAAGGCACTTATCGCAAACGGCGCATTCGCAGTGTTTGAGGGCGCAAACATGCCTCTGACTCCGGAAGCAATTTCCGCAGTTCAGGAAGCAGGCCTCCTCTACACCCCCGGCAAGGCATCCAACGCAGGCGGCGTTGCTACCTCCGGTCTTGAGATGAGCCAGAACTCCATGCGTATGAGCTGGAGCTTTGAAGAAGTCGACGAGAAGCTCAAGGGCATCATGAAGAAGATCTTCGAAGCATGCCTCGCAGCATCCATCGAGTGCGGCAAGCCCGGCGACATGATGCTCGGCGCAAACGTTGCAGGCTTCCTCAAGGTTGCCGACGCAATGATGGCACAGGGTATCGTCTGATCTCAAATCAACACTTAAATGGAGAGCGTAACGCTCTCCATTTTTATATTTTCGACTTTTTTCAAAAAAGGGTGTAACCTTTTGCCCGCCCCGGTGTCTTATATACGAAACGCACGAAACCGATTTTATGAGGCAACACTAAAGCACAAGGAGTCCAAGGTGAAAAGCGACGTTATTGAGGAGCTGTTCAAAAAACACTATAACGAAGCCCTGCTGTACATGCTGTCGCTGTCGAAGGAGCGCAGCATAGCCGAGGAGATAGTGTCCGAGGCGTTTTTCAAGGCGCTTGAGACCGCAGACGGCGAGATACGCAGCTTTAAGTCGTGGCTCTTTACCGTGTGCCGCAACCTGTACTACAACGAGCAAAGGCGCACTCGCCGCTGCGAGGAGCTGCCGGAGGAGCTTGCCGGAGAGCGTGACGCTCTCATCGACGAGATAATCCGGCGGGAGGACTACCGAGCGCTCTACCGTGCAATAGATCTGCTCCCGCAGACGCAGGCGGAGGTCATTACGCTGTTCTACTTTGAGCAGCTGCCCGTCAAGGAGATTGCCGGGATCACGGGTAAAACGCCGGATCACGTCAAGGTCATCCTGTACAGGGCAAGAGAAGGTTTAAGAAAAAAGCTGGAGGTATAACAATGGATTTTGAAAAAGCGTACAAGAAATTCCTTGACGGGACCGCAACGGACGAGGAGGTTCAGTTCGTCCGCACCGAGATCGCCAAAGCACGCAAGCTGACGGAGATCATCGACAACGAAGCGCCGAACGTCATCAGCGAGGCCGACGGCGGCGTATACAAAAAGGCGGCAAAGAAGCACAGCCTCAAGACGATACTCACCGCCTTCGTGGTTGCGATACTCGCAATAGCCATTATCGGCGGCGCTGCGGTGCTTATCGTCCACTCGATAAGGTCGAACAACGCCGACGGCAACACCAAGATTGCCCGTGAGGAGGCCCGTGAGCTTGCGATAAGCTACGTTGAGGACAACTACGCCGACGTTCCCGGCGACATCTTTGTTGAGAGCGTTGAATGCGACCTTGAATCCGGCTTCGACATCGGCAAGGCGTACTACGAGTACAGCGTTGAGCTGCGCAAGGGCGGCCTTGAGTTTGAGGTCGAGATAAACGGACACACCGGCGAGATTATCTACGTCGACGTCGACAACGATTGATCGGAATATTGAAAAAAGCTCCCGAAGTTGCTGACTTCGGGAGCTTTTAAGCTTCTTCGGCGATTGACTATACAAGATTATGGTATTATAATAAAATGATTTATTGTGTGATTTGACAACGGAAATTATAAGGTAGGCCAGGATAAACAGCATGAGGATTCTTTACATAGCCTTTGATAACCCTGCGGTGGACACGATACTCGGCGGCATGAACGAGGAGACGCTGTCGGGTCTGCCTGCGTTTTTCTACCCCTTCAAGCTGCTCTTGGAGCGTGGAAATACGATCGACCTGCTGCTGTTTTCAAACGCAGAGCATGAGGTCACGGAAAGCGAACACTTCAAAAAGGAAAACTTCTTTCAAATAAAGTCAAAGCACGGCGGAGCCTTTGGCAAGCTTGAGCTTCCGCTGCTGCTCATGCGGGAGACCCGCAAGCGCCTCAAGGCACGGCACTACGACTTTGTGTACGGTCTGTCGGAGGGCTCTCACCCGGGCGTGCGCACGGCCGCAAAAATGGGAGTCCCCTGCGCCCTGCGCCAGTTCGGAACGCAGGAGATGGCAAACGTCCTCGAACCCGTAAAGGGCGTTTTCCGCCGCCGCTTAAAGGCGCTCAAGGATTACACATACATAACGCTCTCGATGATGAGCCGCAAGAGCTTTCTGCTCGCCACGAACGACGGTAGCCATGCCGACGAGCTGTACGACATTCTCGGCATCAAAAAGAAGAAATTCGACTTCTACTTCTGGCGCTCGGCGGTGATAATCCCCGACGAGCAGCCGAAGCC
>CAVFTS010000012.1:7504-46386 GCA_963625655.1 Oscillospiraceae bacterium
GCAGACGAAGCCCGATGTCGGCAGCGGCAGCTACCCCGACGTGTACGACCCGAGCTGCCTCTCGATGGTCGGCAGGATTGCCGACGTAAAACGGCAGGACAGAGCCGCAAGGATTCTCGGCGAGGTGCATAAGCGAGGCGTCAAAATGCACCTGTACCTCATCGGCGACATGAACAGTCGGGATATGCTCAACGCCACGAAAAAGGTGATCACCGAGTACGGCATCGAGGACTATGTGCATTTCGTCGGCGGCAAGCCGCAGAGCCTGTGCCGCAAATATGCGAGAAACTCCCTTGCGACCCTGCTCGTGAGCGAATGGAACAGAGTCAACATTTTCTACGAGGTGATGGGCGAAGGCAGCGTCGTGCTGACGAACAACAATCACTCCATCGACGAATTTATCGACGACAACGAAAACTGCCTCGTCTACGATACCGAGGAGGAGGCCGCCGAAATGCTCATCGCCTTGGCGAGTGACGGCGAGAAGATCGAGAAGCTTCGCCGCAGCGCCTATCGCACGGCGACGGAGAAGTTTATGACGGTCGATCGGCGCTTCGGCATGGAGGCACAGCTTATTATGGATACGGCGCAGGGCAAGGACACCTCGAAGTATCCGAAAACCATATAAACGGAGAGAGATATATGAAAATTGCGGTTGCAGGCGTAGGATATGTGGGACTTGCCCAAGCGGTGCTGCTGGCGCAGCGCCACGAGGTCACGGCGGTCACCACGACCCCTGCGAAGGCGGACAAGATAAACGGCGGCGTCTCCCCCATAGTCGACAGGGAGATCAGCGAATACCTCGGCAAGGGACTCACGCTCCGGGCAAGCACGCAGGCGGAGCTTGCGTATAAAAACGCAGAGCTTATAATAATCGCCACCCCCACGGACTACGACCCGGAGAGAAATATATTCAACACCTCCACCGTTGAGTTCGTGCTTGACCTCGTCGGCAGGGTGAATCCCGAGGCGCTTGTGGTCATCAAATCCACGGTACCCGTTGGCTATTCGGAGAGCGTCGTCGGGAAATTTGCCTGCAAAAGGCTTCTGTTCTCACCCGAATTTCTGCGTGAGGGCAAGGCGCTTTACGACAATCTGCACCCCAGCCGCATCGTGGTCGGCAGACCGAAGGGCGGCATGGCGACGAAGGAGGATGCGGAGCTGTTTGCGTCGCTGCTCACCGAGGGTTCGCTTGAGGCGGACACGCCCGTGCTGTTCACGAACTCCACGGAGGCGGAGGCGATAAAGCTCTTTGCGAACACCTACCTTGCGGTGCGTGTCAGCTACTTCAACGAGCTTGACACATACTGCGAGCTGAGAGGACTCAACACCCGTCAGATCATCGACGGCGTGTGCCTTGACCCCCGCATCGGTGCGCACTACAACAACCCCTCCTTCGGCTACGGCGGCTACTGCCTGCCCAAGGACACAAAGCAGCTCGTCGCAAACTTCGGGAGCATTCCCAACAAGATCATCAGCGCATCGGTCGCCGCAAACGACGAGCGCAAGGATCACATAGCCCGAATGATAATGAGCAGAGCCGGCGGCGGTGTCGTCGGTATCTACCGTCTTACCATGAAGGCGGGTTCGGATAACTTCCGTGAAAGCAGCATACGGGGCGTCATCGCAAGACTCAGGTCGGCGGGCGCAAGCGTCGTGATCTTTGAGCCCACTTTGAAGTCCGGCGAATTTGACGGCATACCCGTAATAGCCGACCTTGACGAGTTCAAGCGGCGCTCCGACCTTATAGTCGCAAACCGCATGGAGCCGTGCCTTTCCGACTCGGCGGACAAGGTGTACACAAGAGATCTTTATTTCAGAGACTGATAGGGTGTGATGCTATGATACCTAAGAAGATTCACTATTGCTGGTTCGGTGGAAATCCCATGACCGAGTTGGGCAAAAACTGCATTGCAAGCTGGGAAAAGTATTGTCCGGACTATGAGATCATCAGGTGGGATGAGTCCAACTATGATGTTACTAAAAACGCATATATGAAACAGGCATATGATGCAAAGAAGTGGGCATTTGTTACCGACTATGTACGGCTTGACATTATTTATGAGCAAGGCGGTATTTATCTGGACACGGATGTTGAGCTTGTAAAAAGCATAGATGATTTGCTCTCGGACAAAGCATTCATGGGCATCGGCTGCACCGGCGGTGTTGCCACAGGCTTAGGCTTTGGTGCCGAAGCTGGGCTTGCGGTTATAAAGGACCTGCGAGATTCTTACGACAACGTTTCCTTCTTAAACGACGACGGCTCATATAACACCGCTCCATGTGTAAAATACCAAACGGAGTATTTAATGCGCCACGGTATGACGGATGAAGACGTTCTTCAGGAGGTTGACGGGATCAAGATATACCCCAAAGAATATTTCTGCCCCTTTGACTACTCCTCAGGTGAACTGATGCTTACAGACAACACATACAGCATACATCATTACGAATCCTCTCATTGGAGCAAAAGAGCCCGAGAGGGCAATTTGCGTATGCGCAGAGCAAAAAAGAATTATGGCAAAGTTAGATTTTTCCTTTACTCTCATAGCCGTATCGTAAGGCTTTTGGATATGCTGCTGCACGGCGAACTTGGCGAATATATACGGGACAGAAAGTAAGTGAAACTCTCCTTTTCAAGAATACACAGTCAAAAGGCAACTCATATGCGAAAAACAGATTATAAGATACGGCGCATATAGCTCAAAAATCCGTACCGCAGAGAGGGAAAATAATGTCAAAACGAAAAGTAACAATTTTGTGCAATCAATTAACAGGCGGCGGCGTTGAGAAGGTCATGCAGGATGTTGCCAACTATTTAGCATCAAAATCTGAACTATACGATGTCACTGTCACTGTTTTGGACGGTACAGATGAAGGGCGTGAATTGCTTTCAGACAGCATCAGGATAAAGGGTGCCTTTCGTTCAAAAGCAGCACGCAAGAAATGGTCTGCTGCATGGATGCTTTTCAAATTTAAGCAGCTGTTTTGTGCTTTGCGTTTGATGATAACGAAGCAGGACATTTTCCTCGTGGTTAAAGACCAGCAATACTTGAGACTCGGAGCGCATATTAAGGCAAACACAAAAATTGCATGGATACATTTTAATTATGAGTTTTTCGGACTTTTTACGGCTAAAGAAAAGTTGTTCCGCTACATCAAGTCCTTTGATACTGCAATATGTGTTTCGCAGCTCGTAAAAGACATTGTTATTTCCGCTGTCGGTGATACCGGTAATTTAACCGTCGCATACAACCCGCTCAATGCTGAGGAAATAATTTCTTTGGCGAACGAAAGTATCGAACTGCCTTCAATCAATTCCAAGCCGATATTCGTTACGGTAAGTCGGTTGCGTGAGAATAAAGGAATAATGAATATCCTTCAAAGTTGCAAGGAGCTGACAAAGCAATACGATTTTTCGCTTTGGATAGTCGGAGACGGTGAAGACAGAGATCGCTTGGAGCGCTATGTAAAAGATAGCGGCATTGCAAATGTATGCTTTTTAGGGTGGAAAGCAAATCCGTATCCTTATATCAAAAATGCAGACTGGTATATCTGTGCTTCAAAAGTTGAAACATATGGATTAACAATATTTGAATCAAACATCATCGGAACCCCTGTTTTGGCGGGAAAGCTTGACGTTCTGTCGGAATGTGCCGACCCAAACGGTATTGCTTTTGTTGAAAACAGCGCCGGCGGCATTTTAAGCGGGATGACCGACATCTTAGATGGAAGGTTAAAGATCGAAATAACCCACGATCTCAAGGCTTTACACGAAAAGTATTATACGAATCGCATCAGCAAGATTGAAAGAATCATCAACAGCAATCAGTGTTGAAAGTCGTTCAACATTACGATAATGGAGCAAAAATGTCCAGAACATCAAATTCTCTGAAAAACATTAAAACTTCAATATTTTTCAAACTCATAGCACTGTTGACAAACTTCGTCACCAGAAGAATTTTTATAGATACGCTGTCGGTTGCCTACCTCGGATTAACCGGCACCTTTTCAAATATTCTTTCGGTGCTCTCGTTGGCCGAACTCGGTGTCGGAAGTGCAATCACCTTCAGTCTCTACAAGCCTTTGGCAGAGAACGACAACGAGCTGACGCTGTCAATTCTGGCGCTGCACAAGAAGCTGTACACGATCATCGGTATAGTGGTCTTGATAATCGGACTATCTCTTACTCCGTTTCTGCCGTATTTTATAAAAGACCTGCCCGATCTTCCGAACATAAAGCTGATATACATCCTCTACGTTCTTAACTCGGCAATATCCTATTTCTTCGTGTACAAGCAGTCGCTTATCAATGCAGACCAAAAGCAATATATCACAGTTAAATACAATTACATATCAACCATGGTGTGCGCCTTGCTCCAATGTGTGTTTTTGTATCTGACTCACGATTTTATTGTTTATCTTTGCCTGTCGATCGGCTGCGGAATAGTAAACAACGCCCTGCTTGCAAACAAAGCAAATCATCTCTATCCCTTTATAACAGATAAAGATATTAAGCCTCTGCCTTCCCACCAAAAAAAGGAGATTACCCGTAACGTATCGGCTATGATGGCTCATAAGCTGGGAGGTGTTGTGGTAAACGGTACGGACAACTTGCTGATCGCATATTTCGTCGGTGCGGTGTCGGTTGGTTTATACTCAAATTATCTGATGATTACCCTCGGTCTGAGCTCTGCATATGCGATGATATTCAACTCCATAACTGCAAGCGTGGGAAACCTGAATGCGTCCGAGAGCAAAGAATATACCATGACGGTATTCAAAAAAATCAACTTTTTTGTTCAATGGCTTGCAGGATTTTCCGCAATCGCAATATTTGTGCTGTCGAATCATTTCATTGCGTCGGTTTGGCTGAAAAGCGAATATACACTCGATCTGTCAATCGTCTTGGTGATAGCGCTGAACTTTTACATCACCCTTATGAGGCGAGGCGTTCTCACCTTCAGAGAAGCAATGGGACTGTATTGGTACGACAGGCACAAGCCGATCGCAGAGTCTCTGATCAATCTTGCGGCATCGATAATACTGGCAAAAAGCTACGGAATATTAGGAATCCTCTTGGGAACATCCATAAGCACCGTGACCATCTGCCTTTGGATTGAACCGTGTGTGCTTTACAAATACGGCTTTGCGTCAAGTGTACGCCCTTACTTCAAGGACTACTTCCTCAACACAGCGGTAACTCTGATCGCCGGTTACGCAACTTGGCGGATATGCGGGCTGCTTCCGTCGGAAGGACTTCCGGCATTTTTGGCAAAGGCTGCAATCTGTGCGGTGCTGCCTAATCTCGTATTTCTGATCGTATATATGAAAAGGCCGGAATTAAAGCACTATTTTATGCTGTTCAAGGGAATTGTTTTCAGAAAAAAGAATGTTTAAGCAAGAACTTACACAGGCAAAAAATATGCCCACTGTGCGGTGTTTTACGCACAGTGGGCTTTTTGCGCTGCGGCTTAGGAGTACACGAGCGCAAGGTGACAGGGGACGATCTCCCCGATGCGGTGCTTTACCTCAGCAAGCGCCGACTCGTCTTCGGGCGCAGAGTCAAAGACTATTCGCAGCGTGCAAGACTCGTCCGTCTCCTGCGCCGTCGCCTTAACGCCGCAGAGCGGCAGAACACGGTTAAGCTCAGGCAGCGTCATGCAGCAGTTTGCTGTGCCGAGCATGGCGGCGACCGCCGCTCTGCGATCCGAAACGCTCTCGCTTATCGGCAGATACGGCAGCAGCTCCTCGTACTCCGAAAGCTCCTCCTGTGTTGCGGTCTCGACCCTGCGGCGCCCGTCAAGGCGCTCAAGCCTGTTATATACGCCATCGAGCGCTTCACCCTCGCAGGCTATCTCAATTGCGCCGTAGCCGCCGTCAAGGTCGTATATCCTCAGCGGCGCAAGTATTTTTCGCAGGAAGGTCTCGTATGCCATTAAGCCTCGCCTCCCGTGACGGTTATCGCCCCGATGACGGGCAGCTCGTTGGGGTCGATTAGGAAGTCCTCCTCCGGCTGAGTCAGCACATAGCTCGCAACGCCCGGCACCGAGGCGATGATCTCCTCCAGCTCCGAGCGCAGCACATCCCTGCCGAGGCGTTCTCCGACGAAGTACTTTTGAAGTGCGATCTTCACGTTGTCGCAGATGAGCTTCTGACTCTGCCCCGCCTTTGCCGTCACGGTCGCCGCAACGCCGATGGGGACGGTCTGCGGCGTGCGGACGAGAACGTCGGTGCAGACCTCACGGTTTTCGTCCATCAGCGACTGCACCTCTGCAACGGTCGCCGATGCCGGTGTGTACTCATGCGTCGACACGATAACGTCCACGGTGCCGGCACCCCGCTCTTTGGGTATGACCTGCGCCGCAACGATCGAGTCAACGCTCATTGCAAGCTGCCTGTAATACTCCTTGTTGCCGCCGTTTATGACGGTCTTATAGCTCATAAGCACTCTCTTGCGCAGCTCCTCGTCGCTTTCGGCATCCTTGCCGCCTAAGAACGGGACGGTATTTTTGCAGCTTTTGACTCCGACGGGAGGCAGCGTCATCGTGACTATGCCCCCGGCGGCAATGCTTCCGGCAGCCCCTGCGACCGCCGCTTCGGCAGCGACGGTGCAGCTTCCAAGCGCTGCGGTAAGGCGCTTTTCCTCGGTTGTGACGTACTCCATACCGTTGTTGCCGAGGCAGCGGGTACCCTTTTCGACGGTAGTCGTCACACCGTCTGCGCCGTAGAAGGTGATCGTGCCCGTTGCCTTTTTTGCGGGAACACGGCTCAGTCCCTTGAGCGAGGCAAAGTAGTCGAGATTGCCCCCGCTTGCGGTCTGCGGCATACCCTGCGTCGCAACGAAGTCCGCCTCGTAGTACAGGCTCTCAAGCTCTGCCGCCAGCGCCGTAAAGCGCAGAGCCATATCGCCGCCGTCGTTCAGGACAAGCCCCGAAGCGCTTTCAAAGTTTTCTTTGAGCGCCGCATATATTTCTTCCGTTGTTTTCATAGCTTAGCTCCTTATGATCTGGTCTGTGGAGAAGCTGCCTCCGCTCCACGAAAAGTAAAGTCTGAGTCGCATGGTGTCGTCGCTCGGATAGCTCATCTGCACGTCGGTGAGCGTAACGCCGCTCTCGTCCCAGAGTGCCTCGGCGACGTATTGCCGCACCGCAAGCTCTCTGTCCTTGGGACGCTCGCCGCTTACGAGTCTGTACAGCCTGCTGCCGTAGTCCGGCAAGGGCCAAAAGCCGCCACGTCTTGCCGCAAGCTTCATCATCACACGCTGCGCAAGCTCCTCGGCTCCGCTCACCGTACGAAGGCTTGCTCCGATGCTGTCGTATTTGCCGTCCTTAAGTCTCAGTTCCATTAAGCTCACTCCCGTTTATAAGCACTTTGCCGTATATTTCGATGCTGCCGTCGCTGCGAAGGCACAGCGACGCCAGCCCGTTTTTAATAAGTATGTCGCCCTCGGAAAGCCCCTCCGGAACCTCGACGCCGCACACGCCGGCAACCAAAACGGAGCCGTCCTCGGTTTTTATGAGGAGCTGCTCCTCCCCCGTTTTCGGTATCCTCAGAACCCCGCCGGGGCAAAGCAGCTCGCACTTGCGGTACTCCTTCCCGGAAACGAGTGCCGGGTCCTCTCCCCCGATACTCACCCGTGCGACCGAAAGAGCGGCTCCGTCATTTATTTTCCTTCCGAACTCCTCGATCCTCATGTACGCACCTCCATAGCAAGCTCGCTCCCCGCCTCGCTTCCGTCGGCAAAGGAACGCAGCCGTGTGACCGTAAAGCTGCCCTTCAGCCCCAAGCGCCTGCTGTCAAAGCTCACCGTGTCTCCGGGCTTTGCCGGAAACTGCGACGGCAGCTTAAGGCTCACGGTGAACTTTCCCTTTGCCGACTGCTTTATCTGATAGGCGGCGGTGTAGCGCATCGCCTCCGCCCCCGTTTTCCTCGGCACGGTAATTATACGTCTGCTCGCCCCGCCCCTGTCTATGAAGGGCTGATTGGAAACGCCGTACTTTGCGCCCGTGCTGCGGTTTTTGACCAAAACGGCGGAGATCATCCCGTAGCGACAGTCTTTGTGGCGTATTTCCGCCATCGGGCTCCGGTCGTTAATCGTCACCGCAGCGCCGCCGTGAACGCCGAGCAGCAGCGTTCCGTCCTGCGAAAACCTCGGCTCCGGGCAGCCGCACAGACTGCAAAAGCGCTTTACGACGCTCCACTCGCTCTCGCCCTGCGTCACCGCAAAGCCGGAGAGCGTTTTCAGGCCCGTGCCTATCGACACGCTTATGCCGTAGGGCTTTATGTGGCGCTCACCCAGAAGCTCCGGACTGAGATTTAAATACTCGGACGCCTCGGCTTCGTTGTCGAGCAGGAGCGCAGCCATCGAGCGTCCGCAGACCGACACCGTGCCGCCGTCGTCGGAGAGTCGCACCTCGTACTCGTCGATGCGCCCGGAAAACACGATCTTGCCCTCGTGTGCGGCACGGAAGCGGCAGGCCTGCGAGAGCGACTTCAGGTACTTCGTCTCATAGACGCAGCAGACCTCGAATGAGTCGCACGGCTCACCGCTGCCGATGGAGATGTCCCATGACAGAAGCGGCGGCAGGAGGGTCTCCTTTCCGTTTTTATCGTATATGTAGCCCGTCATAGCTTCACTCCGTTCTGAGGATCTGCCCTGCGGAGAGCAGGTTCGGATTTTTGATTTCCGGGTTTAAGCGCATGAGCCGCTCCGAGCTTATGCCGATCGATCGAGCAACCTTGCCTATGCTGTCGCCCTCGGTGACGGTGTAAACGCCGTCCTGCTTTCCCGTCTCGGCCGCCGGCAGGCTTTGTGCCGTGCCGCCGTCGCTGTATTCGACGAAGCGGAAGGAATAGCGAACGTAGTTTTCCCCCGGCTCCTCAAGCAGGCTGAGCTTTTGGAATACCGCACTGACGCTCGGCCACAGCGGATGCGAAAGCAGTCCCGCGCCGCCCTCGTTAAAGACCTCGGCAAGGCGGCGGAACTGTGCGTATGCGTCCTCGCCGAAGAACTCGCCCTCGCCGGAAAACACCCGTGCGCAGCTTCCGAGATCCTGCACGACGTGACCCGAAAACGGCAGCTTCATGCAGCTGATCTTCCGCTCAAAGCCTATCTCGAAGCGCTTGGGATTGTGCGGCCATATGTAGTTTTTGAATCTCATGAATGCAAGCACGCTTCCACCTCCTAATAAAGCTCAAAATGTGAGTCGTAGCACCTTGATGCCCGCTCGAAGCCCTCGGAGATTTCCTCTATCGTGAGGCTTCGTTGTACGCCCGGCAAAGGCTCCGCCGAAAACGGGGCCTCGGCGTCGGGCGCAAAACTCTCCGCAGCGGTATCGTAAGCGCTCTTTGCTCCGCGAGAAGTGCCCTCCTGCGTGAGCAGCGCAAGAAGCTCCGCTGCGAGACTCGTCAGTTCATTATCCACGCTTCATCGCCTCCGAAAACTTTTCTGCGGAAAACGAGGGGTTTACGTCCGCAGGGCTCAGCCTGCGGTCGAGGATTAGCTGTGCCGCCATCTTGAGCAGCTCCCCGTCGTCCACCGCCCTTCCCTCGTCGGAAAAGGGCAGGATGTTAAACTCTTTAAGCACCAGCCAGCGCAGTCGCTGCATGGGCTGCGCCGCATCCCGCAAAAGCATTGACGCCGTCATGCCTCAAGCTCCATTCTGTCCGCCGCTATGATGCTCACCTTTTCGGCGACGGTCTCTCCCAGCTCACCGTTTTCCTCGATGCTCTCCCAGCGGCAGCCGGAGTAGACGATTCTCCTGTCCGGCTTTGCTATGACGAGGGAAAAGTCGTCGAGCGTGTGGAAGTCGATGCCGTCGCATATTGCCTCGTCCGTTGCGTAAAGTCTCGTGAGGCTCAGTCGGTGACTTATACCTGCGCTCACCACCGCAACGGGAGTTTTTTCGCCGAACGCCTCAATAAGCCTGCTCTGCTTTTTGGACTCGGCACGGTAGCTCTGCACCACCGCAATTTTCTTGCCGTCAAGCTCAAGATATATGTCGCAGCTTGTCGGAAAACTTGTATAGCTCTGCATATGCAGCCACAGCGTGCAGATCTTTTCGATGACCGGGTCGAGCGTACGACGTATGCTTGTCAGCTCACTGGTCATGAGATCCGCCTGCTGAGCGCTCATGCGCTCCGTGGTGGACCAGTTAAGTCCGAGGAGGAAGGGCGGAATGCCCGTTCTCGCAACGAGCTGCTCCGTAATCTGACGCACCGGCACCTCGCTGTCGAGGATCTGATTGTCTGCGCCGATGACCTTGATATCGACGTCGCCGACCGCAACGAAGTCACGCACGGAGCCGTTTTTCCCGCTCTGCATGGCGTCGCTCCACTGCGAAGCGATCTGCTGCGCCCGTTCCTTCGCAAGACCTCTGTCCAGTACGTCGCTCTGCGGCTTATACACCACGGCAAAGCGGACGTTGCCCGCTCTCTCCCAGTTTATCCCCAGCGACTGATAGATCTTGAGGAGTATGCCGCAAAGGAAAGGCATGCTTCTGAGCATTGAGACGCCGTAGGGCGACTCCGCCTCCGGGTTAAAGGGGGTGAACATGAGCAGATTCTGCCTCGGCAGCGGCTCTATCTGACCGCTCTCGCCGAGCGAACACAGCATAAAGTCCATGGGGCTTTCGCCCTCTTTTATCTGCACGTCCGCCACGTTGCCGCATATGACGGCCGCAATGTCCGAGCTTCCTCTTGTGACGATCTCTCCGACCGCTCTGCCGCAGGTTATCATGGAGTCGAGGTAGGCGTTTATAAAAGTCTGCAAGCCCTGCTGCCCTCTGCCGACATCGACTCTTTTGGCAAACTCGTTAAGCTCACGCTCCGCCTTTTTATCGGGGCAGGAAAGCGTAAAGCCGCCGGTGAGTCTGATGAGCTTCATGATCGCTGCATCGACGACCGGCACCGCCTCTCTTATCTGCCGATAGAGCATGATCTCCCCGCCGCCGAGCGGAACGTAGCCGTCGATTAGATTAAATGGGTGCGACTGCACGCTCCTTATCTGAACTCTCGGCGGAGGATCCTTCTTTTTTCCGGAAAAAAGTTTCATTTTCACCTCCTGTCTACCCACATTGCGAAGCCCTCGTCCGTTTCCCGTTTTGCGACGCTGACGGCGAAGTAGCGTATCTCGTCCATGGCATGGTCGAACTTCTTCACCGGAACGTCCCTGTCTCCGATTTTTTCGTCCCAGCGGTACTCGTAAAATTCCCTGATCGCATCACGGCAGTCGGGGCAAATGACTATGGCGCCCCGCTTGAGCATATCGGCCGTGATCCTTATTCCGCTCAGCACATCGTTATCCGCCTTCGTCACCCGAAAGCCCTCTCTCGTGAGGACCTCGATAAAGCTTGCCGCCGAGGGATCGACCAGCACCTTTGACGGGGTGATACCGCCGCAAAGCGCCCTGAGGTCGTCTGCGTACTCGGCGTCGGTTTTCTGGTAGCCCTCCCTGCGTGAATCGAAGTAGTATTCACGCAGGCGGTACCACACGCCGTCGGAAAGCCCCCAAAGCCCGAAGGAGCTGGGGTTTTTCGTGCCGTAGTCGCAGGACACCGCATAGTCGGTGCAGCTTTTTGGCGGCTGCCGCAGATAGCTCTCGTTAAAGAAGTCGTAGACCCTGCCCTGCGGCATGACCCACTCGCCGAGTATGAATCTGCGGTAGAAGTCGCCGGAGTACATACTCTTGTACCTTGCGATTATTTCCCCGGAAAGGGAGGGGTTGTCATCCAGGGTAAAATGCAGATACAGGGCGTTGCGCTCCGAAGCCTTCCTTATCCACTCACGGTAGAACCAGTGTCTCGGGCCTTCGGGGTTGCAGTTGAACCACAGCTTGCTTCCCGTCACCGAGCATCTTGCACAGGCCTGCTCGGCAAAGCTTCTCGGCATCAGTGCCACCTCGTCAAGCAGAACTCCGGCAAGGGTAATGCCCTGAATGAGCGAAGCGGAGCCTTCGTCCTTACCTCCGAAAAGGTAAAAGCGGTTCGAGTGTCCCTTGTAGCTCACGTCGAAGTAGTTTTTGGAGTGAAGCTCCTTAACCGAAAAGCCGATGTCCCGCAGCACCGGCAGCAGCGGCTGCACCATGTTGCGCCTTGCGCCCTCGATGGTTTTTCCGCAGATACCGAAGCGCTCGCCGTTAAAGCGCCGCATTGCCCAGCAAACGAAGGATATACCCATACACAGCGTTTTGCCCGACCTCACGGCTCCGTCGCAGATGATGGCGTCGCAGCCTCTGTACGGCGATGCGTTGCTCCACCACGACAGGGCGGTGAGCTGGGTTCTTGAAAACGATTCAAACCTCATTTGTCCTTGGGTTCATCCTTTAAGAGCATTGCGGAGCGGTCAAGCGCCGCATAGAAGCTGTCCTCCGTAGCGGCGTTTTCGGTCTTTTTAAGCTCCATAAGCTCCCTGATGACCGCAAGCCTGTCCACGAATTTCATTTCCACGGCGCCCGACGGCGAGCGCTTGATCTCGCTGAGCAGGAAAAGATCCAGATTTTCGAGAACGGACAAGTCCTCGTCATCGAGGAACAGGAGCTTCACGGCGTCGTTGGGCACCGAAGCCGCAAGCTTTGACAGAAGCGCAGAAGCTTTTTCGGCGTCCGCTTTCTTTTTCATTCCTATCACCTCTCAACCGTAGGGCGCATCGTCCGCAAACTTGTACATTCCGATACAAGCTGCTTTTTTCACGCTGAATTTTGCCTCTCTCGTCGGTTTACATAACATTAAAAAGAGCACAAAAAGTAAGCCCTGCAAAGCAGAGCTTACTTTTAATATTCGGTTACTCTTTCCATCGCTTGCAGCGATTTCTGAGCCGTTTCTTTTTCCTTGCCCCATGTACGGCAAAGTACACGACCGTCAGCACGGCGACCGCCGCCATGCACACTATCGCATAGGTATCGACGCTGCCCTGTGTCTTGACCTCAAGCCACAGAGAGTCGGTCAGCTGCGAGGTGGCCTGACTCAGATTCATAAACGCAACGCCGTTACTCAGCGTTTCGGTGTCGGGATAAGCAATGTCGCTTGCGGCGGTTTCGGGGTCCATAAACTCCTTTGCGTCGGGGACCGGGGTCGAGTAGCCGAGGTAGTCGAGGTTTTCGCCGCTTATCCCGGCCGAGCAAAGGAAGTTAATGTACGCCTCGGCAGCCTCCTTGTTCTGGCAGCCCTTGGGTATGCACATTGCGTCGATAAAGAGGTTAAAGCCCTCCTCCGGGAAGTAAAAGCGCAGGTCGGAATTTTCCTTTGCCATCAGCAGGTAGTCACCCGCATAGTACGGCGCTATCCACGCCTCCTCCCTCTCCATCTTGCCGAAGATCTCGTCCATGACGTAGCTCTGCACGAGGGGCTTCTGCTCGATGAGCTTGTAGGCTGCGCTGCGCAGCTCGTCCTCGTTTTCGGAGTTGACGTCGATGCCGAGCAGCAGCTCGGAGATCGCAAATGCGTCTCTGGGATTGTTGAACATCAGGATCTTACCGGAGTATTTCTCGTTCCACAGCAGGTCCCACGAACCGATGTCCGCCTCATCGACATACTTTGAGTTGTAGATAACGCCGACGGTCCCCCATGTATAAGGCACGGAGTATTTGTTGTCGGGGTCGTAGGCGGTGTTCTTATAGGCGTCGCCTATAAGTGAGTAGTTTGGGATGTTGTCAAAGTCCAGCTCCTCAAGCATATCCTCCTCGATGAGTCTTGCTATCATGTAGTCCGAGGGGATAATGACGTCGTAGCTGCTGCCGCCGGTCTTGAGCTTTGTGTACATCGTTTCGTTTGAGTCGAAGGTCATGTAGTTGACCTTGATGCCCGTTGCCTCGGTGAAGGCGGCGTTGACGTCGATGTAGCCGTCGCTTCCGTCGGAAATGTACTGCCCCCAGTTGTAGACGTTTATCGTGACCTCCTCGGCGCTTGCCGTCGGCGACGGCAGAACGGGTGCGAGCGCAAGCAGCATCAGAAGGGTGAGAAGGGCTGTAACGGCTCTTTTCATGCGCCCACCTTCTTTCTTCCGAACGCCTTTTTGTTGTCACGGACACGCTTTTCATCCTTCGCCTGAAGCAGATTCATAACGACCATAACGATCAGAATGACCGCAAACAGGAGGGTGAAAAGTGCGTAAATTTTGGGGTGCAGTGGCTTTTTGGTATAGTTGTAAATCTCGACGGGCAGCGTCACGAACTTAGGTCCGTAGACGAAATAGCTTATAACGAAATCGTCGAGGCTCATGGTAAAGGACATGAGGGCGCCGGAGATGATGCCCGGCGTTATCTCGTGGATGACGACCTTGAAAAACGCCTGCACCGGGGTGCAGCCGAGGTCCTGTGCCGCCTCGTTTAGGTTCGGGTCCATCTGATGCAGCTTCGGCATGACCGACAGAATGACGTAGGGCAGGCAGAAGGTGACGTGCGCTATAAGCAGCGTCGCAAAGCCGAGGATGTTGTTTATCTTCAGCAGCGTGCCGACGAAGGCAAAGAGCAGCGCCAGCGAAACGCCGGTGACGATTTCCGGGTTCGTCATGGGGATGTTCGTGATGCTCATGGACAGCTTGCGCAGCTTCGGACTCATGGAATTTATGCCGATCGCCGCCGCCGTACCCAAAATGGTCGCAATGACGGAAGCGATGACGGCGACTATCACCGAGTTTAGAAGCAGCGGCAGAAGCACGCCGTCGGAAAACAGCTCACGGTAGTTGTCTAAGGTGAAGTCCTTGAACACCGCAATGTCCATGCCGCTGTTAAACGACCCGACCGCAAGCACGATCATGGGGATGTACAGAAACAGCAGGACGACCACGGTAAATATCTTGTTGAAGCGCCTCATACCGTGATCACCTCCTCGTCGTCGCCGAAGCGGTTCATGACTCCGATGCAGATAAAGATAACGACCATCAGCACGAGACTGAGCGCTGCGCCGAGGTTGGGGTTGTATGCGGTTTTAAACTGGCTCTCGATAACGTCGCCGATGAGGGTCGTGCCGGAGGAGCCGAGCTTTTGCGAGATGTAGAAGGTGGACACGGCAGGCACGAACACCATGGTAAAGCCGGAGACGATGCCGGGCATCGACAGCGGCAGAATGACCCTCTTAAACACGCCCGCATTGTTGCAGCCGAGATCCTGCGCCGCTTCGACGAGGCGTCCGTCTATCTTGACGATGACGCTGTACAGCGGCATTATCATGTACGGCAGGTAGTTGTAGACCATACCGAGGACGACGGCTCCGTTGTTGCGGATAAGCGGCAGCGGCTTTAAACCGAGCGCCACGATGAAGTTGTTGATAATACCGGTATCCTCGGTCAGTGCGACCCACGCAAGCGTGCGCAGCAGGAAGCTGATGCACATGGGCAGCATGATGAGCATATAGAGTATGCGCTGCTTAAGCTCGGAGCGGCTTGCGATGTAGTACGCCACCGGGTAGCCGATAACGAGGCAGATGACCGAGGAGATGAGCGCAAGCCAAATGCTCTTTATGAGGATGGGGATGTAATTTCCGAGGTTCTGAAGATTTGCGAGGGTGAACTGACCGGTCTGCGAATCGGTCAGGGCATAGTACGCCACGATGAGCAGCGGAATGACGGTAAACAGCGCCATCCATACGAGGTAAGGTGCTGCAAGCTTAGTCTTCATCTTCGCTTTCCTCCGCCGCCGTCTCCTCCTCACCTTCGGGATACAGGTCGGGATCGTCCATCTCGTCGTATTCCGCAGAGTAGGAGCTGTAATCGCCGAACATACCGGAGTATTCGCTCTTGTGCATGATGTGAATATCCTCCGGCTCAAGGCGTATGCCTATATACTCGCCGACGGAGTGGTAGTCCGTCGTCTGAATGAGCCACTTAAAGCCCTTGAAATCGACGATTGTATCGTAATGCACACCCTTAAACGTAACCGAGGTGACGGTGCCGCAAAGGTGACCGTTGTCGGGCGGCACAATGTCGATGTCCTCCGGGCGGATAACGACGTCCACGGGTTCGTTTTTTTCAAAGCCCGTGTCAACGCACTTAAAGCGTCTGCCGAAGAACTTCACGAGCCTGTCCTCAAGCATCACGCCGTCGAGGATATTGCTTTCGCCGATGAAATCCGCAACGAAGGCGTTTTTAGGCTCGTTGTAAATATCCTCCGGCGTACCGATCTGCTGGATGCGGCCCTTGTCCATGACGACGACGGTGTCGGACATGGAGAGTGCCTCCTCCTGATCGTGAGTTACATATATAAAAGTAATGCCCATCGCCTGCTGAATACGCTTGAGCTCGTTCTGCATATCCTTGCGGAGACGCAGATCCAAAGCGCCCAAGGGTTCGTCGAGCAGCAGCACCTTGGGGCGGTTCACGAGCGCACGCGCAATTGCAACACGCTGCTGCTGACCGCCGGAGAGCTGAGCCACTCTGCGGTTTTCAAACCCCTTGAGGCTTACTATCTCAAGCATTTCGGTGACACGCTCGTCGATCTCCTCCTCCGGCACCTTTGCTATGCGCAGACCGAAGGCGACGTTTTCGTAAACGTCGAGATGAGGAAACAGAGCGTACTTCTGAAAGACCGTGTTGACCTTTCTTTTGTGAGGCGGGACATCGTTTATCCTGACGCCGTCAAACATAACGTCTCCGGAGGTCGGCTTGATAAAGCCGCCGATTATCCTGAGCGTCGTTGTCTTGCCGCAGCCGGACGGACCGAGCAGCGTCAGAAATTCCTTATCATTAAAATACAGGTTAATATCGTCTAAAACGATTTCATCGTCAAACGCCATTTTGCAATTAACAAGGCGAATGAGTTCTTTGGACATTTATCCTCCCCCATTTCCGGCGCATAATGCGCTAAAACTGTTCAAGGGCATTCCGGAACCTGCCTCCGGAATGCCCTTTGCATCGCTACCAATATACATAAATGACGCCGTAAAGTCAACAAAAATCAACAATCTTCCCGCATTTTGCTCTAAATGTCACGAAGCTCGGCAATTCCGAAATATTTTTCGGCAAAATCAACGGACTCCACGGCAAATTCTCTGCCTCTGAGGTAGTTTAATATCCCTGCGTCCGTGGGAAAATCAAAGCGCAGACGGTAGGAATAAAGCGCCTGACCCTTTTCGCCGTACTCACGATTTACCCTCTCCCTGCCGTACTTCCCGTCGCCCAAAAGAGGCCAGCCTGCGTGCGCCATCTGCACCCTTATCTGATGTGTGCGACCCGTTAAAAGTCTGCACTCCACGAGCGACAGCCTGCCCTTGGAGCATATGACCCGATACTCCGTCGCAGCGGGCTTTGCCCCCGGCATGGGCTTGTCCTTCACATAGACCTGATTTTTCTTTGCGTCCTTGAACAGATAATTTTCCAGTCTGCCGGAGGAGGGCTTCGGCGTCCCCGTGACTGCACAGAGGTAGAATTTTTCTATCTCCCTGTCCTTTATCTTGTCGTTCAGAATACGCAGGCTCTCGGCATTTTTCGCCGCGATTACGATGCCGCCCGTGTTGCGGTCGATGCGGTTGCACAGCGCCGGAGCGAAGGAGTTTTCCGCCTTGGGCTGCCACTCGCCCTTCTGCGCAAGGTACGCCTGAATGTTTGCGATGAGCGTGTTGTAATCCCACTGTCCTGCGCTGTGGCACAGAACGCCGGGCTTTTTGTCGGCAAGCAGGATGTTCTCGTCCTCGTAAACCACGGTGAGCTTCGGTGTGCCTACCTTCAAATAGGAGTTCTCCTCCCTCGGCTTTTCAAAAAACTCGTCGTTTATGTAAAGACTCAAAACATCGCCCTCGCAAAGCCTCGTATCCCGCTTTGCCCCCTTGGAGTTCACCTTTATGCGCTTTAGGCGTATGTACTTTTGCAGCAGCGACTCCGGCAGCAGCGGCACCGCCTTGCCGACGAAGCGGTCAAGCCTCTGCCCTGCGTCGTTTTTTCCTATCGTAATTTCCTTCATGCGTTTTTCTCCCGTAAATTTCTCCCGTAAAAAAGTGCGCCGCAAGGCGCACTTATCTGCGGCGGCGGGATTTGCCCCTGTCCGCATACATGGGATTTCCGGCAATTCGGCTGTCCGATTCCTGCATAAACTTCTTGAGCTTATCCTCAAAGCTCTTGTCGGCGCTTGTCTCCTGCGCCTGCGGAGGCGCCTGCACCGTCCGCTGCGGCTGACGGTTGGGCTTTTCCTGCCTGTGGCGCTCGAAGGCGGGCTTCGGCGCAGGCTCCGCTTTCTTGACGGAGAGGTTCAGCTTCCCGTCGTTTATACCGATAAGCTTCACCTTAACGGTCTGACCTACGCTCAGAAAATCGTGTATGTCTGCGACATACGCATTCGCCACCTCGGAAATATGCACAAGTCCGCTTTGTCCGCCCGGCAGAGCGACAAAAGCTCCGAACTTAGTGATGCCCGTGACCTTGCCTTCCAGCACTTCTCCAATTTCAAACTGCATGAATCGTTTTACCCCGTTTACCTGTAATTGTCTATGAATATAATTTCGCCCGGCTCAACCAGTCCGAGCCTGTCTCTCGCTATACCTTTAATAAATTCATCCGTATCACGGCTCAAAAGCTTTTCCTCAAGCTCCTCTGTCTCCGCCTGAGCCTCATCAATTTCACGCTGCAGCAGCTCAGTAATATCTTTTGCGTCCCGCAGAGCGTCCATCGTCTCCGCAAGATTCCACGCCGCATATATCAGCAGCGCCGCAATCACCACCCCGCCTATCGTAAGCAGCTTCGGCTTCAATCGCATCGCCTCCCGAATCACGGTTCGATTTTCTTTTCATTGTAAACCATGCTCGGCAATTTGAAAAGACATTTTTTGCTTGATCGGCAAAAAATTTTCCGACAATGCGAAACGGACGCAAAATCAGCGCCAAAAGACCCGTAAATGCTGCAAAGATCGGCAAAAACAGACGGCTCAAAAGCCTCATATATCCGTAAAATCCCAAGGCGGCAAAGCCCGCCATAAAAAGATTCAGCTCCCCGTCGCCGACGCTCATGCCCAGCGTAAACAGTACAAATCCCAAAGCTCCGACAAAGAGCAGGTCGAAAACCCAGTTCAGCCCCAAGCGGCGGAATGCCCTAAGCGCATCGTAGATAATGCAAGCCCAATCCCCGCCGCATAGGCGGCAGCGAGCTGCAAAAGCTGACGCTTTACCTCAAGCTCCATTTATCCGAAAAGCCTCGACCAGAAGCCGCCGGAGGACGAAGGCGTCTCCTCGTACAAAAGCTCGCTTATAAGCCCCTCGACATTCAGCTCACCCGCATCGAGATTGATCTTCCCGATATGCAGGCCGCTGCCCCGCACCACGAGATTGCCCTGCGCCGTCTGCATGACGACCTCGGTCTCGTCGAAGCTTTCCACGTCCTCGACCCCCGTCACCGACAGCTTGCTGCGATTTTCCATACTCAGAACGTGATTTTCGGGCGCCGCCTTGCTTTTTTCCTCGTATGCCATGTTTTCGCTCCTTTGCTTTTTTACAGCCTATGCAAGCAACGCTCTCAAAATGCTCCTCCAAACTTTCGAGCGAAAAAATATATAATTTTTCTTGCGACTTTTGAATAAAAGCCTTGACAGCATCAAAAAACAGTGCTATATTAGCACTCAGATAAAGAGAGTGCCAGCATTAGCGAGGTGCGAGTGCCAAATGAGCATAAGCGAACGTAAAAAGAAAATACTTGCGGCGCTTGTCGAGGAGCATATCAGAACGGCAGAACCCGTCGGCAGCAAGGTCATTGCCCGCATTGCCGACCTCGGATGCAGCTCCGCAACAATCCGCAACGAGCTGTCGGAGCTTACCTCGATGGGTTATCTTGAGCAGCCGCACACCTCCGCCGGACGTGTGCCGACGCCTGCGGGCTATAGGATATACGTCAACGAGCTTATGCACAAGCAAAAGCTTTCGATTGAGGAGACGGAGGAAATTAACCGCCGCCTGAACGATAAGATGACGCAGCTTGACAGCATGATGAGCGACGTCGGCAAAATGGCGTCACAGCTCACGGATTATCCGAGCCTCATGCTCACGAGCTATGCGCCCGCCACGATAAAGCGCTTCGATCTTATATATATTGATGCCAACACGTTCATAATTGTGGCAATGCTGAGCAACAATACCGTTAAGAACAAGCTTGTACACCTGCCGATCTCGGTTGATTCCGGGATGATCGCAAAGCTCTCCTCTCTCTTTAACGCAAACTTCACCGGAATATCGAACGAGAAGATAACGCCGCTTTTGATTAACAGCACCGAGCGTGCGGCGGACGATACGATGGGACTTACCGCAGTCATCGCCTCCTTTGCGATGGAGATACTTGCGGGACAAAGCGGAGTCGAAGCCTTCGTCACGGGTGAAAACAGGCTACTCAGTCAGCCGGAGTTTCGGGATCCGGACAAGGCGCACCGCCTGATGAGCTACCTGTCCGACGGCGGGCATTTAATATCCGGCAGTGTTATTGATCCCGATTCGGATGTCACGGTGCTGATAGGCCCCGAAAACGTCGCAGAGGAGCTCAAAGACTCCAGCGTCGTAATAGCGAGCTATGACATGGGTGACAATATGAAGGGACTTATCGGAGTGGTAGGACCCACGAGAATGGATTATTCCGCAGTGGCAGCGAAGCTCAGCTTCCTTGCGGCAGGTCTTTCAAAGCGTCTCGGCGGCGGAGAGGCTCCCCCGTCGGGAATGCACAACAAGCTGATAATCAAGGGAGATGACATTATAGATGAGCACTGAGAAAGAGAAAAAGGACACCGCCCCCGTCGAGGAAAGCGCCGCCGAGGAAAGCAAGGAGGCAGCCCCCGTCGAGGAGGAACCTAAAAAGGAAAAGAAGTCCAAGTCAAAAAAGGATTCCGGCTTAAAGGAAGCCGCCGAAAAGCTCGTCCGTGAGGAAAAGGACAAATACCTTCGCCTCGCCGCCGAGTACGACAACTTCCGCAAGAGGAGCCAGAAGGAAAAGGATTCGCTTTACACCGACATAAAGGTCGACACGCTGCGCAAGTTCCTTCCGGTGTACGACAACCTTGAGCGTGCCTTAAAGCAGGAGACTGCGGACGAGGCGTACCGCAAGGGCGTCGAGATGATAATGGCGCAGTTCAAATCCACGATGGACGGACTCGGCGTCACCGAGATCGCAGCGGAGGGCGAGAAGTTCGACCCCGAAAAGCACAATGCGGTCATGCACGTTGAGGACGAGAGCTTCGGCGAAAACGAGATAGTCGAAGTGTTCCAGAGGGGCTTTACCCTCGGCGACAAGGTAATTCGTTTTGCCATGGTCAAGGTGGCAAACTGATTATATAAAAAAGTATATTATTTTCATTTTCAAATAGGAGGAAATTATTATGAGTAAGATTATAGGTATCGACCTCGGTACAACCAATAGCTGCGTAGCCGTCATGGAAGGCGGCGAAGCCGTCGTTATCGCAAATGCGGAAGGCGCACGCACCACCCCGTCCGTCGTTGCATTCGCAAAGACCGGCGAAAGAATGGTAGGTCAGGTCGCAAAGCGTCAGGCGATCACCAACCCCGACCGCACCATTTCCTCCATCAAGCGTGAGATGGGTTCCAATTACAAGGTAAATATCGACAGCAAGGCATACACTCCTCAGGAGATCTCCTCCATGGTCCTTCAGAAGCTCAAGGCCGACGCCGAGAGCTACCTCGGTCAGACCGTGACCGAAGCGGTCATCACCGTTCCGGCATACTTCACCGACGCACAGCGTCAGGCGACCAAGGACGCAGGCCGCATTGCGGGACTGGACGTAAAGCGTATCATAAACGAGCCTACCGCAGCGGCACTTGCATACGGCCTCGATAAGGAAAGCGATCAGAAGATCATGGTCTACGACCTCGGCGGCGGCACCTTCGATGTCTCCGTCCTTGAGATCGGCGACGGCGTTATCGAAGTTCTTGCGACCGCAGGCAACAACCGTCTCGGCGGCGACGACTTTGACGCCTGCATCACCAAGTACCTCGTTGAGGAGTTCAAGAAGGCAGAGGGCATCGACCTGTCCAGCGACAAGGTCGCAATGCAGCGTCTGCGTGAGGCTGCCGAGAAGGCGAAAATCGAGCTGAGCGGCGTCACCACCTCCAACATCAATCTGCCTTACATCACCGCAGATGCGACCGGACCCAAGCACCTCGACCTCACCCTCACCCGTGCAAAGTTCAACGAGCTGACCCACCACCTCGTTGAGAAGACCGCAGGCCCCGTAAAGCAGGCGCTTTCGGACTCCGGTCTGTCTGCGAGCCAGATTACCAAGGTTCTCATGGTCGGCGGCTCCTCCCGTATCCCCGCAGTTCAGGAGATGGTAAAGCAGCTCACCGGCAAGGAAGGCTTCAAGGGCATCAACCCCGACGAATGCGTTGCTATCGGTGCAGCGATCCAGGGCGGCGTTCTCGGCGGTGACGTTGAAGGCATCCTCCTTCTGGACGTTACCCCGCTGTCCCTCGGTATTGAGACCCTCGGCGGCGTATGCACCCGTCTTATCGACCGCAACACCACCATTCCGACCAAGAAGAGCCAGGTGTTCTCCACCGCAGCCGACAATCAGACCTCTGTCGAGATCAACGTCCTTCAGGGCGAGCGTGAGATGGCTCAGTACAACAAGAGCCTCGGCCGTTTCCACCTTGACGGCATCGCTCCGGCACGCAGGGGTATTCCTCAGATCGAAGTCAGCTTCGACATCGACGCAAACGGCATCGTAAACGTCTCCGCAAAGGATCTCGGCACCGGCAAGGAGCAGCACATCACCATCACCTCCTCCACCAACATGTCCAAGGAGGACATCGACAAGGCTGTCAAGGAAGCCGAAATGTACGCAGCGGAGGACGCAAAGCGAAAGGACGAGATTGACACCCGCAACCAGGGCGATCAGATCGTGTACCAGACCGAGAAGGCGCTTGAGGAAGCCGGCGACAAGATCGACCCGGCACTCAAGAGCGAGATAGACGGCAAGCTTCAGTCCCTCAAGACCGCACTCACCGGCACCGATACCGAAAGCATCAAGAAAGCTACCTCCGAGCTGACCGACGTGTTCGGCAAGATCTATCAGCAGGCACAGGCAGCAGGCTTTGATCCCTCTCAGGCAGCGGGCTTTGATCCCTCTCAGGCAGCGGGCGGTGACGCAGGCGCAGCGGGCGGTCAGGACTACTACGATGCGGACTACACCGTAGTGGACGACGACAAGAAGTAATTCGCTTGAGTATAAATGTGGGCGTACCCTGTACGCCCACATTTTGAGGTATATTTATGGCAGAAAAAAGAGATTACTATGAGGTTCTCGGCGTAAGCAAGACCGCAACCGAGGATGAGCTTAAAAAAGCATATAGGAAGCTTGCCAAGGAAAACCACCCCGACCTGCACCCCGGTGACAAGGAGTGCGAGGCCCGCTTTAAGGAGATAAACGAGGCATATGAGATCCTCTCCGACTCCGACAAGCGTGCGAAGTACGACCAGTTCGGTCATGCCGCCTTTGACCCCTCTCAGGGCTACGGCGGCGGCTTCGGAGGCTTCGGTGACTTCGGCGGCTTTGGCGGCTTCGGTGGCTTCGGCGACATATTCGGAGACATATTCGGCTTCGGCGGCGGCGGTAAGAACAGCAACGCCCCCCGCAAGGGCGACAACATACGGGCGTCCGTAAACGTCAAGTTTGAGGAAGCCGCCTTCGGAACCGTGAAGGAGATCTTCATCGGACGTGTCGAGCAGTGTACCGACTGCAAGGGCAGCGGCTGTGCGGAAGGCACGACACCGGAGGTCTGCAAGGAATGTAACGGCACCGGCACCGTCAGGACGACACAGCGCACCCCCTTCGGCGCAATGCAGTCCACCTCCCCCTGCCCCAAGTGCAACGGCAGAGGCAAGATTATCCGCACCCCGTGCAAGACCTGCCGAGGCGCAGGCAGCGTTCGCAGGCAGATAAAGGAGGAGGTCAAGATTCCCGCCGGCATCGACGACGGGCAGACGCTCTCCAAGCGTGGCAAGGGCAACGCAGGAATAAACGGCGGTCCTGCCGGAGACCTGCTCGTGACTGTCATCGTTCAGCCGCACGCATACTTTGAGCGTGAGGGCAGCTCCGTACTGCTTGAGCAGAACATATCCTTTACGCAGGCGGCGCTCGGCGCCGATATCGAAGTGCCGACGCTTGACGGCAAGGTGAAGCTGACCGTTCCCGAAGGAACGCAGACGGGTACAACCTTCAGGCTCAAGGGCAAGGGCATTCCCTTCCTTCGCGGCGGCGGCAGAGGCGACCAGTTCGTGACCGTCCGTGTCGCAGTCCCCAAGGGACTCACCTCTTCTCAGAAGGAGCTTCTGCGTCAGTTTGCCGCCGGAATGGGCGAGCAGACGGACTCAAAGGGAATCTTCGGCAAGAAAAAACGCTGAGTCAACACATTTATCACAGCCGGCGCTCAGTCGTCGGCGCATATGAAAAACCTCAAAGGCAAGCCTTTGGGGTTTTTTAGTTAAAATTCTTGCTTTGTATTCTAAAGCGAATAAAAAATGCATATCAGTTTTAAATTTCGGTTATAAATTCATTGGGTTGCTTGATTTTTTGTAAACATTCACCTTCCGTCCTGTGCGATATCAGTACAGATTTTTTAAAACCGTGGCGCAAATGCCGTTTGTTATTTTAATTACTATCTTTTTTAGTTACAAAAGATTTTATCTCTTGACAAATTAGATCGAATTTGATAATATGACAGTGGAAATAGTCAATATCACTTAGGAGGAAAAAAACAATGTGCCTTTACGAATTCATTAAATCCATCGTTCTTAAGTATGAGCCCGATTCCGAGGACGAATTTGCAGTGCTGGACAAGGTCCACGACGTACTGCATCCCTGAGGAACAATTTAAGGCGACGGTTTTCCGTCGCCTTTTATTTTGCCCTTGCATTAAATCACACGAAAGCCTTGGCTTTCGTGTGATTTTCATTTTCGTAAATTTGCGAGCAGCGGCGGGAACTCCGCAAGGCTGCTTATCGTAAAATCCGGTCTTATCTTCGGATCCTGCGGCAGACCTGACGGATTAAACCAGCAGGTGCGCACACCGGCGTTTATGCCGCCGAGGATATCCGACGACAGACGGTCGCCGAGAATTATCGCACGTTCCCTGTCAAAACCGGGTATACGGTCAAAGCAAAGCTCAAAAAACTTCCTCGAGGGCTTGTCCGCACCGAGGCGCTCCGAGATAAAAATATTCTCGAAATACTTGGCAATCCCGGCGCTCTCTATGCGGCTGTCCTGAACCGAACCCGTACCGTTTGATACGATAAACAGTCTGTACTTACCGAAAAGCCTTTCGAGCAGCTCCGGTGCGCCGTCAACGAAATAATGCCCGATGCCGAGCAGAAACTCGTACCTGTCCTCCGCCTTTTCGGGCGACGCCGTAATGCCGTACTCATCGAACAGCAGCTTGTATCTGCGCACAAGAGCCTCTTCTCTTTTGATCTCGCCACGCTCCAGCAGACGCCACTGTTCGTCGTTTATCTCCCTGTAGCGCCGTATTATCGCAGGATCGGGTGCTATCCCCAGCTCCGAAAAGGTGCGGGACACCGCAGCCGTCTCCGCCTTGCCGAAGTCAAGCAGCGTATCGTCAATGTCAAGTAAGACAAATTCTATCATTTGTACCTCCGCTCTCAGTGTACCAAGGTAAACTTCCAATCGTGTTTAAGCTCCTCCGGCTGCACCGAGAGCAACTTTTCCATACCGACGCTCAGGGAAAGAACGTAGTTATCGGACACGGTGATCTCAAAGCCGTTCTTTTCGCAGCTCACGGCAACCGCAAGCTCGGCGTTCGGAAATCCGAACAGCTCCGTAAGTTCACGGCTCAACTCGTTTGCGGCGGCAAGTGCGGTCGCAGAGCCGGAGGAGATCATAACGGCAAAGCGCCGCTCCCGCTCGGCAAAGCGCCGCCAAAAGTCCGTGTAATCGACGGCACTAAGTGCATCCTTCAAAACGGCAAATCTCGGATTCTTCCCTGCTATCACGCTTTCGACCTCAAGAGCGACTCTGCTTTCAAGCTCCGGGTCACGCTTTCTCAGCTCCGAGAGCTTCTCCCTTGCCAACGCCTTTCTTTCCGTTGCGGCGTAGAGCATGGCGTAGAGAACACTTAGCTTCGGGCTGTCAAAGCCGTTTGACTCCGCCTCGCACAGCGCCCACTCCGCATCGTCGTAGTCGCCCATCATAAGGCTGCACCCCGCTGCGCCTGCGATCATTGCGTTTCTGAGCGTCCTCGGATTCACGGCAGGCACCTCGTCTTTCGACTCAAGCCTTTCGATAAGCTGCACGGCAAGCAGATAATTTGTCAGCGCAGCATCAAAGCTCTTGTTCGTGTGCAGGAGCCTTGCGAGCATGACGTGGGTCATATAATGCCCCGGCACGGCTGCGGCAGAAGCGAAAAAGCGCTGTATGGCGGGCACGGTCATCCCCGACCGCTCATACGCAAGCCCGATGAAAAACTGCACGGCGCAAGTATCCTCCGGGCATGCGCAGCGCTTTTCAATACGCAGCAGCTTGCGCAGCGCCCTGTCGTACTCACCCCGGCTGATAAAATTCAGGGCGCCGACAAGCTCGATCTCCCCGGTGGGGTCGTCCGCAAACGCAGGCTCCAGTATATTGCCGAAGGTTCGAATATGCACATGCTTAGACTCATCGAGCGCCTCTCGGAATTTGGGGTCGCTCATCATTTTCTTTGAGAGCTTCCCCAAAAGGTCAAATGCCATACCTCAGATCACCTTGAAGAATGTCAAAATGCCCGTCACAAACAGTGCGATAATGATAAGCGGAAGCACATAGCACATATAGCCCTTCATCCACTTTTTGACCTTCATGCCCTTGCCGGAGTTTGCCTCCGCAACGAAGTTGTCCCAGCCCCACGCTTTTTTCAGGGTCGAGAACAGCACAAAGCACAGGGCGCCGATCGGCAGCAGTACGTTGCTCAGCACAAAGTCCTCAAGGCTCAGGACATTGCTGTCCTTGCCGAAGGGCATAAAGCCGCTCCAGAGATTAAAGCCGAGTGCGCACGGCGTCGCAAGAATGAGCATCGCAATACAGTTTATAAGCGCAGCCTTTTTTCGGCTCCAGCCGAAAAGGTCGATACAGCACGCCATGATGTTCTCAAAGGTCGCAAGCACGGTGCTGATGGCGGCAAAGCACATGAACAGGAAGAACAGACTTCCCCACAGTCTGCCGAGCGGCAGATTGGCGAAGATGTTCGGCAGGGTTATGAATATCAGCGGAGGACCGGAGTTCACCTCTACCCCGTAGCTGAAGCAGGCGGGGAAGATGATAAGACCGGCGGTGATGGCGACAATGGTGTCGAGAATGACGACATTCACCGACTCGCCGAGGAGCGAACGCTCCTTGCCGATGTAGCTGCCGAATATCGCCATTGCGCCGATGCCGAGACCGAGAGTGAAAAAAGCCTGCGTCATTGCGCCGACAACAAGCTCAACGCTGAAGTGCGAGAAGTCGGGCTTCAGGTAAAAGCTCAAGCCCTCCTTTGCGCCGTCCATGAAAAAGCTGTTCACCGCAAGGACTATCATCAGTGCAAAAAGTCCGATCATCATGTACTTTGTTATGCGCTCAAGACCCTTTTGCAGGCTGAACGAGCAGATAAAGAAGCCGATTATGACGGCCGCTGCCATGCATACGAGCATAAGCGCAGGATCGGAGCAGAAGTTGCCGAACTCGGCTTCGACCTGCTGTGCGTTCAGACCCTCGAACTTGCCTGCGGCGGTCGCAAAGAGGTAGTACAGAAGCCAGCCTGCAACGTTGACGTAGAACATCATAAGCAGATAGTTACCCGCCATTGCGACGCCGCCGTGGACGTGCCACTTGCTGCCCTTTGGCTCAAGCGCCTGATACATCTTCACGGGGCTTTTCTGGGCGGCTCTGCCCATCGTAAACTCGGTCAGCAGCACGGGGATACCAAGAAGCACAAGGAAGGCAAGGTACACGATGACGAAGGCGCCGCCTCCGTACTGCCCCGCCATATAGGGAAATTTCCAAACGTTGCCTAAGCCTATCGCGCAGGCAGCGCTGAGCATCAGGAATCCAAGACGGCTTCCGAGCCTGTCTCTTTGCATATCAATACACCGCTTTCTGAATAATAATATGGATTATCGAGTAATAGTACAACAATTACAAATATTTATCAAGCCCTTTTTCAATATCGGGTACTTCTTCACACGGGGTGCGTCGATGCACCTGCCCCGCATCACGACGGCAGCGGGACTGCGCAGGGCGGAAATGTCACGAAGCGGATCGCTCTTTCATATCGGGATGACCGCATTATCGAGACCGTAGGTTTTGTTTTTCAAGCGATTCCGTGTCATAAAAATGCAACAGGCGGTGCAGCAAAAGCCGCACCGCCGTCATGTTCACAACTTACTTTATGAGATTCAGCGTAAGGGTGAGAAGAACGAACGCCAAGGCGAACCACTTAGTTGCCTTTGCAAGCTTTGCGTCCCAAGTCTTTGCTTTACCCTTGCTCATAAAGGTTTCCGCACCGCCGGCGATGGCGCCGGAAAGTCCTGCGCTTTTGCCGCTCTGAAGAAGAACGACAACGGTAACTGCAAGACCGGATATGAGCTGAAGAATAGTGAGAATGAGTTTAACGGTTCCCATTTATATATCAATCCTTTCGAAAATCAACAAATTAGCTTTATTACTATAACACAGCTATGCCGCAATAGCAAGCATTTTTTACGCCTCTGCGCTAATTTTTGCCGTTTTCCTGTGACAAAAGTCTCAGCGTCGCCTCATCGGGCTTGCCGTCGAAGAACTTGCTCAGCACACGGGAGAAGGTCTCGCATTCGGGAGCGGCAGCGGCAAAGAGCGTCATGCACGAGCGCAGCTTCAGATCGTCCGGGTACCAGAACACGGCGGAAGCGTCGGAGGTCGGAAGTCCGAGGAGCGCCTCGCTTATCTCTCGCAGCCGAGCGCCGAGGACGGGATCGTCAAAATAGGCTCTCGCCTCCCCCATGCTCCGGATGCCGTAGTACAGCGAGGTGGCGCTCATGCCAAGCCCCGAAAGCTGCGGAAAGACGTACCACATCCAGTGTCCGTTTTTCCGTCCCGCTCGTATCTCGGAAAGCGCATCATTGTAGCTTCCTCTCTGTGCTCTGCGGAATCTGTCAAGATCGTAGTTCATGTTCCGCTCCTTTCGCATTACAGCTTGGCAATGTCTGCGGCGAGTGCATCGACCTCCGCCTGAGTCGTCGCCCAGCTCGTGCAGAAGCGCACGACCGTCCCCTGCGGTACGGCACTCTCCTCCTCGAAGTAGTAGCTCTTAGCAAGCGCTTCCTTTTGGCTGTCGCTGAGGATGACAAACTGCTGATTTGTAAAGCTGTCGACCCAAAACGGGATGCCCTTGCGCTCAAACGCCGTTTTTATCTGCATCGCAAGCTCGTCGGCACGCCTTGTCCGTTCAAAATACTCGCCGCTTTGGAGCATGACCGCAAATTGCAGTCCCATCAGCCAGCCCTTTGCCAGAACCGCACCGTTCTGCTTCATGTACGCCTTGAAGCGGTATTTAAGCGACTGCTCTGTGATGACGAGCGCCTCGCCGAACAGTGCGCCGCACTTCGTTCCGCCGATGTAGAACACGTCGCAAAGCTCCGCAAAATCCCGCAGCGTCAGGTCGTTGCGCTCTGAACCGAGACCGTAGCCCATCCTTGCGCCGTCCGCAAACAGGTACATTCCGTACCTTTTGCACACCTCGCTTATCTCCCGCAGCTCACGCTTTGAGTAGAGCGTTCCCTTTTCGGTCGGGAACGACAGATACACCATCTTGGGCTCGGTGAGATATTCGGGCATCCCGCCGTCGTAGTATGCGGCGGCACAGGCGGCGATCTGCCGTGCGTCTATCTTGCCGTCGGTGTTCGGCAACTCAAGGATCTTGTGTCCGGTGTTCTCGATGGACGCCGCCTCGTGGCAGTTAATGTGACCCGTGTCGGCGGCAATGACGCTCTGCACGGGAGACAGCGCCGCCGAAATGACGACGAGGTTTGCCTGCGTTGCGCCGGGGACGAATTTTATAAGCGCATCTTCGTTTGAAACGAGCTTTTTAATGATGCTCTCCGCCTTTGCGCACCACTCGTCCTCGCCGTACCCGGCATAGCTTGTACCGTTGGTGACGGCAAGCTCCTTTAACACGGACTCAAAAGCCCCGTGATTGTAGTCGTTGTTGAATCTTATCATTTAAACCTCTCCTTTTTCCATCACCGCCACGGCTTCTATATGGCTTGTGCGGGGGAACATGTCCACCGCCGTGACTTTTTTAAGCTCGTAGCCGCAGTCGTTAAAGCGCAGGATGTCCCTTGCGAGCGTTGCGGGGTTGCAGGAAACGTAGACTATGCGCTCGGCTCCCATGCCGGAAAGCGTGCGTATTGCGGACTCGTCCATGCCCTTCCTCGGCGGATCTGTCACGATCGCTTCGGGGCGGATGCCCCTCGACGCCAGCATCCTTGCCGCATCCGACGCATCGGCGCATATGAACTCGGCGTTTTCTATGCCGTTTCGCTGCGCATTGCGCCGTGCGTTCTCCACCGCCTCCGGCACTATCTCCGCACCGATGACCTTCTGCGCCTTTTTCGCAAGGTACAGACTTATCGTCCCTGCGCCGCAGTACATATCAAGCACCGTGCCGCCGTCTATCTCGGCATACTCAAGCGCTTTTTCGTACAGCCGCTCCGCCTGGGGCGGGTTTATCTGATAAAACGACCGCACCGACACCTCGTACTCAATTCCGCCGAGACTGTCATGCACGACCTCACTGCCCCACAGCGTGTGAAGCTCTCCGTCTATCACCACGTTGCCGGGCTTCTTGTTCACACAAAGCACGATCCCGCTCAGGCTCGGACAGTCGCTTTTAAGGCGCTGCACCATGCTCTGCGTCCTTGCGCCGAGTCCCTTTGCCGCAACGACGCAGGCGACGGCGTCCGAGCCGTTCACCGCCGTGCGGACGAAAACGTGACGCAAAACGCCCCTGCCGCTCTCCTCGTCATATGCCGGAATGCGGTTTTCCCTTGCAAAGCGGAGGAGCGAGGACACAACGGCATCCGCCGTCTCGTTCTGTATGAGACAGCCCTCTACCGGCACGAGTGCGTGACTGCGCTTGGCGTAAAAGCCGCACTCAATGCCGCCTACGCCCTCCTTAAAGGTGTATATGCCCTTGTTGCGATAGCGGCAGATACTCTCGGCGGCGATGATCTCCTGCGCCGTGACGCTCTGCTTGCCGATGTGCGTCAGTGCGTCGTTTAATCGGCGCAGCTTGAAGTGCTTTTCCTCCTCGTAGCTCATGTGACGCAGGGTGCAGCCGCCGCAGCGTGGGTATGCACAGCACTCCGGCGCTATGCGCTCCGGCGAAAGCGAGACGGCCTCCTCGGCTCTGCCGTAGACCGCTGCGGCGCTCACCTTGACTATCCGCACACGCCAAGTTTCCCCGATGATCGTCCCCGGCACGAACACCGCCCTGCCGAGGATCCGTGCGACGCCTGCGCCGTCGGAGCCGTAACCGCATATTTCTGCGGTAAATATTTCGTTTTTCTTTAAATCTTCCATAAATTTTAATATAACACGCAAAGCCTCATTTTTCAATTGCATATCCTCGGATTTTCGGGGAACAATAATGCGGTAACGGAGGTGTAACATGAGAAAAGCAATAATCATAGTGGCGGTTTTGTGTCTTATCGTATGCGTGTTCTGCGCCTGCAACGCCGAGCGTGGGCGTGTTTCGAGCGACCCCGACGGCATGACAACGGATGCGCCGCACAGCAGTGCACCCGTAACGGAGACTCCGGAGACGCCGAGTCCCGGCATAAGCGCAAGCCCCACCCCTTCAAGCGTCATAACGCCCTGAGCGCAGCTACCGTCAGACAGCCGATGAGCTGTCTGATTTTTATTATCCCCTCTTGAAATGTGAAGGCGTTTGCGATATCATATGTTATCTTTTAATGTCAGGATGTGATCATATGAGCTATATTCCGACACTTGAGCAGGCGGAAGAGCTGGTAAAACGTTACAATAGCGAGCCGTTCCACATACAGCACGCCGAGACTGTGTCCAGGGTAATGGGCGAGCTTGCCAAGGAGTTCGACCCCGAAAGAGTCGATTTTTGGGCAGCCGTCGGTATGCTTCACGACATAGACTTCGAGCTGTACCCGGAGCAGCACTGTGTCAAGGCAAACGAGCTTCTGCATGAGCTTGACATTGACGAGGACATGATCCACGCCGTCATAAGTCACGGCTACGGCATATGCATCGACGTCGAGCCGCAACTTTACATGGAAAAGGTGCTTTATGCGGTGGATGAGCTCACGGGGCTCATCGGCGCCGTTGCGCTCATGCGCCCCACGGGTCTTGAGGGCATGGAGGTCAAGTCCGTCAAGAAGAAATTCAAGGACAAGAAGTTTGCCGCCGGCTGCTCAAGAGACGTCATCATCCGAGGTGCGGAGATGTGCGGCTGGGAGCTTGACGAGCTGATTTCGAGAACCGTAAACGCCATGCGTGCCTGAGATGGCAAAGGTAATGCTGTATATCGCCGACGGGAGCGGGCTTGAGCTTCAGTCGGCTCTCGCCGCCGTTTCTCCCGCACGACGCAGCAAGGCGCTGCACTGCCGTAATGAGGAAAAGCAGCGTGCGTCGCTCTCCGCCGAGCTTTTGTTAAAGCTTGCCTGCGGCAGAACGGATTATACGACCACGGATAAGGGCAAGCCCCGCTTTGAGGGTGACCCCATGTACTTTTCCCTTTCCCACAGCGGCAGCTTTGCTCTCTGCGCCGTGTCCGATTTTCCCGTCGGCGCAGACCTTGAAACGCCCGATGCGGCGTCTCACATGAATGTCGCAAAGCGCTTTTTCAGCGAAGCCGAGTGTGAGAATATCGCCCACGCTCTCTCCCCCGCCGATGCGTTCTGCTCCCTGTGGGTGCAAAAGGAGGCCGTCATCAAGGCAAGCGGAGAGGGTCTTGCGGCGCTGAGCAAGGCAGCGCCTCTGCCCCAAGGCACAATATGCCTTCGCTGTGGCGAGCTGTATATCGGTCTCTGTGTTCTGAATTCGGAAATTGAGGAGCTTGAGGTTCATGTTGAAAGAGATCTTTCAAAAGCTATTTGACGTTACGACGATCAAATTCGTAATAGTCGGCATAATAAATACGCTGTTCGGTTACGGCATCGGTCTTATCTGTCTCAACCTTCTGCACCTCAGCTTCTGGGTGTCGACCGTCGCAAACTACTTCTTCGGCAGCGTGCTCAGCTATTTTCTGAATAAGCACTACACGTTCCGCTACAAGGGTGGGGACTCCAGGGTCGTTTGGCGCTACGTTCTTGAAATTGCGGCGTGCTACATCATTTCCCACGGCATCGCAAAGCCGCTGTGCGGACTGCTGCTTGCGTCCTACTCCGCCTCCCTGCGTGACAACGTTGCCATGGTGGTCGGACTCGTGTTCTTCTCGGCAACGAACTACTTCGGTCAGAAGTTCTACGTCTTCAAGTCCAAGCCCGACAAAGAAAACAACTGAAGATACGAAAAAACTCCGAAGCCAAGCTTCGGAGTTTTTTCATATTCACTTAAGGGAGTATTTCACCGGGGTTGGGTTCTTTTGTGCTGTCGCCCGTATCCTCGGCGTTCACCGTGTAAGTCGGTACGATCTCGACCGTTATGTCGTCCCTTGTCAGGTCGATGCTTCCGAGAACGTCCTGCTTGCCTATCACGAAGGTGAAGGTCTGTATGTCGTACTGCTTCATCTCCATGGAAACCATCTTGTTTACGTCATACGCAACAAGCTCGTTGCCGCAGTAGACCTTGACGACGTACATACGGAAGTCAATGGTCGCCGCCATGTTGTTTACGACCTTTGCACGGACGATAAAGTCGCCGTTTTTCTCAAACGCCTGCGGCACGGTGATGGAGATGTCGCTTATCGTGCTGACACTCTCGTCTCCGGACGTGTAGTACGGCTGTCCGTCTTCGGGAACAAAGCGTGCGCCCTTGTAGTAGCAGCTTTCACCCATCCAATCGCCGTAAAGCGCTCTGGAGGAGAGGCTCTTTGCGTTGTATACCTTTATCTCGTTTACGTTGCTCGTCGCAAGCGTATTCGGGATGAGTATTGCCTTGTCGTCTGTAAAGCAGAGACTGTCATACACACCGCCGCACATAAGCGCAAGACGTGAGTTTCCGGACTTATCCATGCTGTACAGGTTGCGGTTAAAGGATGAGAGACAGTAGAAGGTGTCCTCAAACTTGTAAATGCTTCTGTACCTGACGCCCGTCTGTGCCGGAAAGGCACCCACGGTCTTTACGACTGCCGGAGCCTGCACCGACATGGCGTAGAGGTTCATATCATAGTTGCCCTCGGCGTCATACGCCATAAAGTACATGACGTGACCGTCGAAAAAGCTTGTGTTGATGTTGATGTCGGAGAGCTTTATAAACTCGCCCCGTGAGATGTCGTAGCACCAAAGGTTTGCCGCAAGGGTGGTGTCGCCGTCGGTGCCGTCGGAGTTCTTGAGCGTTATCTCGCTCGTGAGCTTAAAGTATATGCAGCCGTTCCATCCGTAGGGTTGGAAGTACATGACGTCCTTGTAGTCAAAGTCCCGTATTCCGATAAACTCGCCGCCGGAGATCGTTCCGAAGGTGAATTTATAATCCGCTGCCTGCTCCGCATAGCCGGTAAACATCAGCGCATAGATGCCGCCGTCGTAGAAGCAGTAGGCTTCGACCGCATTGCCGGTATAGACCGTCGTTATCTTTCCGCTCTGCGGGTCGAGACACATGAGCTTACCGTCGGCGGTACCCATGGTGCTGACGCAGAAGTAGACCTTGCCGTTATACAGACTGAGGTTATCAAGTCTTTCGCCGGACTTGCAGGTATAAATGCGGCTGAGATTGTTGTCGCCGTCGGTGCGGTAAAGTACGTAAAGCTGAGTTGAGGTGTCCTCGTAATACTTATACACGCAGTAGTAGCTGCTGCCGACCTGAACTGCGGGACTGTCGTTTTCGAGGTTTGCCTCAAACGCCGCCATGTCGGAGTTTATCTTGGAGTCGTGACCTACACGGTCTGCCGGCTGGAGCAGACGTGCGATAATCACCGATATCTGAGCACGGGTGGTAATGCTGTCACCGCCAAAGCTGTAATCCTTCCAGCCGTTCATAACGCCGGAGGCGTACATAAGCTTGACGGAGTCAAGGTACTCGTCGGGGATGGTGTCGATGTCGGTTATCTGCCTGTCGCTTATCGTGGGCAGATCCGCTTTATCAATGGCACGGCAGAATATGTACGCAATCGCATAGCGAGGTATCAGCACATCGTCAAAGCTGACATCCTTGGGGTAGCTCGGAGGGAGCATATCCATAGCGAGACAGTAACGGTAATACGGATCGTACCACCTGTCTCCGGGGCGCTCCTGAAGGTTCAGCGCATTGCCGTAGTATGCGGCGTGTATTCTTGCCGCTATGACTATTGCCTGCGCCCACGTCACCTGCTTTTCGGGACGGAACATACCGTCCTGATAGCCGAGAAGTATGCCCTTGTCATAGGCAACCTTGATGCCGTAGTACGCCCAGTGTCCGGTTTCAAGATCGGAGAAGGTGTAGCTCGTCATCTGCGCTACGTCCTCAAAGACGTCGAGTCCGCTGCCGGTATCCGCCGTCGGAGTGACGGCGTAAGCTGGCAGTGACAAAAGGCTGCACAGCACAAGCAGCACGGCAAGTATTCTGAATCCTTTTTTCATATCATTTCCTCCGAAGCGGGGGGTAACAAATTGGTATCAAAATAAATTATAACAGGTTACATAATGTTTTGCAAGAGGAATAAAGCCGCATCACGAGGTTTTTTCCGTCATCATGCGGTAGTACTGCCAGCAGTGCAGCTTATTTATAAGCTCCTGCTCGTCCTTTGTCGGCGAATCGGTGATCTCGCCGTCGGCACGGCACACGATGCCGGACTTGATGACGGGCAGCTCACGGCGAAGCTCGCACATAAAGGAGGTATAAGCGTCGCAGCCGTCGTAACCGAGAAGCTCCATAACGGCGGAGCTCAAAAAGCAGGCGCTTATTCTGCCGTCCTCCGGCAGCTCGAGCTTTTCCGCTCTGTCCGCCATGCTGTCGCCCTTGAGATATGCGTCGTTGCCCCAAATGATATACGGCACGCTGCACGAGTCAAGCACCTGCTCCGGCGTTTCGTTTTTGCCGATAGAGAGTCCCAGCTCACGGTAGCTCAGATAGTCGGGACCGAGGTTAGGCAGATGGTCGCCGAAGAACACAAGAACGTAAGGCTCGTCGAGAGTGTTTAGGTACTCGGTAAGCTCAAAGAGCATATTCGAGGAGCATTCTATACCGTAGCTGTAAACGGAGAGATATTCCTGCGCCTCGGCGCTCAGCTCGACATTCGTCTTGACGGGGGGGATATCGATGCCGGGGTATTTTGCGTAGTTGTACGCCTGATGGTTTTGGATCGTAGTGGCGTAGGTGAAAAGCTTTTCGCCGTCCGAGGTTCGGGAGGAAAGCTCCGATTTAAGCTTTTCAAGAAACACGGTGTCAAGGTTCGAATTTTCGCCGAAGTCCTCCACAAAGAGCTTGTCCTCAAAGCCGAGGAAGCTCATTGCGCTGTCACGGTTGTAAAACCAGCTGTCGCCGGGGTGCATGAACAGCGTCCCGTAGCCGAGGGAGCGCATGATATGCGCCACGGAGGGGGTGTTCTTGTGGAAGCTGCGCAGGGCGGAATTGCTCGTGCGGCTTATCATATTCGTCTGCATTTCGCCGATGACGTCAAATTCGGTGTTCGCCGTACCCGCTCCGAAGTTCGGAACGACTATCTTGCCGCTTATGCAGTTCGGGCTTTCTGTCACCTTGAAGTAGCCGCTTAAAGGGCTGTCCTCCTCGGTGTAGGTAAAAGCGTCGTCGGCGTTGAGGTCGGAGAACGCCTCACACATTATAAATATCACCTGCGGGCGCTCATCCGTTTCCGGCGCCGTCGGCTCAAACTCGTCGATGTACTTTTCTATGTCGCTCTGTGAGTAGCCCTCCGGCTTGTCAACGGAATAAAGCTCCGTGTTGTACAAAAAGCAGTAGTTAAAGCCCAGCTCATTAAACACGGTCGTGATGTTGTAGGGATTGCTCACGGGGAAGGACGCATAAAGCTCCCGGTCACGGTAAAGCGTGAAAAAGCAGCCGAAGAACACGGCAAGCGACAGCAGCGCTCCGCCGACCCTCACAAGCGTGCGAGGACGCTTTCCCCTGCCGATGACGATGCCCAAGACAAGCAGTACGGCGGTCGACAGCATCAATATGGCAACAATGCCGTAATGCATGTCAAGACGGTACTCACCCGTGGCGGTGAGCGCCTCACGCAGGAGTGCGATGTCAGCCGGCACAAAGGGGTCGTCTCTGCCGTCGATCTTCAGCAGGTTTACATAACTCAGCAGGCCGAAGACCAGATTCGTCACGCTGCCGGAGATAAAGCTGTTCGCCGTCACAAAGTACAAAACGAGAAGCAGCACGGCAGGCGGCATGATATTGAGAAACAGCAGCAGCGGATTTTGAAGCATTATACGCAGCTCTGCCGTAAACGAGCCGGGTGCGATATAAACGCACATGAGAAAGCTCCACAGCAGCATGAGTATAAGCTCCGCCCACGCAAAGCGGTCATGGACGGGAAGATATTTGTTTTTCAGCGTTTTCATATCCGTATCCTTTGCGGTAAATTGTATTGTTTAATTATGCAACTTTAATTGTAAAAAATCAAGTGACAAGCCGTTCCTCCTGCACAAAAGCCGCAGATTAGGAATAAGCTCCAAAAACACGAACCCGTTTTTGGCGAACATGGCAGATTTTCGCAAATGCAATTGCCTTGTCCGTACAAATAATGTATAATTAAGCAGTTAACAATTCCGAAAGGAGCATGACTATGAAAAAAAGGTTTATTGCCATCCTTCTGTGCCTTTTAATGGCGCTCTCGCTGCTGCCCGCTGCGGCGCTTGCGGCGCCCATTGACAGCATTGACGTGATGTATGACGTGCCGTGGCAGGGCGGCAAGCTATTCCGACCCGACTATTCCGACAACGTGATGCTCAAGGACTTCTACTGGTGGCACGACGTCGACGGCGACGGCGTGTATAACGCCGACGTTGACGGCGAACACGCCACGGTGTATGACACGGACTGCGAATACTATCTCCATGTCAGATTCCAGACCTCGGAGGACTCCCCCTTCGCAAAGGTCTCCGATGGCGATAAGCTTGTGTACACCGGAAAGATCGTCTGCAACGGCAGCACCGAGTTTGACGGAAAGGCCTACGTCAGCACCGACGGCAGAGTGCTTACGGCGGACATCCCCGTCGGTGTCCCCGCCCCCGCACACAGCTTCGGCAAATATCAGGTAGTTTGGAGCGAGGGCTTTGAAGCCGCCGGTCTGCCCGAAGGCTGGAGCGTCAAGGACGCCGACGGCGACGGTCATTGCTGGAGCGTGTCCTGCGGTGCGAATAATTACTGCTCTCACTGCGGAGACGGCTCCGTTTCCTCCTATTCGGACAAATACTACGCAGAGGCCGCCACCCCCGACAACTGGCTCATAACTCCAGAAACGAAGGTCGGCAAGGGCTACCTCTTCTCCTTCTGCGCAAAGGCAATGGATCCCGAGTATTCCGAGGAGGTATTCGGCGTTTACGTTTCCGTTGACGGCGGCGAGTTTAAGCAGCTCGGCAGCGACTACACCACCAATGCTCAGTGGACGGAGTACAGCTTTGACCTCTCGGCATACAAGGGCAAAACCGTAAAGCTTGCGATAGTGCATCACAACATCAGCGATATGTACGCCATTGCGGTCGATTGCGTGAATATGCTCCAAAAGCCGCCCTACCCCTTCATCGACGTTGATGACGAAGGCCGCCACAAGCACTTTGCCGACGCCATTTTGTGGGCTGCCGATAACGGCATAACTCAAGGCTACGGC
>CAVFTS010000013.1:0-44703 GCA_963625655.1 Oscillospiraceae bacterium
TATAGCCATCAAAAACGCCTGAGTTATGTGAAAATTTGTTTCACATAACTCAGGCTTTTTGACGAGCGTAGCGAGGTTTTTCGTGAAGCAACGCTTCACAAAAAACGTGGCGTGTTTTGAAGCGTGCAAAAAAGTCGCATGACTTTTTTGACACGCTGAAGAGGCATCGTTTGATGCCTCTTTCCTCTTGATTTTCACTTTGCGTGGTAGAGCTTTTTTGCCTGATACTTCGGCTCGTAGGTGATATTTACGCCGAGCTTTTGAAACAGGTTCTCGTCCACCCTCGACAGGATGACCGTCGAGTGTGCCTCGCAGCCGCGGAGCTTGCCGAGCTGATCGGTCGCCAGCTCCGCAAGCGGATTCGTGACGGCGCAGATCGCCAGTGCGATAAGCAGCTCGTCGGTGTGCAGCCTCGGATTGTGGTTGCCGAGATGCTCGACCTTGAGGTGCTGTATGGGCTCGATGACGCTGGGAGCGATGAGCAGCAGCTCCTTGTTGATGCCCGCAAGCTTCTTGAGCGAATTCATCAGGCAGGCGGAGCTTGCGCCGAGCAGGGAGCTGGTCTTGCCCGTAACTATGCTGCCGTCCGGCAGCTCAAGCGCCACGGCGGGAGCGCCCGTTTCCTTAGCTCTTGCGTTTGCCGCTGCGACCACGGGTCGGTCGGCGGAGGAAATGTCATGCGAATTCATTATAAGCTCGATCTTGCGCAGCTCTTCGGGAGAGCCGAGACCCTGACGCAGGGCACAGGCGGCGGCATAGTAGCGGCGGATGATCTCCTGACGGGACGCCTCCTTGCAGACGTCGTCGTCATTGATGCAGAAGCCTGCCATGTTGACGCCCATGTCCGTGGGGCTTTTGTAGGCGCTCTCACCGTAGATCCTTGTCAGAATGGCATTGAGCACCGGGAATATCTCCACGTCACGGTTGTAGTTGACGGTGGTGACGCCGTAGGCTTCGAGGTGGAAGGGGTCTATCATGTTCACGTCGTCGAGGTCTGCGGTCGCCGCCTCGTATGCGAGGTTCACGGGGTGCTTGAGCGAAAGATTCCAAATGGGGAAGGTCTCAAACTTCGCATAGCCCGCATCGATGCCCCGCTCATGCTCATGGTAGAGCTGGCTTAAACAGGTCGCCATCTTGCCGCTGCCGGGGCCGGGTGCGGTCACGACAACGAGGCTGCGCTCGGTCTCAATGTAATCGTTTTTGCCGAAGCCGTCCTCGGAGACGATGAGCTTCACGTTGGAGGGGTAGTCGGGAATTATGTAGTGGCGGTAGACTCTCACGCCGAGCGACTCAAGGCGCTTTTGGAATTTCTCCGCCGCAGGCTGACTGCGGTAGTGCGTGATGACAACGCTGCCGACGTACAGTCCGATGCCCCGGAACGCGTCGATAAGCCGCAGCGTGTCCTCGTCGTAGGTGATGCCGAGGTCGCCCCGACGCTTGCTGCGCTCGATGTCGTCCGCCGAGATGGCGATGACGATCTCCGCCTCGTCCTTCATCTTGAGCAGCATTTTTACCTTGCTGTCCGGCTCAAATCCCGGAAGCACCCTCGACGCATGGTAATCGTCGAACAGCTTGCCGCCGAATTCGAGGTACAGCTTGCCGCCGAACTTTCTAATCCTGTCCCTGATGTTCTGGGACTGCATCTGCATATATTTTGCGTTGTCAAACCCGATCTTCACCTTAAAAGCCCCTCCAAAAATTCAATAAATACAAATAAAAATTTTACCCCATCGACCCTTTTTCGTCAAGAGCCGACGGGGTTTTTGTTTCGTTCAAATCAGATTTTTACAAGCTCGTAGCTTCTCGTGCCGAGTCCTATCTCCTCTGCGTGACGCAGACAGCTCTCCCAATCGGTGTCGGGGTGGGTCATGTGGAAATGCTCGTGCTTTTCAAACTCAAGCCCCTTTGCGATGTTGTCGGCAAGCACGCTGCCCTGCATGACGGGCTGCCTGTTGCACAGGTCGGCGCACGCCTGATCCAGCGCCACGGGGTCAAACGACGCCAGCATACCCACGTTCGGGATGATGGGGATGTCGTTTTCCGAGTGGCAGTCGCAGTTGGGCGAAACGTCGCAGATAAGCGAGATGTGGAAGCACGGACGGCCCTTGCACACGGCGTAGGCGTACTCCGCCATTCTGTAATTGAGCTTCTGCACGGAGTCGCTGAACGTTGCGGCGATGGCGTCCTTCGGGCAGACGGCGAGGCATCTGCCGCAGCCGACGCACCTGTCGTGGTCGATGTGCGCCTTGCCGTCGGTGATGACGGGTGCGCCGTGGGCGCAGATACGTCCGCAGGAGCCGCAGCCGATACATTTCTTCTGCTTTACCTGCGGCTTGCCGTCGCAGTGCTGCTCCATCTTGCCCGCACGGGAGCCGCAGCCCATACCGATGTTCTTTATCGAACCGCCGAAGCCCGCAGATTCGTGTCCCTTAAAATGCGTCAGCGAAATGAACACGTCCGCATCCATGACGGCGGCGCCGATCTTCGCCTCCTTAACGTACTCACAGTTTATGGGGACGAGGGTCTCGTTCGTACCCTTAAGTCCGTCGGCGATTATGACGTTGCAGCCGACCTGCATGGGCGAAAAGCCGTTCATGTACGCCGTATCCATGTGGTCGAGGGCGTTCTTGCGGCTTCCGACGTACAGCGTGTTGCAGTCGGTGAGGAAGGGTCTGCCGGACAGCTCCTTGACGTAATCCGCAACGACCCTTGCGTAATTGGGACGCAGGAAGGCAAGATTGCCGTACTCGCCGAAGTGCATTTTTATCGCCGTAAACTTGTCCTCAAAGTCGATGCTCTCAAAGCCCGCCTGCTTCATAAGACGGTGCAGCTTCTTCAAAAGATTCTCGTGCATACTCGTTTTGAAGTCGGTGAAATAGACCTTTGACGTTTCCATAGACAGCTCTCCTTATACTTGGTTATCGATTTTATTATAAGCCGCATTTTCCCTTGTTTGCAAGTATGTTTTTACGTTATTGTTTATTTGACAAAGCGTACGGTAATATGATATAAGTATATTGTTAAAGAGGGAACAAAGTAAAAACGAAATTAAACGAAAAGGGAGATTTAACATGGCACACAGACCGAATATTCTCAAGCTGGCGACCAAGATCAGTCTTGAGAGTCTCACCTACACCGGCATCACCTACAAAGACCCGGAGTACAGGATCCTTGAGCCTATCGTTGACGACGATATGTGCGAGGTCATGCTCCACATGCGCCTTGAGGCAAACCGCACCGTAGAGGATCTTGCAAAGCGCTGCCGCAAGCCCGAGGACTTCGTTGCGGAGCAGGTGGCAAAGCTCGTCAAAGCGGGAGTTATCCGTGCAAGAGAGGTCGACGGCAAGACCTGCTACTACTACCCCATTTGGGTTCCCGGCATCATGGAAGGCATCCTCGGCATGAAGGAGCAGTGCGAGAAGTACCCCGACCTCGGCGCCTGCTTCGAAGAATACACCCGCAGGAGAGTCGCAATGCTTGCGCCCGTGCTTCAGAACGGCAAGCGGGGCATGATGTTCATGCGTGTTATGCCCGTCATGAGCGCAATCGAGAACAATTCCAGAACCGCTTCCTACGATGAGCTTTGCACTCTCATCGAGAACGCAACCGCCATTTCCGTCGGTCCGTGCTCCTGCCGCCGCAGCCGCAGGCTCATCGGCGAGGGCTGCGGTCACCTTGAGGACGATATGTGTATGTACCTCAACGACAACGCCCTTAATTTCTCCGCAAACGGCGAGCATCGTCTCATCACAAAGGAAGAAGCTTATGAAATACTCAAGCGTGCCGAGGATAACGGTCTTGTTCACGAGATAAACCAGACCCCCGGCTTCGAGGAGACCACCGCCATCTGCAACTGCTGCGGCTGCTCCTGCTACGCTCTGCGTATTGCCGAGCTGTTCAATTCCTCCGGAGCCATTCGCTCCAACTTCGTGGCTCGCATAAACAAGGACAAGTGCGTCGCCTGCGGTCAGTGTGTCGAGAACTGCCAGACCAACGCTCTCAAGCTCGGTCAGAAGTGCAGCACGGTCGACCCCCACGTCTCCGACGCTTACAAATCCGACCGTGAGATCCCTTGGGACGCAAAGAGCTACAACGTCTCCTACCGCACCACGAGAAGTGACGTCATGGAGAGCGGCACCGCTCCCTGCAAGGCATTCTGCCCGGCACACGTTCCCGTTCAGGGCTACATAAAGCTCGCAGGCGAAGGCCGCTACAGCGAAGCTCTTGAGCTTATAAAGAAGGAAAATCCCTTCCCCGCAGTCTGCGGCCGTATCTGCAACAAGCCCTGCGAAGCCGCCTGCACCAGAAAGAACATCGACTCCGCCGTCGCCATCGACGACATCAAGAAGTTTATCGCCGAAAAGGATCTTGACGCCAAGACCCGTTTCGTTCCCAAGATGCTCAACACCCGCAACATCCCCTACACCGAGAAGATCGCAGTCATCGGCGCAGGCCCCTCCGGTCTGAGCTGTGCGTACTACCTCGCCGTCAAGGGCTACCCCGTCACCGTGTTCGAGAAGGAAAAGGAGCCGGGCGGTATGCTCACTCTCGGCATCCCCTCCTTCCGTCTCGACAAGAAGGTCATCGGCGCCGAGATCGACGTTCTGCGTGAGATGGGCGTTGAATTCAAGTGCGGCGTTGAGGTCGGCAAGGATATGAGCCTTGACGATCTGCGCAGGGACGGCTACAAGGCGTTCTACCTCGCCATCGGCGCATCCGCCGGCAAGGGCGTCGGCTGCCCCGGTCAGGAGAAGTCCGGCGTTATGACCGGTATCGACTTCCTGCGTGAGGTGAACCTCGGCGGCAAGCCCGTCATCGGCAAGAGCGTTGCGGTCATCGGCGGCGGCAACGTTGCCATCGACGTCGCCCGTGCCGCAGTCCGCCTCGGCGCAAAGACCACCGTTATCTACCGCCGTGACGAGGCTTCCATGCCCGCCGACCCCGAAGAGGTTGAGGAGGCAAGAGCCGAGGGCGTGAAGTTCCGCTTCCTCGCCGCTCCCGCAGAGATCGTCGGCGAAGGCAAGGCGGAGGAGCTGAAGCTTGAGGTCATGGAGCTGTCCGACGGCAAGCCCGTTGGCACCGGAAGCTTCGAGACCATGCCCGTTACCGCCGTCATTTCCGCAGTCGGTCAGGCAATCGAGATGGGCGGCATCTCCGGCATCGAGACCGGCAGCAAGGGTACCGTCGTCGTTGACAAGTACCTGCGCACCAACTGCCCCGACGTGTTCGCAGGCGGCGACCTCGTGACCGGACCCAAGTTCGCTATCGACGCCATCGCACAGGGCAAGGAAGCAAGCATTTCCATCCACCGCTATGTACACCCCGGTCAGACCCAGTACAACGGCCGTGACAACAGAGACTACAAGGCGCTCGACACCTCCACCGTCGCCGTTTCCATCGGCGGCTTTGACACCGCACCCCGCCAGAAGGCAAGCGGCGGCAGCGCCAAGGAAGCGAAGAAGACCTTCGAGGATCTCAGAGGCGTTCTCACCGAGGAGCAGATCCGCAAGGAAGCCGCCCGCTGCCTCGGCTGCGGCTGCGTCGTCATCGACGAGGACCTCTGCGTCGGCTGCGGCATCTGCACCACCAAGTGCAAGTTCGACGCCATCAGTCTCGAAAAGACGCTTGACAACTGCGGCACCGAGTACTTTAAGACCCTCCTTGTTGCGATGGGCAACGCTCCCGCTGCGGCGGCACGTCTCGTCAACAAGAAGATTCTCAAGAAGTAAGCCATGCACGAGATCGGAGTCGTAAAGCAGGTCGTCCGCACGGTGGAGGACTTTGCGAAGGAAAACGGTATCGACAGGATCGAGGAGATCGTGCTTGACATCGGCGAGCTGTCGCTCGTCATCCCCAAGTACGTCGAGGAGATCTACCCCATCGCAACGAAGGGGACGATACTTGACGGCGTGAAGCTCATCATGAACGTCGTCCCCGGTCTTGCCGAGTGCGACGAGTGCGACGAGATATTCAACGTCATAGAGCATGAGGGCTATTGCCCGAACTGCGGCAGCTTTGAAAAGACCGTCCTCTCAGGCCGTGATTTCAGCATCCGGGAGCTTCACCTCCCCGAACCGCAGGAGTAAATAAACATGAAAAAGCAGGAAGCATCGCTTCCTGCTTTTTCGTATATTGTTGGGAAGTTATTTGCGCTCTAAGGTAAATTCAGCTTCTTCCCCTCCATAAGATATCTTCAACGTCATGGTGTCACCTTTTATTTCACATTCAGCAACTCTTCCGTTTAAGACAAGCTCGTCTTCCTCGTAGGTATAGTCAACCGTTTCACCTAAAAAAGTTGCGGTACCGTCGTCACGGAAAACAAATGTATATTCCTCCACATCAAAATCATCATAATCCGAAACATATTCTTTTCTTCCGTCCATTTCCACGGATACGATCTCCCACTCGCCCACGATGCCTTTGCTGCCGAAGGGGTCAAATATCAGGATCAGCGCAACCACTACCACTATGGCCAATATGATTTTTGTGCTTTTGCTCATTTCTTTTCTCCTTTGTTTAATCATCTCTAAAACGCTTATTTGGCTAAATTAGCCCATTCAAAAATTAAAATAACATATTTTAGAGTGCTATTCAAGAAGAAAAACATTTTTGCGTCGGATGTTTGATAATGTTCTTCCGTTATGCTCTCCATAAAAGGAGCTGATAAAATGAACAACGCATTTGTGTGTGAGCGCATTACGAGCCTTAGAATGAAGAAGGGCGTTTCCGAATATAAAATGAGCTACGACCTCGGTCACAGCCGGGGCTATATCAACAACATCTCCTCAGGCAAGAGCCTGCCCTCGCTGACGGAGCTTTTTGCCGTCTGCGACTACTTCGGCATAACGCCCGCCGAGTTTTTCGGCGAGGGCGTTGAGGACCCGAAGCTCAGCCGTGAGCTATCCGAGCTTGTGTCGCAGCTTAGCTGCGAGGATCAGCTTCTCATAAAAAGTCTTGCCGAAAGGCTGCTGCAAAAACAAAAAAGTACGGAGAGGAAAAACCTCTCCGTACTTTTTTGTCATTCATCTTATGAAATTCGTTGCTATGCGCTTTTCCCGTTCGGGGAGCGGCAGTCCCGCATTGCGCCCCGCTTCGATGGATTTTAAAAGCCACGCCATGTTGCGGCCGAGGGTACGCATCACCTGCATCCCCTCAAGGTCCTGCCGCACCTCGTCGGGCGTGTTGCCGTGAACCATGTTCCAGTAGCCGGAGGACACGACGGGCATCTGTGCGATCGTCATGTACTTGTTTAGCCCGTCCAGCGTTGCGGTCGCACCCGCACGGCGGCAGGATACGACGGCGGCGGCAGGCTTGAGCGTGTGATCCCCTGCCCAGAAGAACCTGTCCATAAACGACTTCATGTCGCCTGCGATACCGGCGTAATGCACGGGTGAGCCGAACACATAGGCGTCGGCGGTCTCGGCCTTTTCAAGAGCCTCGTTCACCGCATCGTCGAAGATGCAGCGTCCCTGCCCCTCGCAGCCGCAGCAGCCGCTGCAGCCGGGGAGCGGTTCGACCCCGATGTGGAATATCTCGGTGTCGATGCCCTCGGCTCGGAGTGTTTTTTCCACCTCACAGAGAGCGGTGTAGGTGCAGCCCTCCCTGTCCGGGCTGCCGTTGATCAGCAAAACCTTCATGGCGAAAACCTCCTTTTTGCTCATAATATCACAGCTTTCGCACCTGCGCAAGAAAAACCCCTCGGCGGCACGATGTTCCGCCGAGGGGTGGCATATATAACACGCTTTTCGTTACACGGTCTTCTTGCCGGCGGTTGCCTTTATGACGAGCAGCACCGCAACGGTGAGTGCTGCGCCGGTGGCAAGGCCGATCCATGCGTTCTGCACGAAACCGACGATGATGTAGTTCACAAACGAGATCGCCGCAACGGTCACGGCATAGGGAAGCTGCGTGCGGACGTGCTGAATGTGGTCGCAGTTTGCGCCCGCCGACGCCATGATGGTGGTGTCCGAGATGGGGGAGCAGTGGTCGCCGCAGACCGCACCCGCAAGGCAGGCGGAGATGCCGATGATGAGCAGCGTCGAATCGGTGCCGCTGAAGATGGGCATTACGATGGGAATGAGTATGCTGAAGGTACCCCAGCTCGTGCCGGTGGCGAACGCCAGTCCGCAGCCGACGAGGAAGATGATGGCGGGAAGCATCTTGTACAGACTCTCCGCTGCGCCCTTCATGACGCCGCCGACGTACACGTCCGCACCGAGGAGTCCGGTCATGTTCTTCAGAGTGACCGCAAATGTGAGGATGAGTATTGCGGGAACCATTGCCTCGAAGCCCTTTGCGATGCAGCCCATGGTGTCCTTAAAGCCGGTGGTGCGGCGGATGATCAGGTAGATCATCGAGAGGATCAGCGCAACGATGGAGCCGAGAGGCAGCGCAACGGATGCGTCGGTGTTGCTGAATGCCAGAGTCAGGTTGTGATAAATGCTCTTGCCGCTCGTGGAATCAACGGCGCCGGCATCCCAGAAGCCGCCGACGTAGAGCATACCGAGCACGCAGAACACGATGAGCAGGATTATGGGGATAACCATATCCAGAAGATGCGCCTTGCTGTTTTCGACGACCTTGTCGTGACCGAGGGAGCCGAGATCGTTCTCACGCAGCGCCTTCAGCTCGGCGGCTGCCATGGGGCCGTAGTCAAAGCCGAGCACGGTTATCACGACGACGAACAGCAGGGTCAGCAGCGAGTAGTAGTTAAAGGGAATTGCGCTTATGAAGAGCTGGATACCGTCGACGTTCAGATCTCTTGCAACACCGGAGACCGCCGCCGCCCATGATGAGATGGGGGCGATCATGCAGACGGGAGCTGCGGTGGAGTCGATGAGGTACGCAAGCTTCGCCCTCGACACATGGTTGAGATCCGTCACCGGACGCATAACGGAGCCGACGGTGAGGCAGTTAAAGTAGTCGTCGATGAATATCAGAACGCCGAGCACGAAGGTCGCAAGCAGAGCGCCGACCTTGCTCTTTACACGGCGGGACGCCCACCTGCCGAAGGCGGCGGCGGCGCCCGTGGAGTTTACCAGCGCGACCATGACGCCGAGAATGACGAGGAACATGAAGATGCCCGCATTGCCGGAGATGGCGGAGATAAAGCCGTCGTTTATCAGGGTGTCAAGCGCTGCGATGGGGTTAAGCCCGGTCGCAAGAAGCGCACCGACTATGATGCCCACGAACAGAGAGCTGAAGGTCTCCTTCGTGATGAGCGCAAGCACTATCGCAACGATAGGCGGCACGAGCGCCCAGAATGTGTTTGTGAATTCCATATGAATCCCTCCAAATAAAAAATGCCATGAACAGAGCACACTGTTCACGACACAAAAACACCATATCCATATGGAATCGGTCTGACAGCTCTCCGCAAAATGCGACAGTCCGCCGAATATTCTCCGTCGGCCCAGGCACCGTGCGTTCGGGAAAGCACACAGCCCTTCGGCGGCGTCCCCTTTCGTCCGACGCTTCCCGGCGCTTACTCGGACTACTGATGAAAACCGCTCCTCTATCATGCCTTGTTCAATTGCAACCTATTATAAGACTGACAGCCGAAAAGTCAATAGTTTTTTAAAAAATCGTAAATTTTCACCGACTGCGAGGCTTTTTCGGGCGTCCTTATGTGCAATAGTGCATACTCCGCTTGCCGTTTTCTTCGTGGCGTGGTAAAATGATCTCTATAACAAAGAAAGGCGGGAAGCGTATGAAATACGGTTTTATAGGACTCGGAAACATGGCGTCTGCCATCATTGAGGGCATGGCAGCCAGCGGAAAATTCAAGGACGACAACCTTTTCGGCTACAACCGCAGCGAGGCAAAGACCCTTGCTTTGAAGGAAAAGCACGGGCTTATCCCCTGTCGGAGCGCAGCCGAGCTTGCCCGCCGTGCCGAGGTCATCGTGCTTGCGGTCAAGCCGCAGACGATGGAGGACGTTTTAAGCGAGATCGCCCCGGTCATAACGCCGGACAAGACGGTCATCAGCATCGCAGCGGGCAAGACGACCGACTGGTATGAGGAGCGCCTTTGCGAGGGTGCGGCCGTCGTGCGTGTCATGCCGAACCTGAACGCAAAGGTCAAGGCCGCGGTAACTGCGCTCTGCGGCGGCAAAAACGCCGAGGAACGGCAGCTTGCGCTCGCAGACGGGATATTCTCCACCGTCGGCAAGGTCTACCGCATCGAGGAGGACAAGTTCGACGTGTTCTCCGCCATCGGCGGCTCGTCGGGCGCTTTCGTCCTCATGTACATCGACGCTCTGAGCGAAGCGGGCGTCCGTGCGGGCTTTTCCCGCAGCCTGTCGGAGGAGCTTGCCGCAGCGACCGTCGTCGGCAGCGGGCTTATGTGCATGAACTCCGACGAGCATCCCGTTGCGCTGATGAATCGGGTCTGCTCCCCCGGCGGCACCACGATTGAGGGCGTTATGAAGCTCCGTGAACTGGGCTTCGACTCTGCGGTGCAGCAGGCGCTTGCGGCCGTCATTGAGAAAAACTCAAGGCTCTGAGCCTTCCGCCGTAAGACACAGCGAGCGCAGGGTGCAGCCCTCGCAGTCGGGCTTTCGTGCGGTGCAGACCGCTCTGCCGTGCAGAACGATGCGGTGGCAGAAGTCTGATGCCTTGCCCTTCGGCAGCATCTCACGCAGGCGGTTCTCGATCTTCACGGGGTCTTTAAGCCCGTCGACAAGCCCCAGCCTGTTCGTTATGCGGATGCAGTGCGTGTCCACGACGACGGCATCGGCATCGTTGTAAACGTCGCCGAGGATGAGATTTGCCGTCTTTCTGCCGACGCCGGGAAGCTTTAAAAGCTCCTCCATGCCGTTCGGCACCCTGCCGCCGTAGTCGCGAATGAGCAGCCTTGCGCACTCGACGATGTCCTTCGCCTTCGTGCGGAAGAAGCCGCAGGAGTGTATGTACTCCCCGACCTCGCTCTCGGACGCTTCGGCGAAGCTCTCAAGCGTCGGGAAGCGCTTGTACAGCGCCGGGGTCACCATGTTCACCCGTGCGTCGGTGCATTGAGCCGACAGCCTGACGGCAAAGAGCAGCTCGTAATCCTTCTCATATTGCAGTGCGCACTCGGCAAGAGGGTAAGCCTCCTCCAGTCTGCGCACAATCTCGTTTACCTGTTCCTTTGAACGCATAGCACACCTCCGTGCGGCAGTATCGCACTCATTTTACCACAGTTACCGACACAATTCCATTGCAAATAAACGGAGAAAAACCATGTACAAACCGCTTGCAGACGAAATACGACCCATGAGCCTTGACGAGGTAGTCGGGCAAAAGCACATACTCGCCGAGGGCGGGCTTCTGCGCCGCATCATCGAGAGCGGCAGCATCCCGAACATGATATTCTACGGCCCCTCCGGCACCGGTAAGACCACCGTCGCAAGGATCATCGCAGAGCGCACCAACCGCAGTCTGCGCAAGCTCAATGCGACCACCGCCGGCATCGCCGACATAAAGGAGATCATCTCCGAGCTTGACACGATGCTTGCGCCGGGCGGGGTACTGCTGTACCTCGACGAGATCCAGTATTTCAACAAAAAGCAGCAGCAGTCGCTGCTTGAATTTATAGAGGACGGGCGCATCACGCTCATCGCATCGACCACCGAAAACCCCTACTTCTGCGTGTTTAACGCAATCCTGAGCCGCTCCACCGTGTTCGAGTTTAAGCACGTTCCGGCGCAGGAGGCGGAAAAGGCGGTGCTGCGTGCGGTGTCGCTGATGGAGAGCCGCACGAATCTCAAAGCGGAGCTTGAACCCGGCGTTACCGCCCGCATCGCCTCCGCCTGCGGCGGCGACGTGCGCAAGGCGATAAACGCCGTCGAGCTGCTGTTTTCCGCAGGCAGACCCGAAAACGGCGTTCTGCGCATCACGCTCTCCGACGCTCTCGACGTGTCCCAGCGCAGCGCCATGCGCTACGACCGTGACGGCGACGAGCATTTCGACTCTCTCTCCGCACTGATGAAGTCGCTGCGAGGCTCCGATCCCGACGCAGCGTTGCACTATCTCGCAAAGCTTTTGGAGGCGGGCGACCTCATCGGCGCCTGCCGCAGACTGCTCTGCTCGGCGAGCGAGGATATCGGGCTCGCCTATCCCATGGCGGTGCCTATTGTCAAGGCGTGCGTTGATTCCGCAATGCAGCTCGGTCTGCCGGAGGCAAGGCTTCCGCTTGCGGAGGCGGCGATACTTCTCGCCACCGCTCCGAAGTCAAACAGCGCAGTCATGGCGATTGATGCCGCCGCAAGCGACGTTCGTGCCGGTCGTCTCGGTCCCGTGCCGAGGGAGCTTCAGAACGTTCACGCAGACGGCACGGGCTTTGAGCGTGAGCAGGGCTACAAGTATCCGCACGACTTCCCCGGTCACTGGGTGCGGCAGCAGTACCTGCCCGACGTTCTCAAAAGCGCCCGCTACTACGAGTACGGCGACAACAAGACCGAGCAGGCGGCAAAGGCATATTGGGACAGGATAAAAAAGTGAGGGAGACGTATGGATATTAGGGTCGGCGATATTTTGACCATGAAAAAGCAGCACCCCTGCGGCGAAAAGCGCTGGGAGGTGCTGCGGATAGGTGCGGATTTTAAGCTCAGGTGCCTCGGCTGCGGCAGAGAGGTCATGGGGCCCCGCAGCAAGTTTGAAAAAAACGTCCGCAATATCGAGCGAAGCGAATAAAAAAGTCGGTGGTCTGCGACCACCGACTTTTTGTTTCAAATTACTTGCCCATGTTCATCTGAGCGGCGACCTCGGCTGCGAAGTCCTCCTGCTTCTTCTCGATGCCCTCGCCCTTTTCAAAGCGGACTGCATCGACGAACTTGACGGAACCGCCGAGAGCCTTGGCTGCGGAAGCCATGTACTTCTCAACGCTCATGGAGCCGTCCTTAACGAAGGGCTGCTGGAGCAGGCAGTTCTCCTCATAGAACTTGTTGAGCTTGCCCATGACGACCTTTTCCTTGACCGCCTGGGGCTTGCTTGCCATCTTGGGATCATTGTCCATGAGTGCGAGTGCGACCTTCTTCTCCTCCTCGAGGACTTCGGGAGTGACCTGGCTCTTGTCCCAGAAACGGGGATTGAGAGCTGCGATCTGCATTGCGACGTCCTTGCCGATAGCGGTGGCGTCGATGCCGCCCTCAACTGCGAGGTTTACGAGAACGCCGATCTTGCCGCCTGCGTGAACGTATGCCACGGAGGTATTCTCACCGTAGCGGCGGAAGCGGCGGATCTGAAGGTTCTCGCCGATGACCATAACCTTTTCGGGCATGGTCTCTGCAACGGTAAGCTCGCTGCCGGGGTACTTGCACGCCATGAGAGCGTCCACGTCGGCGGGGTCGTTTACCAGCACGCAGTGTGCGATGTCCTTAACGAACTGAACGAAAACGTCGCTCTTTGCGGCAAAGTCGGTCTCGGAGTTGACCTCGACGACTACGCCGGCGCCGCATTCGGAGCAAACGGTCGCATATGCCATGCCTTCGGCTGCGATGCGTCCGGCCTTCTTTGCTGCCTTTGCAAGGCCCTTTTCACGGAGCCATTCAACTGCCTTATCCATATCGCCGTCGGTCTCGGTGAGTGCCTTCTTGCAGTCCATCATGCCGACGTTGGTCATTTCACGAAGGGTCTTTACGTCCTGTGCGGTAAATGCCATAACATTATCCTCCTGTATTGATGATTTGAAAAAGGGAGCTTATATAAGGCTCCCTTATTTTAATTTGAATTATTCCTCTTCGACCTTCTCGGCCTCGGCTTCGGTCACGGTTTCCTCGACCTCCGCATCGGCGCCCTGACGGCCTTCCTGAACGGCGTTTGCCATGGTAGCCGCAATGAGGCGGATAGCACGGATAGCGTCGTCGTTTGCGGGGATAACGTAATCGACCTCGTCGGGATCGCAGTTGGTATCAACGATCGCAACGATGGGGATGTGCAGCTTGCGTGCCTCGGCAATTGCGTTGTGCTCCTTGCGGGGGTCAACGACGAACATTGCGCCGGGGAGTCTCTTCATTTCCTTGACGCCGCCGAGATACTTCTCGAGCTTGTCCATCTCACCCATGAGCTTGATGACTTCCTTCTTGGGAAGCATATCAAAGGTGCCGTCCTCCTGCATCTTCTTGAGCTGTGCAAGACGGTCGATACGGGTGCGCATGGTCTTGAAGTTGGTGAGCATACCGCCCAGCCAACGTGCGTTGACGTAGTACATACCTACACGGGAAGCCTCTTCCTTAACGGCCTCGGCAGCCTGCTTCTTGGTGCCGACGAAAAGGATGCTCTGTCCGTTTGCCGCAACGTCACGGACGAAGCTGTAAGCCTCCTCCAGCTTCTTAACGGTCTTCTGCAGGTCGATGATGTAGATACCGTTGCGCTCGCAGTAAATGTACTCTGCCATTTTGGGGTTCCAGCGGCGGGTCTGGTGACCGAAGTGGACACCGGCTTCCAGCAGCTGCTTCATGGATACTACTGACATTTGATTTTCCTCCGTATTTTTGTTTTTTCCTCCGGAAGCTTCACCCCTCCTCCCAAGCCGTAGCCACATGAGAAGAAGTCCGCCCCCGTGCGAAATGCCTTGATATAATAACAGAATTTGCCCGCAATTTCAATAGTTTTTTGCGGTATTTTCAAAATAATTTGCGTTTTTCACGCTTGCGCCGGGGTGCATCCTCCTGCGTTTCCACAAGAATTATATCCGCGCCCATGCGCACTATACTCTTCCACGGCAGAACATAGTCGTCCTCCCTGCCGAAAAGTCCGAAAAATTTGGGTCTGCCCGGCGTTATCAGGGACACTATGCGCCCCTCGGCGGCGTCAAACTCGGCGTCGCAGACATAACCGAGGCGCTGCCCCGTGTGTATGTCGATGACCTCCTTGTATCGCAGCTCCGAAAAACAGCTTATCATATGACCCTCCCCGAAGCATCCGCTTCGGAGAAAGCATATGCGGGCCCGCAGTTGTCCTATTCCCCGACATTGCCCTTCGGCATCGAGCGCAGCATAGCCTCCGCCTCGTCCGACAGTGCGACGATCTTCTCCGCCAGAGGCAAAAGCGCCTTGCCCGCAGGCGTAAGCCCGTGGACGGCGTTGCCCCGCTCAATCAGCAAGACGCCCGTTTCCTCCTCAAGCGAGGAAATTCTGCGGCTTATCGTAGAGTGGCTGAGGAACATCCGGTGCGCAGCCTCGGTGAAGCTGCCGCTTTCCGCAACGGCCAGAAAAACCCTGAGCTGGTCTGTCTCCATAGGCTCAGTAGTTGAAGGTATAGGGCAGAAGCTCCTTGAGTCTGTGGCTCACATACCTGCCCCCTGCCTTTGCGCAAAGCACCTCCATCTCGCCCTCACGGTCGAATTCCGACAAGAACTGCCGGCAGGAGCCGCAGGGCATACAATAGCCCTCGCTCTCGGCGTATATCGCTATGCGCACGAACTCGGTGTAGCCCTCGCTCACCGCCTTGACGCAGGCGGTACGCTCGGCGCAGATGGTGTCGCCAAGGGCGCCGTTTTCGATATTGCAACCGGTGAATACCAGTCCGCCCTTGCACTCAAGCGCAGCGCCGACGGCGAATTTTGAATACGGTGAATAGGATTTCTCGGAAGCCTTTTTCGCAATGGTCAGAAGCTCAATGTCAGTCATTTCTGTTTCTCCGTTCTGCCGAAAATTTTGCCGTGTCCGACTCGGCCTTCGGGCATCGGCGCCGGGGTGGAGGTCTTTCAGTTTTCCTTGGCTTTCAGGTTGACCGTCCAGCTTTTCATGTCGTAAAAGGGGTTGTTTTCGCAGGCCTTTATGCCCTCGATAACGCCCCTGTGACTTATGAGCTGGTGCCGCTCATAGCACAGCGGAACGATGTACGCCGTCGTTGCGATGACGTTGCACATATTGACGGCGGCATCCGTCCTTCCGTCCTCATCCGACTGCAAAAACAGGGCTATCGCCTCCTCGACCCGCTGATCGGAGACGAGCGCATAGTTTAGACCGCCGCCCGTCTCGAGGAGCTTTGAGGGGTCACAGTCGGGGTTCATACGCACCTCGGCGTAATACATATCGTAGTTGCCCGCCTCGACTCTCGCCTTGTAGTCGCTCCACGGCAGCTCCTCCACCGTCACGTTTATGCCGATGGATGCCATGTCGGACGCAAAGCGTCTTGCCATGTTGACCTTGATGCTGCTTGCGTTGCAGACTATAAAGTCAATATCGGTATTTACAAGCGTCGTGCCGTTTCGCATCTCAAGGAAGCCGTCGCCGTCGTAGTCCGAAAGGCCGAGATTTGAGAACACGGTCTTTACCGTGTTGAGGTCGTAGTCGAACTCCTTCGCAGCCGTCTTGCTGTACCACGATGCGGCGGGCGTCACGACAAAGGGCGTTGCCATGCCGTAGCCGCCCATCTGCTCGACCAGATACTCTCGGTCGAAGGCGTAATTCATCGCAAAGCGCATTGCATCGTAGGTGAAAATGCCCGTCTGGACGTTAAAGCCGATATAGTGCAGATTCGTGCTGTTGTAGCTCCGTATCTCGTTTGCGCTTCCGTATCCGAGGTTCGTGGTCGCCGTGGGATCGTTCAGCACGGCGTCTATATACGAATCCTGAAACGCCGAGAGCGTATCGTCGATGCCCGTGTATTCCTTGAGGTAGACCGTTTTCAGCGGAAGCGCACGGTAGTTGGGGTAATGCTCGGACGCAACGAGCGACAGGTGATCGGAGGCGTAGGTGTAGGGTCCCGACCCGATGGGGTAGCTCTCGCCGTAGCTTCCGCTTTTTATGACGGGGATGGTGAGCAGCATCGGGAACATCATGTTTTTCTTTGAAAGGCTCACCGTCAGCGTCTCCGCATCGTTTGCGGAGCAGCCCGTAACGTAGCTCAGTCTGTCGCTGAAGCGGTCGGAGCCTCTTGCGCACTGTATGGAGTATGCGACATCGTATGCGCTGACGTCGCTGCCGTCGTGAAACTTCCTGCCCGACTCGACCTCGAAGGTCCATGTCTGACCGCCGTCGGAGCTGGAGTAGGCGGTTATGACGTTATACTCCACGCTGTACGAATTCGTCAGCTCAAGCATATTGTCGTACACAAGGCAGCACACGAGCTGATTGTTCGAATTCGTCGCAATGAGCGGATTCATACTGTATGCGCTGTTGTAGTTTAGGGAAAACACGTCGTCCGCCGCAGCCATTTGACTGAGGTTCTTGCCCGCACTCTTACCGTCAACGTAGTCGTCGGAGCCGTCCGCACCGCCGCAGCCGCAAAGCAGGAGCAGCATTGAGGCAAGGCAAAGCAGCGCCGTATATCTTTTTATCTTTCTCATATCTGTTCCTCACGGGAGAATTATCGTCGCAGCCTGCGTCCCGCGAACGCCGTTCGTCGCACGGTGCGACCAGTATTTTTGCCGACTGCACATCGTACATTCGTCGGACACGTCGATGTTTTCTGGAAGCAGCCCCAGCGACAGGAGCCGGCGGCGGTTTGCTCCCCTAAGGTCGACCTTGAACTTTCCGTCGGGCTGAGGGAAGACAAGCCCCGCCGTGTCGCCGGAAAGGTACTTTTCGACCGCCTCCGGCACGTCGGCGTCCGTCTCGAAGCAGCAGGCTCCGATGCTCTCGCCGATCGCCGCACATATGCGTGAAGGCTCGGCGCCCAAAGCGCACATCTTTCGGACCGCCACGCCCAAAATATCGCCCACGGAGCTGCGCCAGCCGCAATGCACGGCGGCTATGACACCCGCCTGCGCATCCTCCAGCAAAACGGGAACGCAGTCGGCGATAAAGACCATGAGCGCAAGCCCGCTCCGAGCCGTCACAAGACCGTCCGCAGCGTAGGGCACCGCCTCGCCGACGGTGTGCCTGTCGGCGTCCGACGCTATGCGCACCTCGGTACCGTGTACCTGCTTTGTTATGACAAAGCCGTCGGCGTCCGTACCCATGAGCGCACCCGCTCTGCGGAAGTTTTCACGCACGCAGGCAAGGTCGTCGCCCCGATTTTCTCCGAGGTTCCACGACTCATGCACGCCCTTGCTCACACCGCCGAGTCTCGTTGTGAACATATGGCGGGAGGAAAGCAGACTGCTCGTCATGAAAACGCAGTCGCCGACCCGATTTTCGATAAATGCCATAATTTACTCGTTTCTGCCGCAGCATTCCTTGTACTTTAGCCTGCGGCTGCCGTCGGGCTTCATTTTTCCGCAGGGGCAGGGATCGTTGCGTCCCGGCTTTGCGACCTTGCGGACGGGCTTTTTCTTCACCGGCTCACCGCCGACGTTTGCGGCGGCGTTCTTTGCGACCGCACGGCGCTGTATGGGCGCTTCCTTGCGCACACGCACCGTGTAGATGCGGCGCACCGTCTCCTCACGGATGCCGTTTATCATTGCCTCGAACATATCGAAGCCCTCGTGCTTATATGCGTCGATGGGCTTTATGTTGCCGTAGCCACGAAGTCCGATGCCCCGTTTAAGCTCCGCCATTGCGTCGATGTGATCCATCCAGTATTCGTCGACGACACGCAGCATGATGACACGCTCAAGCTCACGCATGACGGGAACGCCGTTCGGGTCAAGTCCGAACTCCTTTTCACGCTCGTCGTAGACCCGCTGTGCGATCTCGTACAGCGCATTGCTGAGCTTTTCGCTGTTTATGCGTCCGCTGAAGGAGTCCGTGCTTATCTCGCCACGGCGCAGGAACAGCTTCTCGAAGGGAGCCAGCGTCTCGGCAAGATGCTCTGCGTTCTCGACGCTGCCGCCGTGGAGCGAGTCGCTCACCGTGCCGGTGATGAACTCACGGATCATGCCGTTTATATGCTCACGCAGATCCTCTCCGTCAAGCACCTTGCGGCGCTCGTCGTATATGATATTGCGCTGCTGGTTCATAACGTCGTCGTACTCCAGAACGCTCTTTCTCGTCTGGAAGTTGCGGCTTTCGACGGTCTTCTGCGCCTGCTCGATCGCACCTGACAGCATCTTGTGGTCAAGCGGCGTATCGTCGTCCACGCCGAGGGTCTCCATCATGCCCATGATGCGCTCCGAGCCGAAAAGACGCATGACATCGTCCGTCATCGCAAGGAAGAATCGGCTCTCGCCGGGGTCGCCCTGACGGCCGGAACGGCCTCTGAGCTGATTGTCGATTCGTCTCGATTCGTGGCGCTCGGTGCCGAGGATGAACAGACCTCCCGCCGCTTTGACCTTTTCGGCTTCGGCGGAGCAGACGCTCTTGTGCGCCTCCATGCGGCTGCGGAACATCTCCCTCGCCTTTAAGATCTCCTCGTCGTCGGTGTCGGCAAAGCCGGTCGCCTCGGCGATGACCTCGTCGGTAAAGCCCGCCTTGCGCAGGTCGGTCTTTGCAAGGTACTCTGCGTTGCCGCCGAGCATGATGTCGGTGCCACGGCCCGCCATGTTGGTGGCGATGGTGACGGCGCCGAGCTTGCCCGCCTGGGCGACTATCTCCGCTTCCTTCTCGTGGTGCTTTGCGTTCAGCACGTTGTGCGCAATGCCCTTGCGCTTTAAAAGCCCCGACAGATACTCGCTCTTTTCGATGGAGACGGTGCCGACGAGGACGGGCTGACCCTTCTCGTGACACTCGATTATCTGATTGATTATCGCATGGTTCTTGCCCGTCTCGTTCTTGTATACCACGTCCGGGCGGTCTATCCTCGCAACGGGCTTGTTCGTCGGTATCTCAACGATGTCAAGCTGATATATCGCCGCAAATTCCTCCTCCTCGGTGGCTGCGGTACCGGTCATGCCGGACAGCTTGTCGTACAGTCTGAAGTAGTTCTGGAAGGTTATCGTCGCAAGCGTTTTGTTCTCACGCTGCACGTCAACGTGTTCCTTCGCCTCAATCGCCTGATGCAGACCCTCACTGTAACGGCGTCCGAGCATGATACGACCCGTGAACTCGTCAACGATAAGTATCTCCCCGTCCTTGACGACATAGTCGATATCACGCTTCATTATGCCGTGCGCACGGAGCGCCTGATTTATGTGGTGCGTGAGGGTGGAGTTTTCGATGTCGGAGTAGTTTTCGAGGTTGAACGCGCGCTCCGCCTTGGCGATGCCCCTTGCGGTGAGCGTTGCGGTGCGAGCCTTTTCATCAACGATGTAGTCTGCGTCGATGTCCTCCGCTTCCTCCTCCTTGGAGTCGGTGCTGGCATACACGAGCTTCTTTAGGCGGCTCACGAAATCGTCTGCCTGTCGGTACAGATCGGTGCTTTCGTCGCCCTGACCGGAGATGATGAGCGGCGTCCTCGCCTCGTCGATGAGGATGGAGTCCACCTCGTCCACGATGGCGAAGCTATGCCCTCTCTGCACCATGCGCTCCCTGTATATCGCCATGTTGTCACGCAGGTAGTCGAAGCCCATCTCGTTGTTGGTACCGTAGGTTATGTCGGCGTTGTACGCCTTCTGCCGCTCCTCGGTCGAAAGCCCGTGGACGATAAGTCCGACCTCAAGACCCATGAAGCGATGCACCTTGCCCATCCACTCGCTGTCACGTCTGGCAAGATAGTCGTTGACCGTGACGATGTGAACGCCCTCGCCCGCAATGGCGTTTAAGTACGCCGGAGCGACCGCAACAAGGGTTTTGCCTTCGCCGGTCTTCATTTCGGCGATGCGTCCCTGATGCAGGACGATGCCGCCGATAAGCTGCACCCTGAAGGGCTTCATTCCGAGGACACGCCACGCCGCCTCACGCACGGCGGCAAACGCCTCCGGCAGGAGGTCGTCAAGCTCCTCGCCCGCATTGTAGCGCTCCTTGAACTCGTCCGTCTTTGCACGAAGCTCGGCATCGGAAAGAGCCTGCATTTCGGGCTCCAGCGCCTCTATCTTATCCGCAATGGGATATATTTTTTTCAGTTCCTTTTCGGTATGGCTGCCGAACAGTTTATCAAGTAGACCCATAGTAATGCCTTTCTTGTAAGATTAGATTCCTATACAGAGTAGATTATAACACACAAAAATGAATAAAAAAAGAGAAAAGCCGCACTCCCTCGGCTTTTCTCAAAAGTTTTTACGGTAATGACGGGATAAATCCGTCCCGGCTCTTATGTGATAATGATTTTTCGCTCGGACAAGGCGAAGCACACGAGGGAATACTATTTATATTTTCCGTGTGCTTTAACGCCGTATGGGCAAGAATCGGCCCGTCAGACCCCTAAGAAGGAGGTCAGGAGGGCAAGCGTATTATATACTCCGTCGAGGTGGCTGCGTTCGTAGCCGTGAGAGGCGTATACGCCGGGGCCTATGAGTCCGTGGCGAATGTCGCTGCCGGCCGAGAGCGTCGCCTCGACGTCGCTGCCGTAGTGCGGGTACACGTCTACGGCGTAGTCGGCGCCGGCAGACTTTGCCGCCTCGATGAGCCGTGACACCAGCGCATAGCTGTACGGCCCGCCGGAGTCCTTGGCGCAGATTGAGACCTGCTTTTCGGTGCAGGAAAGTCCCTCGCCGACGCAGCCCATATCAACGCTTATCGCCTCGGTCACGCCGTCGGGAACGCTGCCCGCTCCGCCGTGTCCGACCTCCTCGTACACCGTGACGTGAACGTAGGTGCGGCGCTGCGGGCGGTTTTTCGTGTCGCTCAGATACTTCGCAAGCCCCAGAAGCACACCCACGGAAAGCTTGTCGTCCAAAAAACGGCTCTTTATGTAGCCCGACTCCGTTATCCTCGTGCGAGGCTCAAAGCACACTATATCGCCGACCTCTATGCCGAGCGTGCGGACGTCGTCCGCCGATTTCACGTCCTCGTCGATGACCGCCTCGACCGTGTCAAAGCTGCGCTTGGTGTCGGCGTAGCTGCCGTTGACGTGTACCGATGCGTTCACGAGCTGGCACGTGCCCTCAAAGACCTTGCCGTTGCGTGTACGGACTCTGAGATTCTCCGCCTCGGCGTTCTCGGCACGCATACCGCCGAGGTTCGTGAGCCGAAGTCTGCCGCTGCCCTTTATCTCCGCAACCATTGCGCCGAGCGTGTCGGTGTGCGCCTCAAGCAGCAGGGCATCGCTCTCGTCATCGCCGCCGAGGTTTACCAGCACACCGCCCTTTGCGGTCGTTTGCGCTTCAAAGCCGAGAGCGGAAAACTCGTTTTTTACCCACTCCGCCGCTGCCTCGGTGTATCCCGCGGGACTGTCGATACCGAGCAGGCGCACGGCCTCCTGCGCCGCAAAATCAGCATATTTTCTGTCCATAATATCTCCTCACAGCGCCTGCCTTATCGCAAGCCGCTTATTCTTATACGTCGGGTCACCGGTGACTTCCCTTATAACCTCAATCTCCGGCGGCAGGAGCGCCTCCTCCTTGTCGGAGTAGCGGAACATTACCGCCTTGTCGGCGCAGAAGGGGTACACGTCTATCTCAAAGCGGCAGTCTCCGAACACAAAGCGGTACTTCGTCTTATGAACCGCACTCAGCTCCGGGTCGCCCTCAAGCAGGTACCGGCGGTACTTCTTCTCGGAGATGGGCTTCTCGGTGTCCCATTTCGTGCCGTCCGGCATGAGGTGCTTTTCGGTGTAGAAATACAGGTAGTCGCTGCCGTTTTTCTGCTCCCGTATGCGGCGCTCGATGCTCGGATTCGTCACGCACAGGTAGGTCTGCACCATGTCGAAGGGGCGGGCCTTGTACTTGTCGCACAGCAGCTCCATCGGCGGCATATTGATGAGGTACTTGCGCTTTTTCACCATCGGCTCCGGCTTGCCGAGGATGCGGTATATCTCCTTGATGCCTCGGTTTATCTTGTCCTCGAAGTTGACGGCGTTGTCGATGATGCGCAGATTGTGATGCCCGCTCCACGCACGCAGCGTGCGATCGTCCATCTCCTTTGCGTAGTCAAGCGACTCCGAGCGTGCGGCGTTGCCGAGGTTGTAGGCAAACTCCGCACCCTTTGCGCAGGTGACGAGGTGCAGCACGGCGTCGTAACCCTTAAGCACCTGCTCCTCGGTTCTGCCGTCGAACCTGTACAGCGTCTCGGCAAACTCCTCATCGCTTATGTACGCCTTGTCGTCCATGAGCGCACGGTCGTAAATGATGAGAATATTCTTCTCCGGCACGACCTCGGCCGCTTTAAGCGCCAGCTCCTCCTTGTGAATCTGGTCTGCGATGACAAAGTCCTGGAACTTCAGCATCGACATACAGCCGCCGAAGGGCTTTATACCGAAGCCGGAGATAAGCTCCGTTGCCGTTTCGGGGATGGTGATGACTCTCCACCCGTCCTCCTGCTTGAACTCCTTGAGAATGCGGCTTATGAACGTGGTCTTGCCTGCGGCAGGACCACCCGTCAAAACGATTTTCGTAATGTGCTTTTCCATAATATCAGTCCTTTAAAAGTCCTCACCGAAGAACCACTCTCCGAACTCCGGCACGGTTTTGAAATAGTAATCGCAATTTTTTCGCATGAAATCCTCTATCTCAGGGATGTCGTTCGACCAGCCGACGGCGGCAAAGTCCACGCCGCAGCTCCTCGCCATATCGTAGCCGGGCTTTAAATCGTCCAGCACCAAAAGCTCCGACGGCGAAAAGCCGAGCTTTTCCATTATCCTTTGCAGCGGGTACGGGTTCGGCTTGCGCTCCTCAGCGGGGCTTTCCCAGCCGAATATCATGTCCGGCTCCGGCAGGTCGTTTTCCCGATAGTCACGCAGTATGTTCTCCGTGTACGAGTGTGACACAACGCACAAAACGCCGCCCTCCCGCTTATGCCGCCACAGGATCTCACGCACACCGGGATACACCGGCGGCGTATGCTCCTTGACGTATGCGTTCCAGTAGTGCTGCTCGTGGAGCATATCCTCGTCGCTCATGCCGATGCTGCGAAACAGCTCGATTATGCCGGGGTGGAAATTTTCCTTCAAATAGCGCTCAAGCGTGTAGTCTGCGTGAGGGAAAAACTCCGCCATATACTGCTTAAAGCAGGGAAAATGAACGGTCGCAGTGCTGTCAACGACGGTGTCGTCGTGGTCGGTGACAAGGCAGGGGTATCTCATATGCTTGCTCCTCCGTGGTGTGGCTTTGTTCGACCCAAGCCGAACGCAAGAAACGGGTGCTGCCCACCTTTTTCAGTATAACTTTTATGCGCACCCCCGTCAAGCGAAACGCAGAATATAGCGCATTAAAACGTCTGAGTTAGTAAGCCGTTTTTACTAAATCGGGCTTTTTGACGAGCGCAGCGAGATTTTTTGTGGTAAATTATCTCACAAAAATGTGGCGTGCTTTTTCTGCTTGAAAAACAGGAAAAGCGGCAAAAACCGCCGCTTTTCCTTGATATTCAGTTTTCGTTTGCCATCGCCGTCTCCCGATTCTTCGGTATCGAGATCGTCAGTATCAGCTCGTTTTCCGTCTCCTGACGCTTCATGCCTGCGGCTATGCCGCCCTGCTTCATCAGGTCAAGCCCGTACAGTATCGTGTTCATGAACACACGGACGTCCTTCATTATGAACGTCCGCTTCTGCTCGGACTTCTCCTGCTCCTTTTCCGCCTCAAGCAATGCGTCTATGTAGCTGTCGGTCATTGCGACCGTCATGTCCCGTCGGATTATCTGCTCAAGTGCGTCACGCCGCTTGTCGGCGCCGTCGAGACGCAGCAGCGCTCTGCCGTGGCGCTCCGTGAGACCGTGGCTTCGCAGCGAGTCCAAAACATCCTGCGGCAGCCGCAGGAGCCGGAGCTTGTTTGCGACCGCCGACTGCGATTTGCCGAGCCTGCGTGCCGCCTCCTCCTGGCTCATACCGAACATTCGGATGAGCTGGCTTATGCCGCCCGCTTCCTCGATGAAGTCAAGATCCCGCCTTTGCAGATTTTCGATGAGCGCAAGCAGGCTCGCTTCCTCAAGTCCCACGTCAAGCAGTATGCACGGGACCTCGCTCAGTCCCGCAAGCTTTGCCGCCCGCAGTCTGCGTTCGCCTGCGACAAGCTCGTATCTGCCGCTGCGCAGTCTCACAGTGAGCGGGTTTAATATGCCGTACTCGGCGATGCTGCACGACAGCTCCATAAGCTCGGCGTCCCTAAAGACCTTTCTCGGCTGCACCGGATTGGGGCTGATGTCGTCAACGGGGACGCTCAGAACGCCGCCGTGACGGATGCCCGCTCTCCGCTTTACAGCCTGCATAAAAATCCCTCCGTTTCTTTGGTGCATTTTGTGGCCACACTACGAAACATACACTACATCTTGTGCAAAACCTGTCTAATCATAGTGCATTTCAAATTTTTGCACAGCAGATTGATTCCGTATCCGAATATCGGCACGCAAAAAAGCACCGCCATGGCGGTGCTTTTTCGTTTAACTTATTCAGATGAGCTCGATGACTGCCATCTCCGCTGCGTCGCCCCTGCGGGGTCCGATGCGGGTGATGCGGGTGTAGCCGCCGTTGCGGTCGGCATACTTCTCGGACAGTTCGTCAAAGGTCTTCTTGGCAACGTCTTCACGGGTGATGAAGGACAGTGCCTGACGGTATGCCGCCAGATCCTTCTTCTTGCCAAGGCTTATCATCTTCTCGGCCATGGGTGCGATCTCTTTGGCACGGGTAACGGTGGTTTCCATACGGCCCTTATCGAGCAGGTCGGTAACCTGCTGACGGAGCATTGCCATGCGCTGATCGGTGGGCTTGCCGAGTTTTCTTGTACCGGGCATTTCGCTTTCCTCCTTCTTGAGAGTTACTGATTGTCCTCGTCCGCAAGTGACAGTCCCATCATGGCGAGCTTATGCTCCACCTCTTCGAGGGACTTGCGGCCGAGGTTGCGGACCTTTATCATCTCGTCCTGTGTTTTGGAGATGAGGTCCTCAACAGTATTGATGTTTGCACGCTTGAGACAGTTGAAGCTTCTTACGGACAGATCCAGCTCCTCGATCGTCATTTCGAGGACTCTGTCATGCGCCTGCTCCACCTTGGGAACGACAGTGCTCTGACTGCCGATGGTGTCGCTCAGGTCGGTGAACAGGGTGAAGTGATCGACAAGGATCTTTGCGCCGAGAGAGACTGCGTCTCTTGCGGTGATGGTCTTGTCCGTCCACACTTCGAGGGTCAGCTTGTCAAAGTCCGTCTGATTGCCCACACGGGTATTCTCGACGGAGTAATTGACCTTGATGACGGGAGTGTAGATAGAGTCAACGGGAATGGTTCCGATTGCATTCTGGGGGTTCTTGTTCTTGTCAGCGGACACATAGCCTCTGCCGTGATCGAAGGTCAGCTCCATGGAAAGAGCGCCGTCCGGTCCGAGAGTCGCTATGGGCTGCTCCGGATTGAGAACCTCCACCTCGCTGTCCGTCTTGATGTCGCCTGCGGTGACAACGCCCTCGCCGGCGGCTTCGATATAAACGGTCTTGGGCTCCTCGCTGTGGAGGCGGGCGATGATGCTCTTAACGTTAAGAACGATCTCGGTTACGTCCTCCTTAACACCGGGGATGGTGGAAAACTCATGCTGTACACCGGCGATCTTGATGCCGGTGACGGCGGTACCGGGCAGAGATGACAGAAGAACCCTGCGCAGAGAGTTACCAAGTGTCGTGCCGTAGCCGCGCTCCAACGGTTCGATTATATACTTGCCGTAGGAGCTGTCATTGGGAGTCTCGATGCACTCAATACGCGGCTTTTCTATTTCGATCATATTAAATATAACCCTCCTTATTAAGTTCGGCGCAAGATCTGCGCCCTGCATTTGTTCAGCTTACCAATTCGAGGGTATCTGTATTACTTGGAGTACAACTCGACGATGAGGTGCTCCTCGATGGGAAGGTCGATGTCGTCACGAGCGGGTACCGCCGCAACCTTTGCGATCATGTTGGCTGCGTCGTACTCAAGCCACTTGGGTGCGGGACGGAAAGCATTTGCCTCAATGTTGGCCTTGATCTTCTCAATGCCGCGGCTGCTCTCTTTAAGGGTTATAACCATGCCGGGTTTTACCTGATAGCTGGGAATGTTGACCTTGCGGCCGTTCACGGTGAAGTGACCGTGGCTGACCATCTGACGTGCCTCCGCACGGCTCATTGCGAAGCCGAGACGGTAAACAACGTTGTCCAGTCTGCATTCGAGGATGCTCAGGAGGTTTTCGCCGGTCTTGCCGGGACGACGCTCCGCCATATCGTAGTAGCTGCGGAACTGATTCTCAAGAACGCCGTAGAAGCGCTTTGCCTTCTGCTTCTCACGAAGCTGCTGGCCGTATTCGGAGCTCTTGCTGCGTCCCTGTCCGTGCTGTCCGGGTGCGTAGGCACGGCTTGCAAGTGCGCATTTGTCGGTATAGCAGCGGTCGCCCTTGAGGAAAAGCTTCTGACCTTCCCTGCGGCACTGGCGGCAAACTGCATCAGTATATCTTGCCATTTGTATTTCCCTCCTTCAATTAGACACGACGACGTTTCGGAGGACGGCAGCCATTGTGGGGAATGGGAGTTACGTCCTTGATCATCGTTACTTCAAGACCTGCGGTCTGAAGCGCTCTGATAGCGGCCTCACGGCCTGAGCCGGGGCCCTTTACGAACACTTCGACGGTCTTGAGACCGTGCTCCATTGCGGCCTTTGCCGCAACCTCTGCTGCGGTCTGCGCTGCGAAGGGGGTGGACTTTCTGCTGCCACGGAAGCCCTGACCACCGGCGGATGCCCAGGAGATTGCGTTGCCCTGAGTGTCGGTGACGGTTACCATGGTGTTGTTGAAGGAAGAGCTGATATGAACCTGACCCTTTTCGATGTTCTTACGCTCTCTGCGGCGTGTTCTGACTTTCTTCTTGGTGTTAGCTGCCATAATTCATATCCCTCCTTACTTCTTCTTATTTGCGATGGTGCGTTTCGGGCCCTTGCGGGTGCGGGCGTTGGTCTTGCTCCTCTGACCGCGCACGGGGAGTCCTCTGCGGTGACGAAGACCGCGGTAGCAGCCGATCTCGGTGAGACGCTTGATATCAAGCGCTACGCTGCGGCGCAGGTCGCCCTCAACGATGAAGTTGTGGTCGATGCACTCACGGAGCTTTGCTTCCTGTTCTTCGGTCAGGTCTTTTACACGGGTGTCGGGATTGATACCGGTCATCTCCAGTATCTTGTTTGCGCTGGTTCTGCCGATACCGTAGACATAGGTGAGGCCGATCTCGATCCTCTTGTCCTTGGGCAGGTCAACGCCGGCTATACGTGCCATATTATTCGATCATTCCTTTCGATTTTTTACCGCATTTGCGGATCGCATGACTTATTCCCGCCGGAGGGAGCCTTGCGGTCCATGCGGGAGCTTACTTTTGTCTGCGGGGGCTTTTGCCCCCGCATTTTCGGGGCATCAGCCCTGTCTCTGCTTATGCTTGGGGTTTTCGCAAATTACCATGACTTTGCCCTTGCGCTTTATGATCTTGCACTTCTCGCACATGGGCTTCACGGAAGGTCTTACTTTCATTTGTTTTACCTCCTACTTGCTTCTCCAGGTGATGCGGCCTCTGGTCAGATCGTACGGTGACATCTGAACCGTGACCTTATCGCCGGGGAGGATCCTTATAAAGTTCATTCTGAGTTTGCCGGAAATGTGGGCAAGTATCGTGTGTCCCTGTCCGATGTCTACCATGAACATCGTGTTGGGAAGGGATTCGACGACCGTACCCTCAAGTTCGATTACATCGTCTTTTGCCAAAGTCAATTCCTCCTGTGGTTGGGTTAAATATCCTCTGCCATAGTCAGTATCTCAGGCTCGCCGTCGGTGATGAGGATCGTGTTCTCGTAGTGAGCGGACAGACTTCCGTCCACGGTCACGACCGTCCAGTCGTTTGACAGCACCCTGACCTCCCAGCCGCCTACGTTGACCATAGGCTCGACTGCGATGGTCATACCGGGAACGAGACGGGGACTCGGCTTTCTGCTGAAGTTGGGAACCTCCGGGGCCTCGTGCATATTCCTGCCGACGCCGTGTCCCACATAGTCACGCACGACGGAATAGCCGTTGCTTTCAACGTATTCCTGAACTGCGCTGCCTATATCGTTTACACGGTAGCCGGGACGTGCAAATTTGATGCCCTCGAAAAAGCTCTGCCGTGTAACCGCCATGAGCTTCTTCGCCTCGTCGGAGACCTCCCCGCAGGGGTAGGTTCCCGCACAGTCGCCCACGAAGCCGGCGAAGGTGGCGCCCACGTCGACGGAGACAATGTCTCCGTTACGGATGACGCGCTTGCCGGGGATACCGTGGATGACTTCCTCGTTCACTGAAATGCAGGCGCTTGCGGGGAACCCGCCGTAGCCCAGAAAGGTCGGGATGGCTCCCGATTTTCTGATAAAGTGATTTACCTCTCGGTCTATCTCTTTTGTGCTTATCCCGTTGGCTATTGCCTGACGTGCGATGCTTCGTGCGGCGGCGGTTATCTTGCCCGCCTTGCGCATGCATTCAACTTCTTTAGGATTTTTAATGATAATACTCATTATCAGATACCCAGAGCGGCTTTGATGACTTCGGTGGTCGCCTCGATCGTGGGCTGATTGTCCACGGTCTTGAGCTTGCCTCTCTCGGCGTAGAACGCCTTGAGCGGCTCGGTCTCTCTGTGATAGACCTCGAGACGTGCCTTGACGGTTTCGGGAGCGTCGTCCTTGCGGATGGTAAGCTCGCCGCCGCAGAAGTCACACTTACCCTCGACTTTGGGGGGATTGGAAACTATGTGGAAGGTCTGGCTGCAGTCCTTGCAGGTCCTGCGGCCGGACATACGCTCGACTATGACCTCGTCCGCTATCTCGATGGACAGGGCGCAGTCAATGTCGATGCCCGCATTTTCGAGAGCCTCCGCCTGGGGGATCGTGCGGGGTACACCGTCGAGGATGTAGCCGCCGGCGCAGTCCGCCTCGGCGAGACGCTCGTTGATTATTCCGATGATGACCTCATCGGGAACAAGCTTGCCGCTTTCCACATATGCCTTGGCTTTGAGTCCCACGGGCGTGCCGTTTTTCATGGCAGCACGAAGGATATTGCCGGTGGAAATGGTGGGGATATTAAGCAGTTTGCTCAGGATCTCTGCCTGAGTACCCTTTCCTGCGCCGGGGGCGCCCAAAAGTATAAGCTTCATAATTCCACCTCTTATTCAAGGAAGCCCTTGTAATTGCGCATGAGGAGCTGTGCCTCAAGTGCTCTTACGGTTTCGATTGCAACGCCGACGACGATTATGATCGAGGTGCCTCCGAGGGAGACGCCGGAGTTCGCCGCAGTTTCGCTGACGCAGGCTACCAGGATAGGCACAACAGCGATGATACCGAGATAAATTGCGCCGAACAGGGTGATCTTGTTAAGCACTCTCTTGATAAACTCGCTGGTGGGCTTGCCCGGACGGAAGCCGGGGATATATCCGCCGTTCTTCTTGAGGTTGTTTGCGACCTCAATAGGATTGAACTGGATCGTTGAGTAGAAGTATGCGAAGAAGATGATAAGCAGGAAGTAGATTATCGCATACCAGACGCTGGTGGTGCTTGCCCATGCGCTGTCGGAATGTCCCGTAAACGCAGCAATCGTTGCGGGGAGCGAAGCGATGGACTGTGCGAAGATGATGGGCAGAACGCCGGACATATTCACCTTCATGGGAAGGTGAGTGCTCTGGCCGCCGTACATCTTACGACCCACTACACGCTTTGCGTACTGCACCGGGATCCTGCGTTCCGAATCGTTTATAAACACGATGAGAACGATCATTGCCAGTGCACCGAGGAGCATGAGCAGGGTGATCCACCAGGTGTTCGGTGCGGCGATGACGCCGGAGATCATGTTGATGAGGTCGGTCGGGAAGCGGGAAATGATGCTTGCAAACAGTATGATCGAGATACCGTTGCCCACGCCGAACTCGGTGATCTGCTCGCCGAGCCACATGATGAGTGCGGAGCCGGACGTGAAGGTCAGGATGATGACTATCGCCGCCCAGACGCCGTCGTCGGTAAGCACGTTATAGCTCTTGATGAGCATATAGTATGCAAAGCCCTGGATGAGGCCGATAACGACGGTGGTATAACGGGTGATGGAGGCGATCTTCTTTTTGCCTTCCTCGCCCTCCTCCTTGCTCATACGCTCAAGTGCGGGGATTGCGATGCACAGGAGCTGAATGATGATGGATGCGTTGATGTAGGGCTGGATGGACAGTGCAAAGATCGTAGCGTTAGACAGGGCGCCGCCGCTCATGACGTTCAGCAGATCCAGAACGGTATTCTGAAGATGGCCGCTGAAGTAGTTGTTGAGCAGGTCGAGGTCCACATAGGGGACGGGGACTGCGTTGCCGAGTCTGTAAAGCAGGACGATAAGCAGCGTAAAAAGGATCTTTTTACGGAGATCTGCTACCTTCCATGCATTGCGCATAGTCTGAAACACTTAGATCACCTCGGCCTTTCCGCCTGCCGCCTCAATTTTTTCTTTTGCGGTTTCAGAGAAAGCGGAAGCCTTTACCGTGAGTTTCTTGCTGATCTCGCCGTTGCCGAGGATCTTGACACCGTAACGGCAGGAGGAGAGGATGCCTGCGTCCAGAAGCGCCTTTGCGTCAACAACGTCGCCGTCGGAGAACTTGTCAAGTGCGGAAACGTTGACGCTCTCGAAGGGCTTTGCAAAGATGTTGTTGAAGCCCCTCTTGGGGATACGGCGTGCCAGAGGCATCTGGCCGCCTTCGAAGCCGATACGGACGCCGCCGCCGGAGCGTGCCTTCTGACCCTTGTGACCGCGGCCGGCAGTCTTGCCGTTGCCGGTTGCATGGCCTCTGCCCTTGCGCTTATCGACGTGGGTGGAGCCTGCTACGGGAGAAAGTTCATTGATATACATTGCTTTTCCTCCTTATTCTTCTGTTACCTGGAGGAGATAGCCGATCTTGGCGATCTTGCCCCTGGTCTGGGGGTTGTCGGGCTGTACGGTCTCGTTGCCGATCTTGTGCAGACCCATGGAATTTGCGGTCGCAATGTGCTTGTCAAGACGACCGTTGAGGCTCTTTACGAGCTTGATTCTCAGATTTGCCATGATGCGCCCTCCTTAACCCTGGATCTCTTCGGGGGTCTTGCCTCTGACCGCTGCGACCTGTGCCGCATCACGGAGAGACTTGAGACCCTGCATGGTGGCTGCAACCACGTTTGCGGGATTGTTGGTGCGCAGGCACTTGGTACGGATGTCCTTGATGCCGGCTGCCTCAACGACCGCACGGACTGCACCGCCGGCGATAACGCCGGTACCGGGTGCTGCGGGCTTGAGCAGAACTCTGCCGGCGCCGAACTCGCCGATGATCTCGTGAGGAATGGTGGTACCGCTGAGGGTGACGGTCACGATGTTCTTCTTCGCATCCTCAAGACCCTTGCGGATGGCTTCGGAAACTTCGTTTGCCTTGCCCAGTCCGTAGCCGACACGGCCCTTGCCGTCGCCCACTACGCACAGTGCGGAGAACTTCATAATGCGGCCGCCCTTGACGGTCTTGGAAACACGGTTGAGGGAAACTACCTTCTCGACGAACTCGGAAGCTTCCTCGCTGTTGCGGCGATCTCTTCTGTCGTTATTGTAAGCCATAATAGTTTTCCTCCTCCCTTAGAACTTCAGGCCGCCCTCACGGGCGCCTTCTGCAAGTGCTGCAACACGACCGTGGAAGATGTATCCGCCTCTGTCGAACACGACTTCCTCGATGCCCTTTGCGAGCGCACGCTCTGCAACGGTGCTGCCGATCTTCTTTGCGGCTGCGATGTTGCTGCCGTTGCCTTCAAATGCCTTCTCGACGGTGGATGCGGAAACGAGAGTGTTGCCCGCTACGTCGTCGATGATCTGGGCATAGATGTGATTTTCGCTGCGGAATACGCTGAGGCGGGGTCTTTCGGCGGTGCCGGAGATCTTGCCTCTTACTCTTGCATGGCGCTTAATGCGCTGTGCTCTTGTATCAGGTCTCTTAATCATTCAGGCACACCTCCTATTATTTAGCACCGGTCTTGCCTTCTTTGCGGCGGACAACTTCGTAATCATACTTGATGCCCTTGCCCTTGTAAGGCTCCGGAGGACGCTTACCGCGTACTTCCGCTGCAAACTGACCGACCTTCTGCTTGTCAATACCCTTGATGACGATCTGATTGGGAGCGGGTACCTCGATCTGGATGTCCTCGGTTTCGGGGACGATGACCTGATGAGAGTAGCCGATGTTCATAACCAGGTTCTTACCTTCCTTGGTCGCACGGTAGCCGACGCCGTTGACCTCAAGAGTCTTCTTGAAGCCTTCGGATACGCCGATGACCATGTTGTTGACAAGGCTGCGGGTAAGTCCGTGGAGAGAACGGTTCTCCTTTGCGTCATCGGGGCGGGAGACGTGTACCACGCCTTCACTGACCTCGACCTTGATGCTGGGTGCTGCGTTCATGGAAAGCTCGCCCTTGGGTCCCTTGACCGTGACGTGCTGTCCGTCGACCTTCACTTCCACTCCTGCGGGAAGGACTATGGGTGCTCTACCGATTCTAGACATATTCGTGCGCCCTCCTTACCATACGAATGCCAGGACTTCGCCGCCGACATGGAGAGAACGTGCCTTCTTGTCGGTCATGACGCCCTTGGAAGTGGATACGATCGCAATACCGAGGCCCTTGAGGACCTTGGGCAGCTCGTCGGAGCCGGCGTATACACGCAGGCCGGGCTTGCTGACTCTGCGAAGACCCTGAATGGCCTTCTCTTTGCCGGGGAGATACTTGAGGCTGATGCGGATGATGCCCTGAGTGCCGTCGTCGATGATCTGGAAGCTCTTGATGTAGCCTTCCTCAAGAAGGATCTCTGCGATTGCCTTCTTCATCTTGGAAGCGGGGACGTCCACGGTTTCATGCTTAGCGCTGCCGGCGTTGCGGATGCGGGTAAGCATATCTGCAATGGGGTCTGTGATCTGCATAATTCTTTCTCCTTTTTTAGAAGTTACCGGGGCTTTGCCCTCGGTTTTGGCGGCGAGGTTCCGCACTAATACATGATTAGCTGCGGCCTTTCGCCGTCCGCGGACAGCTTTTACGCTGCCCGACCCGACACCGGCTTTCGCACGTTGATCGGACGTGCGGAGTCCCGGCAGCGAGCCTCGCTTCAAAACCGGAGTTTTGAGGCATATTCAAAAACCGCCGAAGAGATACGCCGGGTTTCGGCGTATCTCAACTTCGTTTTTCGCAAAATTCGCATCATACAATTATACCGCAAATCCCCTTGAAAATCAAGTGTTTTTTGCGCCATGATGCGCTTTCGCCGCTTCCTTACCAGGATGCCTTGCGGACACCGGGGATCTGTCCCTTGTAAGCCAGCTCACGGAAGCAGATACGGCAGATGCCGTAATCACGCAGGTAAGCGTGGGGACGGCCGCAGAGCTTGCAGCGATTGTACTTGCGGGTGGAGAACTTAGCAGGAGCCTGCTGCTTGAGGATCATTGATTTCTTAGCCATTTTCCGGTTCCTCCTTAGTTCATAAAGGGTGCGCCCATGAGCTTGAGCAGCTCACGCGCTTCCTCGTCGGTCTGTGCGGTGGTGGTGATTGCTATGTTCATACCGCGCAGCTTCTCAATCTTATCGTAGTCGATTTCGGGGAAGATGATCTGTTCCTTGAGTCCCATGCTGTAGTTGCCTCTGCCGTCGAATGCGTCGGCGGAAATGCCTCTGAAGTCACGGACACGGGGAAGTGCGATGTTGAACAGACGGTCGAGGAACTCCCACATGCGGTCCTGACGAAGGGTGACCTTGACGCCGACGTGCATGCCTTCACGGAGCTTGAAGTTTGCAACGGACTTTCTTGCTACGGTTGCAACTGCGTGCTGACCGGTGATCGCAGAGATCTCCTTGATAACGTTATCAAGAGCCTTTGCGTTGTCCTTGCAGTCGCCGCAGCCGACGGATACTACGATCTTGTCGATTTTGGGGATCTGCATAACGGACTTGTACTGGAACTTCTCCATCAGAGCAGGAGCAACTTCCTCAACGTACTTTTTCTTCATTCTTGTCATAGTAAGTTATCTCCTTTCTCAGATTTCTTCGCCGCACTTACGGCAAATGCGGAGCTTCTTGTCTGCAACGTACTTGTAGCCCACACGACGGCCTGCGCCGCACTTGGGGCAAACGAGCTGAACCTTGCTGACATAGATCGGGGTCTCGACCTTGATGATGCCGCCATCCTGACCCTGCTTCTTTGCCTTCTGGTGCTTGGTTGCGACGTTGACGCCCTCAACGATGACCTTACCGTTCTTGGGGTCTGCGGAAATGACCTTTCCGATCTTGCCCTTGTCCTTGCCGGACAGGACTATAACTTTATCGTCTTTTTTGATTTTCATTCTTCGTACCCTCCATTAAATCACTTCGGGAGCCAAAGACAGGATCTTCATGTAATCCTTGTCACGAAGCTCACGGGCGACGGGTCCAAAGATACGGGTGCCGCGGGGGTTCTTGTCGGTACCGTTTATGAGAACCGCTGCGTTCTCGTCGAAGCGGACGTAGGTGCCGTCCGCGCGGCGAACGGGCTTTGCGGTACGAACGACGACTGCCTTGACGACGTCGCCCTTCTTGACGGAACCGCCGGGAGCCGCCTTGCGGACGGATGCCACGACTACGTCACCGATGCTCGCATATCTGCGCTTGGAACCGCCCAGAACACGGATGCACTTGATTTCCTTGGCGCCGGTATTGTCGGCAACCTTCAGATAACTTTCCTGCTGTATCATTATGCTGCCTCCTTACTTAGCCTTTTCTACGATCTCGACAACACGCCATCTCTTGTCCTTGGACAGGGGGCGGGTCTCCATCACGCGAACGATATCGCCGATGCCACACTCGTTGTTCTCGTCATGTGCCTTCAGGCGGTAGGTCCGGCCGATGATCTTCTTATAAGTCTTGTGTGCTACGCGATCCTCGACAATGACAACAACGGTCTTGTCCATCTTGTCGGATACGACCTTGCCAACACGGGTCTTACGGGAAGTTACTCTTTCATTCATTCTACCTTACCTCCTCACTGCTCGAGCTCTTTTTCACGGATGACTGTCTTGACTCGGGCAATGTCACGACGGACAGCGGAAATCTTCACGGGGTTGTCAAGATGATTGGTGGCATGCTGCATACGAAGCATGAACAGATCCTTTTTGAGCTCCGCAAGCTTGGTCTCAAGCTCTGCTACGGACATAACTTTCAATTCTTTTGCCTTCATCTTATTCACCACCGTTCTCGGACTCGGCGCCCTTCTTGACTATCTTAGTCTTGCAGGGCAGCTTGTGGCTGGCAAGGCGGAGAGCCTCACGGGCGGTCTCTTCGGGAACGCCTGCGATCTCAAACAGCACTCTGCCGGGCTTAACGACTGCAACCCAGTATTCGGGAGAGCCTTTACCGGAACCCATACGGGTCTCGGCGGGCTTTGCCGTTACGGGCTTGTCGGGGAATATCTTGATCCAGACCTGGCCGCCTCTCTTGGTATAGCGGGTCATCGCTATACGGGCTGCCTCGATCTGATTGCTGGTGATCCAGCTCGGCTCGGTCGCCATAAGACCGAAATCGCCGTATGCTACAAAGTTGCCGCGCTGTGCTTTGCCCTTCATGCGGCCACGGTGCACTCTGCGGTACTTTACTCTCTTAGGCATTAACATTAGTTGTTGCCTCCTTCCTTTGCGGGAGCGGAGGGACGGGGTCCCCTGTTATATCCGCCCTGGCCTGCGGGACGCTGGCCGTATCCGCCCTGACGACGGTCGCCGCCCTGACGGCGGTCGCCACCCTGACGGCGGTCACCTCTGCGGTCGTCACGACGACGGCGCTCGCCCTGCGGCTTGTTCATATCCATCACACGGGGAGTGGTACGGAGAGTCTGGGAAAGAACCTCGCCCTTGTAGATCCAAACCTTGACACCGATGCGGCCGTAGGTGGTCGCTGCCTCGGCGAAGCCGTACTCGATGTCGGCACGGATGGTCTGGAGGGGGATGGTTCCGTCGTGGTAGCATTCGCTGCCTGCGATCTCACGTCCGCCGAGGCGGCCGGAGCACATGATCTTAATGCCCTTTGCGCCCATACGCATTGCACGTCCCATTGCGTTCTTCATTGCGCGGCGGTGAGAAATACGCTTCTCAAGCTGCTGTGCGATGTTTTCCGCCACGAGCTGTGCATTGATGTCGGGGGTGCGAACCTCAACGATGGAGATTGCAACGGGCTTGCCGATGAGCTTCTCGACTTCCTGACGGAGACGCTCGATCTCTGCGCCGCCCTTGCCGATGACCACGCCGGGTCTGGAGCAGTGGATATAGATGCGAACCTTTGCGGAGTCACGCTCTATCTCGATGGTGGGAACACCGGCGGAATAGAGGGTCTTCTTGAGGTAATTGCGGATTTTGTAGTCTTCAACGATAAGATCGCCGACCTTGTCTGCACGGGCGTACCAGCGGGAATCCCAGTCCTTAATTACGCCGACACGCATTCCATGAGGATTAACTTTCTGTCCCATTTATTCTGCCTCCTCCCTTATTCTTTCTCAGCCACACAAAGAGTGATGTGGCTGGTGCGCTTGTTGATGCGGTACATACGACCCTGAGCTCTGGGTCTGCCCCTCTTGAGGATGGGGCCGCCGGTTGCGTAAACCTGAGCGATGTAGAGCTTTTCGGGATCCATCTCAAAGTTGTTCTCCGCATTTGCGCAGGCACTCTTGAGAAGCTTTACCATATACTCGCAGCCGGTCTTGGGAGTATGCTCCATAAGTGCCATTGCGACGTCGGTATCCTTGCCTCTAATCATATCGCAGATGATCTGAACCTTGCGGGGAGATATACGAGCGAACTTGACTTCCGCTCTTGCCATTTTCTTTTCGTCCATGTGTTATCTCCTCCTTACTTGCCGGTCTTGCTGCCTGCATGACCACGGAAGGTTCTGGTGGGAGCAAACTCGCCGAGCTTGTGTCCGACCATGTCCTCGGTGACGTACACGGGAACGTGACGGCGGCCGTCGTGGACTGCGATGGTGTGTCCTACAAAGGACGGGAAGATAGTAGTGGCACGGCTCCAGGTCTTGAGAACCTTCTTCTCGCCCTTCTTATTCATTTCGTCGATTCTCTTCAGGAGCTCGGGAGCTGCGAAGGGTCCTTTTTTAATGCTTCTGCTCATTTACTTCTTTCCCTCCTTACTTAGCGTTGCGGCGCTTGACTATGAACTTATCGGTGCGGTTCTTAGTCTTGCGGGTCTTGTATCCAAGTGCGGGCTTGCCCCAGGGAGTTACAGGGCCGGGACGTCCGACGGGGGACTTGCCTTCGCCGCCGCCGTGGGGGTGGTCACAGGGGTTCATGACGGAGCCGCGGACGGTGGGACGGACGCCCATGTGACGCTTGCGGCCTGCCTTACCGATGGAAATGTTGGAGTGATCGACATTGCCGACCTGACCGATGGTCGCCATGCAGTCCATGCGAACCTTGCGGTACTCGCCGGAGGGCAGACGGACGGTCGCCATGCCGTTCTCCTTCGCCATCAGCTGTGCTGCGACGCCTGCGGAACGAACGAGCTGTGCGCCCTTGCCGGGGTAAAGCTCGATGTTGTGGATAACGGTACCTACGGGAATGTTTGCCAGAGGCAGAGCATTGCCGGGCTTGATGTCGGAAGCTGCGCCTGCGACTACCTTGTCGCCGGTCTTGAGTCCGACGGGAGCCAGGATGTAGCGACGCTCGCCGTCAGCGTACTCGACAAGTGCGATGAATGCGCTGCGGTTGGGGTCGTACTCAAGGCGGAGAACCTCGCCCTCGACATCCTGCTTGTTGCGCTTGAAGTCGATGACACGGTACTTCTGACGGTTGCCGCCGCCCTTATGGCGAACGGTGATGCGGCCGTAGCTGTTGCGGCCGGAATTCTTTTTGAGGACCTCGACCAGCTTCTTCTCGGGCCTTGCGTGCTTATCGACACCGTCAAAGCCGGAAACGGTCATCTGCCTGCGGGCAGGAGTGGTAGGTCTGTAAGTTTTAATAGACATTCTCTTTTACCTCCCCTTATGCCATGCCTTCAAAAAGCTCGATGTTCTTGGAATCCTCACTGAGCTTTACGACGGCTTTCTTCCAAGAGGCGGTCTTGCCTGCGGGGTATGCGCCCTGGCGCTTTGCCTTGCCGCGGACATGGCTGGTGGTGACCTTGATGACGGTTACGTCAAAGATCTCCTCAACGGCCTTCTTGATTTCTATCTTGTTTGCGTCCTTCGCAACCTCAAAAGCGTACTTCTTGATGTCCAGGTCTTCCATGGACTGCTCGGTGATGATGGGGCGAATGACTATATCATAAGCGGTTCTCATCAGGCGTACACCTCCTCGATCTTTGCAAGCGCTGCCTTATCGACAACGATCTTGCGGTTGTTGAGAATCATATAGGGGCTGAGGATCGTTGCGATGGTGGTGCTGATGCCTGCGATGTTGCGGGCGGACTTCACTACCTTCTCGTCAACGCTCTCGGTGACGACAAGTGCCTTGCCGGTTACGCCCAGCTTGTCAAGGAAGCCCTTGAAAGCCTTGGTCTTGATCTCTTCGACCTTCAGACCGTCGATGACGATGATCTCGTCCTCGGCTGCCTTTGCGGAGAGAGCGCTCTTCATTGCAAGGCGCTTCACCTTCTTGTTGAGGGTGTAGCTGTAATCACGGGGCTTGGGAGCGAACGCTACGCCGCCGTGAGTCCACACGGGAGAACCCTTGTAGCCCGCACGGGCACGGCCGGTACCCTTCTGACGCCACGGCTTTGCGGTGGTGTAGGAAACCTCACCCTTGGTGAGTGCGCTCTGGGTGCCCTGACGGCAGTTTGCCAGATGATTCTTGACGGAATCGTGAAGGACAGACTTGTTCGGCTCAATACCGAAAACGGCTGCGGAGAGCTCGATCTCGCCGACCTTTTCGCCTGCCATATTGTAAACGTTAGCTTTAGGCATTTAAGATACTCTCCTTTCCTTACTTGTTCCTTGCGGAAGCCTTCTGCGGATTGACACGTGCAGATGCCTTCTGCGGGTTGAGGCTGATGCCTGCGCCCTCGCCCTTCTTGACGGGTGCCTTCTTTGCGGTGCTCTTGATGTAAACAAGACCGCCCTTGGGGCCGGGGACTGCGCCTCTTATAACGAGCATGTTCAGTTCGGGATCGACCTTGACGACGTCAAGATTCTCGACGGTGACCTGCTCAACGCCCATGTGACCTGCGCCGATCTTGCCCTTGAAGATGCGGCTGGGATCGGTGCTGGAGCCCATGGAGCCCGCATGACGGTGGACAGGACCGCCGCCGTGGCTCATCGGGGTGCGCTGTGCGCCGTGGCGCTTTATAACGCCTGCGTAGCCGTGGCCCTTGCTGATGCCGGTGACGTCGACCTTCTCGCCTTCTGCGAAAACGTCCGCCTTGAGCACGTCGCCGACGTTCATCTCGGCTGCGTTCTCAAGCTTGAACTCCTTGAGGTGCTTCATCATGCCTACTCCCGCCTTCTTCAGGTGACCTGCTTCGGGCTTGGAGAGCTTCTTTTCGGCTACCTCTTCGTAACCGAGCTGGACAGCGTTGTAGCCTTCCTTCTCGACGGTCTTCTTCTGAGTCACGGTGCAGGGACCGGCCTCGATGACCGTTACGGGAATGACCTTGCCCATCTCGTCGAAGATCTGCGTCATGCCGACCTTCTTGCCGATAATGGCTTTCTTCATTATTTTTTCCTCCTTCGGTTATTGGTTACCTCGCTTGACTCGCCGAAGCGGTCAGAGGCTGGCAACTTAACCCGTCCGTATTCGCAAGCTACGGACAATGGGTCGTTCATAAATTGATTTGGGTCGCTGCGTTTTATTTAATAAGGTATACGCCTTACCTTTTCTGCGGGGATTACAGCTTGATTTCGATCTCGACGCCTGCAGGCAGCTCAAGGGACATAAGAGCCTCAACGGTCTTCTGAGTGGGGCTTATAATGTCGATGAGGCGCTTGTGGGTACGGCGCTCAAACTGTTCGCGGCTGTCCTTGTATTTATGGACTGCACGCAGGATGGTGACGATCTCGGTCTTGGTGGGCAGGGGGATGGGACCGGAGACCTTTGCATCGGTACGCTTTGCGGTCTCAACGATGGTCTCTGCGGCCTTGTCGATGAGCTGGTGATCGTACGCCTTGAGGCGGATGCGGATCATGTTCTTGCTTGCCATTTGATTTTCTCCTTTTTCGTACTGAATTTTCGGCGGCATTGGGTTCCGCCTTCGTCCCGTACGGATGAAGCCTTTTGACGTACACTCTACCGTGCGTATCAGACTCTGTCCGAAAAACAAACCGGCTTTTTTGCCGGTCGCTCAGCGGTACAGACGATATACGCCGTGTACGAAATGCTTCAGCCGCCCGATCATGTGCCTTGCGGCACCGGACATACTCCACGGAAGTTACCTCGATTTCGAGCAATCTCCCGCTTCATCGCATAATACGCCCATTAGCAACTCACAGGCGCCCTCATAGAATAACAAATAAATTTATACATGTCAAGGAAAAATTCGTCCTTTTTGCAGAATTTTTTGCGTTCTTTTTGTGCATTTCGGCAAGATGCACCCTCACCCCTATATCTTGTGTTTTTTGCCTTCTATGCGCCACAAGTCCGGACAAACGCACGAAACAAGATTTTTTGCCCGGTTGAAAAAGTCATAATTTGTGTTATAATAATATGTTAGATAAAATTGAACTGGAGGTAATTTACCTTGACAAAGATTGATATTTTCTCCGGCTTTCTCGGAGCAGGCAAGACAACGCTTATCCGCAAGCTCATCAAAGAGGGCTACAAGGGTGAAAAGCTCGTGCTTATCGAAAACGAATTCGGTGAGATCGCCGTTGACGGCGGCTTCCTCAAGGACGCAGGCGTCGAGATAACCGAAATGAATTCCGGCTGCATCTGCTGCACCCTCGTCGGCGACTTCACCAAGGCGCTCAATCAGGTCATCGAGGACTATGCTCCCGACCGCATCCTCATCGAGCCGTCCGGCGTCGGCAAGCTTTCCGACGTCGCAAAGGCGGTGTCCGGCGTTCCCGGCGCCGTCATCGGCAGCAAGATCACCGTCGTCGACGCCGGCAAGTGCCGTATGTATGTCCGCAACTTCGGCGAATTCTTCAACGATCAGGTCTGCAATGCGGACATCATCGTCCTCAGCCGCACGGACTCCGCCTCCGACGGCAAGGTGGTCGCCGCAAGCGCTCTCTTAACGCAGCTCAACCCCAACGCAGCCGTCATCAGCACGCCCTGGGATCAGCTCAGCGGCGAGCAGCTTATGGACGCCATCCGCCGTACCGATACCCTCTCCACCGCAATGCAGGAGATGAGCCGTCAGGTGCGTGAGACCAATCACGGCCATTGCGGCTGCGGTCACGACCATGACCATGATCACGAGCATCATCACGACCACGACCACGACCACGACCACGACCACGAGCATCATCACGACCACGACCACGACCACGAGCATCATCATGATCATGATCACGATCACGAACACGGTGAGCATTGCGGCTGCGGCTGTGATCACGATCACGATCACGAGCATCACCACCACGCCGACGAGGTGTTCACCTCCTGGGGCTGCGAAACTCCCGCAAAGTTCAGCGCCGCCAAGATAGAGGACATCCTCACCCAGCTCGACGACACCGAAAAGTACGGCGCCGTTCTGCGTGCGAAGGGCTTCGTCGATTCCGGCGAGGGTGACTGGGTGTACTTTGACTACGTCCCCGGCGAGGCGGACATCCGCTCCGGCGGCGCCGCCGTCACGGGAAGAATCTGCGTCATCGGCTCCGGTATCAAGGAGCAGGCGATAAGGGAGCTGTTCGGTATTGGCTGAGAAAAGAAACGACGTTCCCGTATACCTGTTTACGGGCTTCCTCGAATCGGGAAAAACGAAATTCATACAGGAAACGCTTGAGGACAAGCGCTTCAACAACGGCGAACGCACCCTTCTGCTCGTCTGCGAGGAGGGCGAGGAGGAGTACGAACCCGACCAGTTTGCCTCCCTTTCGGTGTTCATTCATGTGCTTGACGGGCTCGAGGATCTCACCCGTGAGAACCTCCGCAATTGGCTTTCCGAAAACCGCTGCGAGCGAGTGGTCATCGAGTACAACGGAATGTGGCTTCTCGACGAGCTGTACAACGCCATGCCGGAGGGCTGGGTCGTGTATCAGGAGTTCATGTTTGCCGACGCCCGCAGCTTCATAAGCTACAACGACAATATGCGCCAGCTCGTTTACGACAAGCTGAAAAGCGCAGAGCTTGCGGTGTTCAATCGCTACAACGACGAAATCGACAAGATGACGCTGCACAAGATAGTCAGGGGCGCATCACGCCGCTGCGACATCGCCTACGAGTACGTCGGCGGCAAGGTCAGCTACGACGATATCGAGGATCCGCTTCCCTTCGACCTCAACGCCGACGTCGTCGAGATCGGTGACGACGACTACGCCGTGTGGTATCGTGATATGTCCGAGGAGCCGAAAAAGTACGAAAATAAGGTGCTTCGCTTCAAATGCCGCTACTTAAAGCGCAAAAAAATTCCGGCGGGCAGCTTCATTGTCGGGCGTCACGTCATGGCGTGCTGCGCCGAGGACATCCAGTTTGCCGGACTTATCTGTAAGTGGGACGGCGCCGACGGCATCGTCGGCGACTCGTGGCACATCCTCACCGCACGCATAAACTACAAATTCAACATGGCATACGGCAGAAAGGGTCCCGTCCTGACCTTCATTTCGGATGAACCCTGCGAGGTGCCGGAAAACCCCGTTGCAACCTTCTATTAAATATAAATGTCAAAAAGCCGTCGCAAGACGGCTTTTTCAGACGGGAGACATACAAATGAGGCTTACATCCGCTCCGATGCAGGGCGTCACCGACCGTGACTTCCGGCAGGTACACGGCAAAATTTTCACTCCGGCGGACGCATACTACACACCGTTTCTCTCGCCCACGGCGACGCATCGGCTCACGCCAAAGGAGCTGCGTGAGGTACTGCCGGAAAATAACGTCGGGATAAAGCTTGTGCCGCAGCTTCTGTGCGCAAGTGCGCCCGACTTCGTCTGGGCGACAGGTGAGCTTGCCGCCATGGGCTACGGTGAGGTGAATCTGAACCTCGGCTGTCCGTCCGGCACCGTGACCGCAAAGAAAAAGGGCAGCGGAATGCTTGAGGATACGGAGCTGCTGCGCAGATTTTTGGACGGCATTTTCGAAGGCTCGACGGTGCGGATCTCGATAAAGACACGCATCGGCTCAAGCAACGCCGATGAATTTTTCCGACTTGCGGAGATCTTCAACAACTACCCGATAAAGGAGCTTTGCATCCACTGTCGGGTTCGGACGCAGCAGTATAAGGGTTCGCCCGACCTCTCGGCGTGGGAAACGGCGATGAGGGTCTGCCGTGCGCCGCTGTGCTATAACGGCGATATTTTCGATGCGCCGAGCGCCGAAAGGCTCCTATCCGCCTACCCCGAAACGCAGGCGATAATGCTCGGTCGGGGTTTAGCTGCAAATCCGGCGCTCATCGGCGAGATAAGCGGCGGCGCTCCACTTGATACCGAGCGTCTGCGCTGCTTCCACGACGAGCTTTTTGCGCTCTGCAAGGAGCGCATCGGCAGCGAAAAGCCGCTGCTTCTGCACATGAAGGAGCTGTGGACATACCTCGGCTGTTCGTTTGAGGATGCGGCAAAGCCCCTGAAGGCCATCAAAAAATCGCAGACCGAGTCGGACTACCTGTCCGCCGTCTCCGGGATCTTTACCCACCCCGTCCGTGCGAATGCGGGATTTACGGTCTGACCTCAGCAAAACCGCATATACGCAAAAAGACCGCAGCCTGAGCTGCGGTCTTTTGTGTTGGCATTGACCTATCTTCCCGGTCCGTCTCCAGACAAGTATTGTCGGCAC
>CAVFTS010000014.1:0-43920 GCA_963625655.1 Oscillospiraceae bacterium
TCGGACTACTCCAAATTCCTCATATAAAATACTGCCTTATCCACCCGTGACAAAATCGGCAGGGGCTTAAGTCCCGTCAGCTTAAGACGCAGAATGGTTTGCTAAGTTCCGTAAATTTGCCGATTTGAGCAAAAATTTTTTGGATAATATGCTACTTGCCTCGGCATTGACGATAAGATATACTATACATACACCGGAAGCCATGCGGAAAGAGGGCGTTTAGATGAAGAATTTTTTATACGATATCGGCAGCAAAACGGCAAAGAAATCCGCTTTGAACGTTGAATTTGATCTTTTGCGTTCGTCGGAGGGTGACAATGCGACCGTTGCCGCACTGCCGTTTTACTATTCCGACGAGATGTTCTTGAATTCCGCCTGCGGCTATAACCACAAGCTCTGCATACTGAGCCTCGGTCTCACCATGACCTCCTTTTCGGTCGGCAGTGAGGGTGACGAGCATGTTCGCAAGGCGCTCATCGGGATGGGCTTTAACGAGAGCGGCATAAAAAGCCGTAAGTTTGATAAAACAAAGCCCATAAACGACAGCTGTGCCTACGCCTTTGCGGTGAAGAAGCTTGCCGGTACGGATCAGAAGCTCCTGTCCGTCGTCATCCGCAGCCACCGCTACGGCGGCGAGTGGGTCAGCAACGCCCATGTGTTCAGCGATAAATATCCGGGCTACGCCGCGGGCTTCAAGTCCGCCGCCGACAAGGTGTATTCCGCTCTCAAAAAGTACATTTCCGAGCAGAAGCTTGACAAGAGCAAGCTGAAGATTTGGGTTGCCGGATTTTCGAGAGGCGGCGCAATATCGAATAACCTCGGTCATCTCCTCAATTCCGGCCTGGGTATAAAGAGGGACAATATTTTTGTCTACACCTTTGCCGCACCGAACACGGTTGAGGACAAAAACTGGGTCTATTACGACAATATTTTTAATGTGCTGTCCGAGATGGACGTCGTGCCGAGAGTGCCGCTGCGCTCGTGGGGCTTCCGCCGCTTCGGCACCGATCTGCGTCTGCCCTGCGAAAGCCGCAGAGGTACGGAGTGCTATGCGGAGAGGCTCGGCGCCATGCGTGAGCGCTTTGCCGAGATAATGCAGGCGATAGACACGCCCGACAACACATATGAGCCGTACAAGGAGCAGGAAAAGGTTCTCGATATGCTCATAGCCTATTCCGACAAGCTGTTTCCGAGTCCCGACAAATATGCGCAGGACGGCTACCAGAGCTTTATAATGGACTACATGAGCGGGAAGATCTACGGCAGCGCAATCGATATGCGCAGATTCATCCGCTTCCTCGTCGACGGAGACGAGGAATTTGCCGAGGAGCTGTGCGAGATGCTCGAGCAGTGGGACTCCATGGGCGCAATGCAGAAGGCGCAGCGCATCGGCGGGCTGAATCTGAAGATCACCTCAATGCTCAAAAAGCACCTTTCCGGCGACAAGACTCCCGCACTTGAGATGCTAAGCCTCGGTTTGGGCGTGCTTGCGCACTACGCCGCAAAACTTACGGCGGACAAGGTGACCAAAAGCGGGCAGGACAATTACTATGAGCTGCTCATTCGCCTGGCGGTCGATGCCTACCATGTGGCGGAGCATTCGCCCGTGCTGATGCAGCACTGGCCGGAGGTCTATCTTGCATGGCTGCTCTCCGGCGACGAAAAGACCCTTTACCGCACGGATGGTTACCGTCGGCTTACAATAAAATGACAAATGAAACGGAGAAAGATATGGACAGAACACTCGTGATAATGGCGGCGGGACTCGGCTCCCGCTACGGCGGTGTAAAGCAGATGACGGGCGTGGGACCCGACGGCGAGATACTCATGGAGTACGCCGTTTTTGATGCTCTGAGCGCCGGCTTTAACAGGGTAGTTGCGATAATAAAGCCCGATATGCTCGATGATGTGAAGGAGTGCTTCGGTGACCGCATCGAGAAAAAGACGGGGATAAGGATAGATTACGCCTTTCAGACGCCCGACCGCTTCACCGAAAGCAGACCGGAACTTGCCGATAGGTCAAAGCCTCTGGGTACGGTACACGCCGTGCTGTGCGCAAAGGAGCTTATAAAAACGCCCTTTGCGGTCATAAATGCCGACGATTACTACGGCAGGAGCGCATTTGAGGTCATAGCGCCGCAGCTTGATGAGCTTAAAGACGCCGAGGATGCGGCAATGGTCGCATACAGGCTCAAAAACACGGTCAGCGAATTCGGCACCGTCACGAGGGGCGTGTGCGGCAGTCGGGACGGGTATCTGAGCTCCGTCACCGAGACCTATAAGATAAAGCTGTTTCCCGACGGCACGATACGGGACACCTCGGAGTCCGAGGACGGCCCCGTGCTTTCGCCGGACAGCCTTGTTTCCATGAATCTTTGGGGCTTTTCACCGAAGATGCTCGACGTTATGGAGCGGTATTTTGAGAGCTTCCTTGAGAAGCTCCCCGAGGGCGACAACAAGAGCGAGTGCCTGCTGCCGACCATGGTCGGCGATATGATAGCCGAGGACAGGCTCAATGTTAAGGTTTTAAGCTCCGCCGACCGTTGGTTCGGCCTGACCTATAAGGAGGACACGCCGGGCGTCGTCGCCGCACTGTCTGCGCTCCACGAAAACGGAACCTATCCCCCGACGCTTTGGGGATAAACACAGAGGAGCAAAAATGCAGAGCCAAAAGGCTCTGCATTTTTTCGTTAATGTGGAATCAGTCCTCGCCGTCGGGCTCGTCGGTCTCGTCGAAGTCAAATTCGAGGGTCTCACCGCAGCCGGGGCAAATGATGTTGCCGAAGCTCAGATCGTCCTCATACACGGGGACAACCTCACCGCACCGGGGACAGGTTACCTCGTAATCCGCTTCGTCGTCGCAGCCGCAGCAGGAGCCGCAGCAGAAGGACTCGTCGTCCTCATCGTCGTAATCCTCGTCATCGTCGTCCCCGTCGAGGATAAGCTCCTCGATGAAGGATACGTCGTCGCCGAGACTGTCAAGCTCGTCCGCCATGTCTGCGGAATCGACTTCAAGCGCCTCAATCGAAGCTGCGAAGGAATCCAACGCATCTACAATGGCAAGCAGGAGCTTTCCGTTCTTGTCGTCGGAGCTTATGTCCAAGCCCTCGGCAAGACCCTTGAGATATGCTGCTTTTTCGGACGGTGTCATAGTGTAACCTCCTTTTCGCTCAAAACCGAGTTGTTATTGACTTATGCGCGGCTGAGATATTCGCCGGTGCGGGTGTCGATTTTTATCCTTTCGCCCGGCTCGATGAACAGGGGAACCTTGACCTCGGCGCCGGTCTCCAAGGTTGCGGGCTTAGTTGCGTTGGTAGCGGTGTTGCCTGCAAAGCCGGGGTCGGTATCGGTAACCTCAAGCTCCACGAAGAAGGGAGGCTCGACGTTAAAGACCTTGCCCTTGTAGGAGTAGATGGTGCAGACCATGTTCTCCTTGACAAACTTGAAGCTGTCGCTCAGAACGGATTCGTCAACAGGCTCAAGCTCATAGGTTTCGGGGTTCATGAAGTAGTACAGGTTGCCGTCGGCGTAGCTGTACTCCATGGACATACGGTCAACGGTAGCGTTCTCGAACTTTGCGGTGGGGTTGAAGGAAGTCTCGGTCACGGCGCCGGTGATGACGTTCTTCATCTTGGTGCGGACGAAGGCTGCGCCCTTGCCGGGCTTGACGTGCTGAAATTCGACGACCTGCATGACCTGTCCGTCCATCTCAAAGGTAACGCCGTTTCTGAAATCGCCTGCTGTTATCATATAGGTAAATCCTCCTAAAGTGAATTTAAAATAAAATTGAGTAAATAGCTTAGATATTTTACATTATAAGCCGAGATATTGCAATACTATTTTCTTTTTTTGGCTTTTTTGCCGCCGGGTTTTTCGTCCTCATTCAGCTCTTTTTTACCGGTGCGCTTCTCAAATGCGATCTGGAACATATAAACGACCATCGCAAGTATGGCGACGAGGTAGATTAGCTTGGAGACGAAGCCGTCGGAAAAGCCGTCTATAAAGGTTGCGAGAGCAATGTTCAAAACCAACAGGATAAAGCCGAATATGAGCAGAGGGGTCATGCTGAGATTGATTTCCTTTTCGCCCTTCTTGGCGGGCTTGTTCGTCTTTTTGTTTGCCATGAAAGCGCCTCCTTACAGAATTATGAGTGACTTGTCCGCATGGGTCAGATTGATGCATCCGTCCTCGGTGAGGTAAAGCGCATCCTCAATCCTCACACCGAAGCTGCCGGGGATGTATATGCCCGGCTCTGCGCTGATGACCGCGCCGACGGGCATCACGGTCTCGCACGAGGGGGAAGCGTTCGGCGCTTCGTGAATGTCGAGACCGAGGCTGTGACCGAAGGAGTGACCGAAATACTTGCCGTAGCCCGCATCCTCGATGACCTGCCGTGCGGCGGCGTCGATATCGCAGCCCCGCACGCCCGCCTTCGCCTTTGCGATACCGGCAAGCTGCGCACGCAGAACGGTGTCGTAGACCTTCTTCATCTCGTCGGTGGCATAGCTCACGGCGACCGTCCTCGTCATGTCGGAGCAGTAGCCGTGCTTTAAGCAGCCGAAGTCCATGGTCACGAAGTCGCCCTCATGCACGAGCGTGTCACCGGGGACACCGTGGGGCATGGAGCTGTTCTTGCCGGTGACGGCGATCGGGTCAAAGGAGTTGCCCTCGGCTCCGTGCTTTAGGAGCCTGTAGGTGATCTCGGCGGCGATGTCTCTTTCGCTCACGCCGGGCTTAATGATTTTGAGAACGTCCGCCAGCGCAAGCTCCGCAATGTCCTGCGCCTCCTGCATGAAGCCGAATTCCTCACGGCTCTTTGCGGCACGCAGCTCCGAAAATATGCTCTGAGCGGGAGTGAGCTCAAGACCCAAAAGCTCCTCGTAACGGCGGTAGTCGGAAAAGGAGAGCTTCTCCTCCTCGGCACCGAGGCGCCTCACATGAGACTCCTCCAGAGCCTCACGGATATGCTCGTGCAGACGCTTGCCGCCGTCGAACTGACGCAGCTCGATTTCCGGGTCAAGAGCCTTTTGGGCCGCCTCAATATAACGGGAGTCGGTGAAAAGATAGGTCTTTCCGGTCGTCACCAGCACGGCGCCGTCGGTAAACGGGAAGCCGCAGGCATAGCGCTGATTCTTTTCATCGCTTATCAGCATAGCGTCAAGCTCCGCCGAGACGAGCTTTTCTTGGATTTTTTTCGTGTTGTTCATAGCTTTCCGCCTTCTGTTTCCTATTGAAATTTGAAATGTTTCATATATAATAATGTATTATACTATTAAATTTCGATTAGCACAATCCGAAATGGGAGAAAAAGATGAAAAAACTGCGCACTACAGCCGTGCTTCTGGTGCTTTGCCTGCTTGCCGCAGCGCTTTATCCCGCAGCGGCGGCTCTTGACTACGGCGAATATGTTCTTCCTGTGCCGAATACGAACGCTTCCTGCGCCGTCGTCATGGAGCTTGACGGCGGCAGAGTGCTTTACGGCAAGAACGAAAAGCTTGCTGCCGACCCCGCAAGCCTGACAAAGATAATGACGGCGCTGCTTGTCACCGAGGCGGTGGAGCGGGGTGAGGTCTCGCTCGACGACAAGGTGGCGGTCGGCAACGATTACATGAACGGTATCCCGGAAGACGTCAGGGGACCGCTGAATCTCTCTCCCGGCGAGTCGCTCAGCCTGCGTGACCTTATGTACTGCGCCATGCTCGTATCCTCAAACGAGGCGTGCAACATAATGGCAATCCACGTCTCCGGCTCCGTCGACGGCTTCGTTGCGCTGATGAACAAGCGGGCGCAGGAGCTCGGCTGCACCGACACGAGGTTTGTAAACACAAACGGCCTGTCCCGTACCGGACATTACAGCAGCGCATCGGACCTTGCGATCATCGCAAGGGAGGCGCTCCGCCACGAGCTGATACTTGAGATCTGCGGCACGAGGGAGTACACCGTCCCCGCCACGGAAACGCACGACGCAAGGCAGCTTCAAAACACCAACGGACTTATAAATTCCAATTCCTATTACGGCTCCGGCTATGTTTATTCGGGAGCCTTCGGCTTAAAGACCGGTCATACCACACAGGCGGGATACTGCCTTGCGGGCGCCGCCGAGAAAAACGGCGTCAGGATACTCGTCATTGTCCTCGGCTGCGGGGAATCTCAGAATTTCATCGACACGATGAACCTGTTTGACTGGGCATTCAACAATTTCTCCGTGCGCAAGATCGTAGAAAAGGGCGAGAGCTTCGGAAAGATCGGGGTCACAAAAAGCGCCGAGGGAACGGAGGTGCGGCTCGTCACCGGCAAGAGTCTCCGCTATTTCCTGCCGGAGGGCTTGGAGTTAAGCGAGCTTCAAAAAGTCGTGAAGCTAAACTCCGAGACGGCGGAGGCGCCCGTCAGGGCGGGTGAGGAGTACGGTACGCTCACGGTGCTCGGACCCGACGGCGAAACATACGGCAGCGTGCCTCTCGTTGCGGCAAACGACGTTGACGCTTCCGTGTGGGCGTCGCTCAAGGGCGAGGTCGGCGGCTTCTTTTCGCAAAGCTGGATGAGTCTGCTTGCGATGGTCATCATTCTGCTGATTGTTGCGGTGACGGTGCTGACGCTCATCCGCCGCAGACGCAGAAGAATCGAGGAGGAAAAGCGCCGCCGCAGAAATGCGCAGCGCCGCAGAATCGAAAACGAGCGCCGTGAAAAGGAGGCGCACAAGAAATATTATAAGGACTTCCTCGGCGGTGAAAACGGAGGGAGGAAGCGGAAATGAGACTTAAAAGAATCGTGTCCGTACTGCTTTGCGCCCTGCTCATATGCTCGCTCGCAGCCTGCTCCGGCGACAAAAAGCCGGAGACGAAGCCGAAGGAGAGCGACACGCCGGAGCTTTCGGAGTTTGAAAAATGGCAGGAGCGGATGCTCTCACTGTGCAACATGGACTACGACGGCTTCATCGGCTACTGGGATCTGCGCTGCGACGGCTTTTACGGTGACGATCTGACGACGGCGCTGGGCATCCTGTCCGGCGGCGGAACGCCGTTTCTGCCCCTTGATGAGCAGAATGCGCTCATCGAAAGCACGAGAAAAAGCTACGCCGAACGCTACGGCGACGACTGGAGCTTTTCGATAAAGAGCATAAGCTGCGAGGCTCTTTCGCGGAGCGCCTGTGAGGATTTCTCGTCGGAGCTTAAAAGGGTTGCGGACAGCGTCGACGTTCTCTGTACGGCGGCGGACGCATGGAACGACGCCGGCTGGTCCGAATTTGCGCTGGATCACGGCTGCTCCGTTGCCGACGCAAAGCGCCTTGTCGAGGCGTACCGCAGCATAGGTGATGCCTGCCGCAGCGCCGAGGTGACGGAGGCGCTCGTGTTAAGTGTGAGCCTTGAGCTTTCCGGCAGCGGAACGGAGACGCTTGCGAAGGAGGAGAGCTTTACCGTGTATGTCGTGAACGGACGCTACGTCACGGAGCCGCTCATCGACAGCAGCTATGCACTTATAAATCTGGTTTACTGAAACAAAATCCGCCTTGCGTCGTCTAAACCGTGAGGCGGTTTTTTCACGCTTTGAGACTTAACAAAATGTTCACGATTTTGGCGGCAAAGTATGTATAAAATGTTAACGGACAATCGCACATTTTAAAGTAATCCGTTGAATATTCCCTGAAATGTATAAAATTATATGGACAATATTCAAAGTTTGTTAAAAAATTTTTTAAAAACCTGTAATTTTTTATTTACTATTCTGACATTGTGTGTTACAATAGTTGCACGCTGACAAGAAATTGTCAAATTAATGGGATAAGTAAACTTTTTATAAAAAATTGGGAGGAATAAAATGAAAAGAGTATTACTTATGGTCTGCAGCATCTGCCTCGTTCTGGCATGCGTATTCGGACTGTTCGCCTGCGTAGCCGGCGTACAGGACATCCTGAACGTAAAAGACTACAAGACCAGTGATGCCGAAACCGCAAGAGAAGGCATCGAAACCGCAAGAGAAGGTGTCGCACTGCTTCAGGAAAATCAGCAGACTTACCTTGACGGCGCAGACACCTATTCAGACGGACTCGTGTCCTACAACGAAGGCGCAGCAAAGCTCGCAGCCGGAGAGAAGACCCTTTCCGACGGCTATGCCGCCTACAACGAAGGACTTAAGCAGTACGAAGCGGGCAAGAAGCAGATCGAAGAGAATACGCAGGCCTACAATGAAGGCAAGGAGCTTCTCGCAAAGATCGAGCCTCTTATGCCGTATGTCAATCAGTACGTCCAGTTCCGTGACGGCTCTGTGGCAAATCTGCCCGGATTCTCCGACGCACAGGATTGGTTCTCAGACACAGTCAGACCCCTCGCAAAGAATCTCGGACTTGACATTCCCGACGACGTGACCGATTTGCCCGCATACATACAGCAGATGGTTGCCGAGGGTCAGGCAAAGCTCAAGGAGTATGAGGACGGCGTCGCAAAGCTTGAAGCTGCCGAAAAGCAGCTCGCGGATGCAAAGCAGCAGCTTGCAGACGGCGAAGCAACGCTTGCGAAGGGCAGAAACGATCTTGCGGCCGGCGGCGCACAGCTTGCAGACGGCGATGCTCAGCTTAATGTATTCGAGCAGGGCGAGGTCTCTCTTGCCGAAGGCGCATACTCCCTCTTCAACGGCATGGTTCCCTGCTACCGCTGGTACAGCGGTGAGGAGACCGTTATGTCTCTCCCCGAATACATGGCAAAGGAACTCAACGTTGCGATTCCCGATAACCTCATCATCAAGAACACCGCAACCGGTGAAAATCAGCCCGAATATGTCGTAAACAGCGAAGCGTACGCAAAGCTCTGTGACGACGTCGTTGCTCAGATGTACCTCGTTGACGAGAACGGCGAAAAGAAGGTCGCTCCCGGACGTGAGGGCTTCACGCTCCTCGACCTCGACAAGTGCAACGTTCTGCTTGACAAGGCAGAGCAGTACCTCGTCGATCAGGAAGCAGACATCACCAAAGAAGTTACCGGCAGAATCGTTGTCTGCGGTCTTGCGGCAATCGCCTGCATCCTCGGCATCATTGCCGGCATCATCGGCCTCGTCGGCGGTATCTCCGGCAACGGTAAGACCGGCTTCGGCTGCGGTCTCGTTTCCGCAATCCTCGCAGTTGCGGCAAACGTCGTCGGCTTCATCACCGGCTACACCAACTACATCTATCCCACCCGTGTTAATGCGGCGGGTGACTTCGTGACTGCGGCTGCCGATATGGATCACTATGTCTACTCCGGCGACCTTCAGCTCAAGGCGGTCATCATCCTTGCAATCGTTGCGATCATATTCGTAATCGTTGCGGCAATCGCACGCAAGGGCTCCAAGGACTCTGCGTCTGCGGTTTCCGTCGAGACCACTCAGGCAGCGGCAGCAGGTGCTGCGGCGGCAGCGGCCGCAGAGGAAAGCAGCAGCGCACAGATTGCCAAGCTCGAGGCTGAGAATGCTGCACTGAAGGAAATGGTCGCAAATCTTGCGGCAGAAGCAGCTACCGTAAAGGAATAAGAATAAACAGCCGCTTGACCGACGGAGGCGATATTCAGACCGTTCTCCGGTCACAGTCCGGTGCGTAACGGATAAAGGCTGTAGCCGCCCGCAGTTATCTGCGGGCGGCGTTTTTAATATGGAAAAATCCCTCGGAAGCCGAGGGATTTTATATTATATATCAGACCGAAACGTGACGTTTAACGACGGAGGATATCTTCAGCGCAAGGAGCAGCTTTAAGAGGTCGGGAATGATAAACGGCAGCACGCATTTTGCGGCGACGGAGATAAAGTCATTGTCTGCGCCGGTGTACACCGACATGAACCAAAATGTGCCGAAAAGGTAGCATACGCAAAGTGCTGCCAAGCACGCAAGCACCGTCGGGAGCGTACCCTTGCGAGGGGAGAGGGCGCAAATGAGCCAATAGCCGAGTCCCGAAAAAATAAAGCCGATTATATAGCCGCCTGTGGCTCCCATGATCGCACCGATGCCGCCGTTAAAGCCGGAGAACACGGGTGCGCCGACCGCACCGAGCAGAACGTAGATGCATATGGCGGCGGTGCCACGCTTGCCGCCGAGGCAGAGCAGAGCCATGAAAACGCCGAAGGACTGGAGCGTAAACGGAACGGCAAGCACGGGGACGCTTATCCATGCGCACACCGCAATCATTGCCGCAAATATTGCTATCAAAACGAGATCCCTTGTTCTGAAGACCTTTTTCTCCATCAAAAAATCACCTCCGCAGAATAGCAACATTATAAAGTAAAAGCGCCGCTTGTCAAGCCAAGCGGCGCTTATTGAAGGAGATTTTAAATTATATTATTGATGTATCGCCGCTTAGAGGAAGCTGCATGGAGTCGACAAGGCATTTCTGCACACGGTCGACATCCCGCTCAAGCAGCAGCCGATAGACCTTAACAGCATTCTCGGCAACGATATCAAGACCGTTTTTCTCGATGAACACGGCATACATTCCCCGCTGCGGCTCAAGCGTGGACTTATACAGCAGCGAAAAAACGATGTTGCCGCTAAGCTGATAAAGCCGCCGAAAAAATTCGAGTATAGTCGTGCAGAACAGATCCGTATCACGCTCGGTGCGCAGCTTCTCAACCAACGGTCGAAGCTCGTCGAGCTGTTCATCACTCGCACGTTCAATGACAAGCTTTGCCACAAAGGGGTCGAGCGCAACTCGGCTTTCGCAGAACGAGCGCACATCGTTCGCGTTGAGCTTTCCCCCGTTGTACCGAAAAACCGCAAGCATGGTCTCCGTAGTGCCGTTTGTGCGGTAGTCGGCAACATACACTCCGCAGCGAGGCTTGATTTCCACAAAGCCCTTTGCCGCAAGCTCGCTCATGCCCGCATTTACTATGGTGAGGCTGACACCCATCAGGCTGCACAGCTCACGGGCAGACGGAAGCCTTTCCCCGATCGCAAACTCGCCCGACAGGATCTTGCTTTCGAGCTGCTGCACGAACGCCTCCTTGACCGACGGAATATTGATTTTATTCAGTGACATTGAATTTACCTGCTTTACTTGTTTGGGCAGATTTTACCACAGGACACTCGTCAAGTCAATCGACGGCTCTTTTAAGCTCGCTTATCGCTATTCGTCCCGCCCGTTTTATGCCGTTGAGCATTACGTTCCCGACTGCGCTGTCGACGGTGCAGTAGTTCACGTATTCCGGATTGCTGCGCTGCAGCTTGATAGCGTCGAACATACAGCGTGTCATGCAGATACCGCAGCCGATGCAGCGGTTCGGATCGACATAGGTCACGCCGCAGGAAAGGCAGCGATGCTCCTTGGCGCTGTCGATCGGCAAAAAGATATCCCTGCGCTTTATGCTCTTAAAATCACGCATATTCCGTGCAAGGTCTTGCTTGTGACCGGGGTGGATATGGCGATGGATACTCGTTGCCGCCTCGTGACCGGCCTCGATGAGCTTTGCGGGACTTCCGTCGGCATACGGGAAAATGTCGGGATAAACAGCAGTAAAGCGCTCCGCATCCGGCTCTCCCGCAACAAATGTAACTCCGAGTTTTTTGAGTATATAAAGCTCCGCATCGCTGCATTCGGGCTTTGTGCCGAACACGGTCACGGGGTATCCGGTCAGGGCGAGGAAATAGGCGCAGCTAAGCTGAGCATAGCCGGTTCCCCGCACCGCAATGGGCATATCGTAGTCCTTGTCCTCGCCCTTGAGACGCACCTTCTTCGGCACGAGTTCATCTGCAAGCTCGCCTTGCAATGCGGCAAGGCGTTTTATTGTTTCAACTATCTCCATGGGGCTGTCGACCGCATTGCGCATACAGACCTTCTCGCAATTGCGGAGGCATTTTTCACAGGCAGAGGGGAACGGATTATCCATGCGCAGAAGCTTGAGAGCATCCAAGTAACGCTCCTGACGCACAAGCTCCAGAACGCCCTGTACCGAAACATGAGCAGGGCAGACCGCTTTGCAGGGGGATGTTCCGCTGTCGTAGCAGTTTATCATGTTTCTGTCCCTGTAATCGGGATGCCAGTTTGCTTCACTCCAGCCCTTGGTGTTGCCCGGTTGAGGCTCGTGCTCATACTTAACGGGTCCGGCGCTTGTGCACAGCTTCTGGCCGAGTCTCGCCGCACCGGTGGGGCAGACCTCAACACACTTACCGCAGGCGGCGCACTTGCTTCGATCGACGACCGCACGGTAAGCCGATGCAGAGGCGTTTTGGTTATTGAAAAGCTGCGAGCAGCGCAGAGCAAAGCAGTTACCGACGGAGCAGTTGCAGATGGCAAAAATGTCATCGCCGCCGTCGCCGTTTGTGACCTGATGCATAAAACCGTTGTCCTCGGAACGCTGAAGCAGTGCGAGCACCTCGTCGAGCGTGGCTCTCTCTGCCCTGTCCGTCTCGATCAGGTAGTCGGCATAATCGCCGAGTGCGATGCAGCCCTTGTACGGCAGCTCGCCGCAACCCTCGTTGCGCATTATCATGGCGGTGCGGCAGCAGCAATCGCAGATCGCAAGCTGCTTTTCGTATTTTTTCAGCCAGTAGGAAAGCTTCTCTATACTCAACGAGCTGCTCTCCTTGGGTATGGCCTTCTCGACCGGAACCGTGTGGAAGCCGAGTCCGCTGCCGCCGGGCGGCACCATGTGGGATATCATTTTCAGCGGCAGGTAGCCCATCTGATAGAAAAATTCGGCAACTTCGGGGTGCTCGGTGCGCAGCTTTTTGTTAAGCACCAGATTTTCACAGCTGCCGACTACAAAAACGGGCACAACATACTGCTTGTGCCTATCGGGGTTATGCCGATTGTATTCGACTATGCCTATCTCCGACAGCTCGTCGAGCAGCCTCTGCACACGTTCCTCTTCCCACATCAGCTTCTCGGAAAGCTCTGCCGCCGTGGTCGGCTTGCGCCTGCCCATCTTTAGTATAAGCTCGGCCATCTCATCCGTAAGCAGCTTGTCGAGCATTTGGTATTCCGGGCGGCTCGAATCCATTTTCACGAGTCCCAGCTTTGCGTCCATACAGTCGGTTATCATCCTTGCAACCTTTACTATTAGCCGTCGTTCACCTGCCATGACATAAATTACCTCCCTCTATTCTGAAGTGTTGAACACTTCAGCTTGAATATAACACAGCACGCCGAGGATTTCAAGAATGCCAGTAAAAAAACCTCTCCCGTAGGGTGATGGGAGAGGTTAGCACGCTGCAGCTGCTTATAAATTTAAAATCACCGGTTTTCGTACAGTGCGAGGAATTCCTCGAGGGTGAGGCCGTTTTCCATGATATAGGTCGCAGCCTCCACACCGACGTAGCGGAAGTGCCACGGCTCGTAGATGATACCCGTAATGTCGCTCTTGTCGTTCGGGTAGCGCACGATAAAGCCGTATTCCGCACAGTGCTCCACCATCCATTTGTAAAGCCCGGTGTTTTCAAGCTCGGAGGTCAGAAGCTCATAATGCCCGTCGGCTATGTCGGCGGCAAGTCCGGTGTGATGCTCGCTCGTACCGGGGTAGGCGACGATGGTGCGGGCCTTGGCTTCGCCGACCTGCTCCACCTTGCGATTGTAGAGATACGACTGCGTTGCGTAGTCACGGTAGCCGGAGAAGGCACGGAAGCTGTAGCCTGCGTCCCGTGCGCCCTGCGCAAAGTCGGAAAGAGGTTCTATTATGCGTGCGTCAAAGGGTACGCCCTCAAAGTTTTCGAGGGCGGGAGCGTCGCCGCCGACCTCGTTCCACGGATTTACAAGCACAAACTGCCATGAGCTTGGGTCGATGTCGGGCAGCCCGTCGTCGGAGGGCTCGGGCGTTTCTTCGGGAGCCTGAGCCTTCTCTGCGGGCGTGGGAGCGGGGGCGGGGTCGGATGCCGTACAGGCGGCAAGACCGAGACACAGTGTGAGTAAAAGCAGCAGGGAAACAAGCTTTTTCATGTGTTTACCTTTCAGTTTGCAGTACTTTATATTATCGAGTCGGCAAAAACATAAATGCCGGAGAGCGCATCCGAGTCTTCGACATCCCAAACGCTGCCGGGGAGACGGTGTATCTCCTCCTCGGCAAACAGCCGGAGAAAGTCGGACACGGGGGCAATATTGGAAAGTCCGAAGCCGCCGGAGCGGTAGTGCATCGGGACGACCGCCCTCGGCGACGTCATGCGCACAAGCTCGTGTGCGGCAGCGGCGTCTGTCGTGTACACGCCGCCGACGGGGATGAGCATAATGTCGATGCCGCTAAGCGCCTTGAGCATTTCGCCGTCGGGCAGGTGACCGATATCGCCCATGTGGGCGACGGTCAGCCCGTCGCAGCTAACGATGCTGATGAGATTATCGCCACGCTTTGCGCCCTTGTATTCATCGTGCCAGCAGCGAATTTGCCGCAGCGGGAAGGGAAAGGCCTTTTTATCGCAGCGCACCGCATCCTCCGCCGAGTGGTCGGAGTGACCGTGGCTGCAAATGACGGCGGACGCCGTCAGCGGAGGGAGGGTAAGCCCCGGCACGGAGCCGTCGGCGTAGGGGTCAAAGACCACGCTTCCGCCGCTTCCCGTCAGTTTAAAACAGGCGTGACCGAACCATTCAAGAGTCATGGCGTCACCTCAAAGTCCGAGCGTGGTAAAGGCTTCCCAGCTTCGGTGCATATAGGTTTCGAGGGGGATCGGCTCGCCGATGTACTTTGCATCCCTGCCGTCGGCGAGAAATTCGTCGAGGAAGCACTTGCGGCCCGTGGTGTGCATCACGGGAATGCCGCTTATATCCGAGGTTTCCTTCAGCACGTCGTAGCCCTGACGGATGTCGTCTGCGCTTGCAAAATTCAGAAGATTTGAGTTGTTGACAAAGCCCGTGACCTTGAGTCGGGCAAAGCCCTCCATCTCCTCTTTGAGCTTCAGTATCTTCTCCGGGCTTTCGGACATGGGACGAAAGACGTTCACAATGTCGTAGACCTCAAGCTGAGCGGGGTCGAGCGCCGCAAAATCCTGATGATAGCGGCCGAGCGACATTGCCCCTGCGGAGTCGCCGCCGACGTCGAAAACGCAGAGATCCCAGTCTCCGGCGAAGGCGGAAGCCACCGCAGCGGACATATTGCTCGGCGTGACGCCCTGACCCGCAAAGGTCGGGGACACGAGGTTTACCTTGTTCTCCCTCAGAACGTCCACCCTGTCGGACATACGGAAGTAGTCGTTCACCTTGTCGAGGTCGATGACGAGGGTATTTTTGCCGGAGGACGCCGACTGTACGGCGAGATTTATTGCGATCTCCGTTTTGCCGGAGCCGTAGTTGCCGATCAAAACGATGAATTTTTTCATTCGGCGGCCTTCTTTGCATTGACCTTAGAAAGGAACTTTTCGCCGTTTATGATGAAGCGCTCGTGCGTACCCTTGCCTATAAGACCGCATTCGTCATAGGCGCTGACGTTAAAGACCAGTCTGCGGCGGTCTATCTCCACAAGCTCGCTCTCGGCTCTGACCTTCATACCGAGCGGAGTGGCGGCGTCGTGGCTGACGCAGAGCTTGGTGCCGACGGTGGCTTCACCCTCGGCAAGATAGGGTGCGACGGAGTGAAGTGCGGCTTCCTCCATGAGCGCAACCATGCAGGGGGTGGCGAAAACGTCAAGAGTGCCGCTGCCGGCCGCCTTTGCGGTGTTCGCTTCGGTGACGACGGTTTCCGCAAGGCCTTTTATTCCGAGTTCCATATTGATTTCTCCTTTAAAATGTGATAATAAAAAAGTAACATACACAGCCCGAAATGGCAAGAATATTTACGAAAATCGGAGGAATGGGCATGAAGGATCTTATGACTGTGAACGTCTATCTGCCGCAGGGCAGAGTGCTTATCTGCGGCGCCTGCCTTGAGGATACGCACCCGGAGGGATTTTCAAAGCTCAAAGCCGAGGCGGACGAGGTGTACTCCCTGTGCCTGGAGCAGACGCACATAAACATGGCGATAACGAAGATCGCCGCAATGCTCGGCACGGGCAGGGTCACGGCGCTGAGCTTTGCGTCCGTCGACCGCTCCCCGCACTGCACCCAGCTCCACTACATAAAGCACGAGATCGAGCGCACGATGAAGCTCGACATTCCGGTGAAAAGCTATGTCGTGCCGGACAGGGAGCCGATATTCGTTTCCGACGAGGCGATAGACCTTTCAAAATCTCTTTCAAAGCTTGCGGAAATTAAGCCTTGACAAAAGCGTTTTGAGTGTTAAAATAGCACTTCACAGAATGATTCGGGGGTGAGTGTTATGGCAGCGGATACCGCTTATATGACGCAGGGAAATCTGCCGAAGCAGATACTTCGTTTTTCCGCACCGCTGATGCTTTCAAACGTGCTTCAGGTGCTTTTCAATATGTCGGACATTGCGGTCGTCGGACAGTTTGCGGGAGCGGAGGCGCTGGGCGCCGTCGGCTCGACCGCAACGCTGGTGTTTCTGTTCACCGGCTTTCTCATCGGCATCGGCAACGGCATAAACGCCCGCACCGCAATGTACCTCGGCTCCCGAAGCGAGCGTGACACGGAGGAGACGGTGCATACCTCGTGCATACTTTCGGCACTCATCGGCGTGCTCCTGCTTATTATCGGCGTCGTTTTCGCCCGTCCGCTGCTGGAGCTTTTAAACACCAAGGATGAGCTTATAGACGGTGCCTGTCTGTACCTCAGAATATATTTCCTCGGTATGCCGGCGCTTGCGCTGTACAACTTCGGCAACGCCGTGTTCAGCGCTGCGGGAAACACGAAAAAGCCGCTTGTTTACCTGCTTATCGCCGGCGTTATCAATGTGCTGCTGAACCTGTTTTTCGTCATCGTCTGCGGACTTGACGTTGCGGGCGTTGCGATAGCAAGTGCGGTGTCGCAGTATGTGTCTGCGATACTCATAATCTCCGCCCTCCTGCGCACGGGTGAGAGCTACCGTCTGAGATTTTCAAAGCTCCGGCTCTGCCGGGACAAATCGAGGTCTGTTTTGTCGCTCGGCATACCGTCCGGGCTGCAAAACTCGATATTTGCGATAGCAAACCTCTTTATTCAGAGCGGCATCAACAGCTTTGATGCGGTCATCGTCGAGGGCAATTCCGCAGCTGCGAATGCCGACAGCCTTGTGTACGACGTTATGGCGGCGTTTTACATCGCCTGCTCAAGCTTTATGGGGCAAAACTACGGCGCCGGGAACCGTGACAGGGTGCTTAAAAGCTACGGCGTGTGCCTTTTCTATTCCTTTGCAATCGGTGCGATACTCGGTTTACTTATGGTGTTCTTCGGCGAGAGCTTCCTGTCGGTGTTCAGCTCCGACCGTGAGGTCATCGAAGCGGGCATGATAAGACTCAGGGTCATGGGCTACTGCTATGCGTTCTCCGCATTCATGGACTGCACCATAGCGGCGTCGAGGGGACTCGGCAAGAGTGCGATACCCATGCTGCTGGTGTTCCTCGGCTCCTGCGTTTTCCGTGTTGCGTGGGTCTACACCGTATTTGCGCACTTCGGAACGCTTGAGTCGCTGTATCTGCTGTTCATCTTCTCGTGGGTCATAACGGCAATCGCCGAGATGCTGTACTTCTTCCTTGCCGCAGTGAAAAAACAGCTCCCGAAAACGGCATAACGGCATAAAAGCAACGAAAAAATCGTCTGCCAGCGGCAGACGATTTTTTCGTTGCTATGTTAAAATTACTTCTTGATGTTCTCTTTGATGACCTGTCCGAGAATGGTCATGCCCTTCTCGATTTTCTCCTCGGTCATTGCGGAGTAGTTGAGGCGGATGCAGTTGTTGTGGCCTGCGTCGGGGAAGAAGCCGTCACCGGGAACGTAAGCAACGTTGCGCTCAAGGCACTGCTTTGCCATCTCGTTGGTGTTGATGTATTCGGGAAGCTCAACCCAAGTGAACAGACCGCCGTTGGGGTGAGTGAACTTTGCCTCGGGCGGGAACTCTCTTTCCATGGTCTGGATCATAACGTCACGGCGCTTGCGGTAGCAATCCTTGATGGCAGCAACGTGCTCGTCGAGGTCGAACATGTCGATGAACTTGGAGACAACGAGCTGAGCCTCGGTGGAAGCCTGAAGGGAGGCTGCCTGTGCGAGGAAGTTGTACTTGCGGAGGATCTCGCCGTCGGCGCAGACCCAACCGAGACGGTAGCCGGGAGCGAGGATCTTGGAGAAGGTGCCGAGGAATACGACAAGACCCTTGGTATCCATGCTCTTGAGTGCGGGGAGGTACTCGCCTTCGAAGCGAAGCTCGCCGTAGGGGTTATCCTCGATGACGGGGACTTCGTACTTGTTGATGATCTCCATGAACTTCTCACGACGCTCCATGGGCCAGGTGCGGCCGGACGGATTCTGGAAGTCGGGGATGACATAGATCATCTTGACGCTGTCGTTGGTGGCGAGAACCTTTTCAAGCTCTTCCATGATCATGCCGTCGCCGTCGGTGGGGATAGCGACGAAGTTGGGCTCGCAAGCCTTGAATGCGTTGAGAGCGCCGAGGTAGGACGGGCTTTCGATGATGATGGTGTCGCCCTTGTCGCAGAAGACACGGGCGGAGTAATCGAGACCCTGCTGAGAGCCGGAGGTCACAAGAATGTTGTCAGCGGTGGTCTTGATGTTGAGCTTTGCAGCCATGCGGTCTGCGATCTGCTGACGGAAATGCTCGAAGCCGTTGGTGCTGGAGTACTGGAGAGCGACCTTGCCCTTCTCGTCCATGACGGCGTCGGTAGCGGCCTTGATCTTGTCAACGGGGAAGAGCTCGGGGGCGGGCATACCGCCTGCGAAAGAGAGAACCTCAGGCTTGTTGGCAAGAGCGAGAAGCTCACGAATTGCGGAACCCTTAAGAAGGTTCATTCTGCTTGCAAATTTAACCATGATTTATTTCCTCCTGTTTTTTTGAGCATCGGCGGCGTAAACCGCAGGGGAAAGAACGGCTCGTTCGGCACAGCGTGAAACAGCACGAAAAAGCCCGCTTATCCCGGAGCCGTTTTTTCCCGTGCGGTTTACCGGCCACAGATGCGCACTATGGTTATATTTAATCACAATTGTCGGCGTTTGTAAACAAGTCTTGATCAAAATAAGCGCCGATTTAACGAAATCAACAAAAAATGTTGCAATTTTTAGACATTTTGCCATTTCAGATGCCTGAAATTACCTTAAAAATAAACTTGGCCACGGATTGAAAGGCGGAGCAAAATGGTGTAAAATATTTGTTATGCATTTTGCGCTTTAAGGAGTCTGTCATGAAGCTGTACCTGTATGGGCATGATTATAAATATGCGGTCGAGCAGATGCTGCTGACGCTGTATCCCGACGAAAGGCCGAGCTACCCGGAGGGTAAGCCTTGCGGCGACCGTGCGGAGGTGCGTCTGCACGAGGGCAGGGAACGAACCACCGCCACCTGCCGGCTCGTGATCGGCGGCAGGGAGAGTCTCGGCAGAAGCTCGTTTAAAAACGGACTTGCGCAGGACGGGGTGAGCCGTGACAGCCACTGCTCACGCATAATTAAGAACGCATTTTACGCCGCAGCGCTCAAGGCGGGACATGAGACGCCGCCGTGGGGGTCACTGACGGGGGTGCGCCCCGGAAAGCTTTTCTGCTCCATCGCCGCCTCCGGCGGTGAAAAGGCTGCGGTGCACAGCTTTATCCGTGACTACGGCGTTTCGCCGGAGCGCACGGAGCTTTGCCGAAAAACCTCCGCCGTGACCGAGGAGGTCAGAGCCTCACTCGGCGAAAACGACGTATGCCTGTACGTCGGAATACCCTTCTGCCCGACGAGGTGCAACTATTGCAGCTTCGTCAGTCAATCGGTAGAAAAGAGCATGAAGCTCATCCCGCCCTTTCTCGATGCGCTCATGCTTGAGATAGAAGCGCTCGCAAGGGCGGTAAATACTTCGGGCAGGCGCATCATATCTATTTACATGGGCGGCGGTACGCCGACGACGCTCAGCGCTTCTCAGCTTGACAGGCTCTGCACTGAGCTTGAGCGCCGCTTTGACCTTGCGGCTCTGCGTGAGTACACCGTGGAGGCGGGCAGACCCGACACCATAACGGAGGAGAAGCTCCGTGTTCTCAGGGCGCACGGCGTTGACCGTGTGAGCGTGAACCCGCAGACGATGTGCGACGGCGTGCTGGAGGCGATCGGCAGGCAGCACTCGGCGAAGGACGTTTGCGACGCACTCGAAAAGGTGCGCACGGTCGGCGGCATGGCGGTCAACATGGACCTCATAGCCGGACTGAGCACGGACACGGTGCAGGGCTTTGAGTACAGCCTGAGGAAGGTGCTTTCCCTCGACCCCGAAAACGTGACGGTACACACGTTGTCGCTCAAAAACGGCAGCCGGATAAGTCTTGAGGGCAGCCGTCTGCCGACGGGCGCCGAGGTTGGCGAGATGCTTGCCGTCGCATCGAGGCTGCTGCCGGAGGCGGGCTATGCGCCCTACTACCTGTATCGGCAGAAGTTCATGTCCGGCGGCTTTGAGAATCTCGGCTGGACAAAGGCGGGGAACGTAAATCTGTACAACGTGTGCATCATGGAGGAGCTTTGCCCGATACTCGCCCTCGGCGGCGGCGGAAGCACGAAGCTCACCCGCACGGACGGTGGCCGCAGCGAAAGAATATTCGCACCCAAGTACCCCTCGGAGTACATTTCGGGCATCGAAAAGGTGTGCGGCGATAAGGACAAAATATCGGATTTTTTTAAGGGATATCAGGAGGGCTAACAATATGGCATACGAGCTGAAGGACATAAATTTCAAAACGGTAGCCGACCCCAAGGGCTTTATAGAGGAGTGCGATGCCGCCTACGATGCGCAGGTGAAGGACGCCGCCGGAAGGATACTTGAAAACAGCCGCCGCAGCCCCATAGTGCTGCTGTCGGGCCCGTCCGGAAGCGGCAAGACCACGACCGCAAGGAAGATCAGCGAGGAGCTGGAGCGCCGTGGCTGCCGTGCGCACTACGTCGGTATGGACGATTATTTCAAGACCGTCGATCCGAGTACCGCACCCCGCACACCTGAGGGTGAGATCGACCTTGAGTCGCCGCTGTGCCTTGACATGAAGCTTCTAAACGAACACTTCACCATGCTCGCCGAGGGCAAGCGCATATTCGTCCCCAAGTACGAGTTCTCACGCCGTATGAGGGTGGTGGAGCCGTCGAAGTCCATAAAGCTCAAAAAGGACGAGATTGTCGTTTTCGAGGGCATTCATGCGCTAAACGACATGATAACCGAGCGCCACCCGGACGCATTCAAGCTCTACATTTCCGCAAGGAGCAACGTCGTGTTCGGCGATACCATGGTGTTCAAGGGAACCTGGGCAAGGCTCGTGCGCCGCACCGTGCGTGACTTTAATTTCCGAGGTGCCGACCCGGCGGTGACGATGTCCATGTGGGCGAACGTCCGCCGAGGCGAAAAGGCGAACATCTCGCCTTTTAAGAACAAGGCGAATTTCATGTTCGACTCCGTGTTCCCCTATGAGTTCGCAGTGATGAACAAAACGGCGACGAAGCTGTTTTCGTCCATCCCGGAGGGCATCGAGCGCTACGACGAGCTGCGCCGTGTGCTGCCGGCGCTCCAGCTTTTCGGTAACATCGACGAAAGCCTCGTCGCACCCGATGCGATGATACGGGAATTCATCGGCGGCGGAGAGTACGAATAATGAAAAGGTCCGAAGGCATTGCCTTTGGACCTTTTTTACTCAAGCTCTTTTTTTATTCTTGTAATGGCGTTTTTTTCGAGGCGGGAGACCTGCGCCTGACTTATGCCGATTGCCTTTGCGACCTCGGTCTGGGTCTTGCCCTCGTAAAAGCGCAGGGCGAGAATGCTTTTCTCCCTCGGACTGAGGTGCGACACCGCCTCGCCGAGAGCGATCTGCTCAAGCCAATGCTCGTCCGTGTTGCGGTTGTCGCCGATTTGATCCATGACGCAGACGCTCTCGCCCGAATCGCTGTAAACGGGGTCGTAGAGCGAAACGGGGTCGCAGATGGCGTCCATCGCAAAAACGACCTCGCTCTTTTTGATGGAAAGCTCCCTTGCGATGCTTTCCAAGTCCGGCTCACGACCCTGCTGCGCCGTGAGCTTTTCCTTTGCCTGAAGCACACGGTACGCCGTGTCACGCATGGAGCGGGAGACACGCAGCACCCCGTGGTCACGCAGAAAGCGCCGCAGCTCGCCGGAGATCATCGGCACCCCGTAGGTGGAAAAGCGCACGTTCTGCGTTAGATCGAAGCAGTCGATGGCCTTGATAAGCCCGATGACGCCGACCTGAAACAGGTCATCCATGCTCTCGCCTCTGCCCGCAAACTTCTGAATGACGGACAGCACCAGCCGGAGATTGCCCGATATCAGTCTGTCTCGTGCCTTTTCATCGCCGCTTTGCGCTGCGGCGATGAGCGGGCGAACCTCGGAGCTTTTGATAAGCGGCAGCCTTGATGTATTTACGCCGCACAGCTCGACCTTGCCTTGCATAGCATCACTCTCCTAAGTGACGCTATTATTTCCCTGACCGACCGCTTTTATCCGCCGATGCTATTTTACGGACGCAAAAAAGGCACCCGATGGGTGCCTTTTTTATGTATTGGTATTAGCTTAAATTCCGAAGAAGTCGGACATCTGACCGTAGAGAACGACGAGCATGCCGAGCGGAGTAAGGACCTTGTAGCAAATGTCGAAGAAGGTCTTGCCCCACATCTTGGTGCCGGAGGCTTCGATCTCTTCCTTGACAAAGTCTATCTTCCAGATCCAGCCTATCGCAAACGCCATGATCATTGCGCCAAGCGGCATGATGATGCCCTCCGAAATAACGTCGTAGAAGTCAAGCCAGCAGTCGTTCCATGTGAGGACGTTCTCGATGCCGAGCAGCTCTGCGGGAGTGGGTATAGCAGCGCCGTTTGCGGTGCCCATGCCGATACCGTCAAGTGCGGTGGGGAGGCAGAAGACGAGGATGATGACGGAGAAAACAATAGCGGTGATCTTTCTCTTGGGAGCCTTGCCCTTTGCAATGTTGGCGTCCATCTTCGTAGCGGTGATTGCCTCAAGCAGGGACATGGAGGAGGAGATTGCCGCGATGAAAACGAGGAAGTAGAACAGGAAGCCCATGAGGTTGCCGATGAAGCCGCCCATGTTGTAGAAAACCATCTGCATGGAAGCGAAGAGGAGGCTCGGGCCCGCGCCCTTGTCGACGCCGAATGCGTCACAGGCGGGCATAACGATCATGCCTGCCATGATGGCGGCGAGGGTGTCCATGCAAACGACGATGACTGCGTTTCTCTGGAGATTTTCCTTCTTGCTCATGTAGGAGCCGTAGGTGATCATTGCGCCCATGCCGAGGGACAGGGAGAAGAACATCTGACCTGCCGCGGTCTTAAGAACGCCGAGGAAGTCCTCCTTCAGAGGATTAACATTGAATCCGAACATGAACTCGTAGCCTTCGCCGGCGCCGGGCTGAACCGCAACGTAAACTATAACGATGATGAGGATGACGAAGAGGCAGGGCATACCGACATTGCAGAACTTCTCGATACCGCCGCCTACGCCGCCGCAGACGATGAGGGTGTTGATAGCGATGAAGATGACGGTCCAAAGAACCATCTGAACGCCGTCGATACGGAAGTTGGCGTAGAAATCGGTGACTGTTTCAACGCCCCAGGTGTTCCAGCCGAACATTGCGGTCAGGTAGCTGCAAGCGAAACGCATGACCATGCCGCCGAGAACCATGTAGAAGCAGAGGATGATGAACGGTGCGATAACCGCCATGTAGCCCAGCCAGGTGAACTTCTTGCTGATCTTGCGGTATGCCGCAACGGGGCTCATGCCGGTCTTACGACCGATGACGTGCTCGCCGATCATAACAGCCAGACCGACGAATGCTGCGAGAACGAGGTAGACGAGCAGGAAGGCGAAGCCGCCGTGAGTACCCATCTTGTACGGGAAGCCCCAAATGTTGCCCAGACCGACCGCAGAACCGACAGCGGCCATGATAAAAGCAAAGCTGGAGCCAAACCCTTCACGATTTGTGTTTTCCATTACTTTCTCTCCTTATTAGAATTTGCAATTTTGCATCGGTTTTCGGGAGTCGACCCGTACACCGTTTACAGTATGTTCAATTTTAAAACATCCTATGGAGATTTCAATAGCTATACGGCGGAATTAACTCCGCATTAACACGAAAGCTTATTCTCTTTGCGAAAACTTATGACCTGATGCATAAAAATGGTGTTAATAATTGCACAATCGACAATTTTTAATATAAAAAGCCTCAAATATTGTTGATTTTGTAACAAAACGACGGTAACAAGCGTTAAGTTAATTAACGATTTGTCAAACAATTCACAGTGTTTTGAGGGTAAAAAATGTGATTTCAGGGTGCACCTGTGTATTATGCGGAGGCTCCGGCATTTGCTAATAAGTATGCGCCGCCGACTGCGATTATCACAGAGCCGACCGACATATAGCGAGGTAAATCGGAAAAATTTTTGCGAAAAGCCGCAAAATATATCCCCCCGGGGAGCTTGCGTGGGGCGTTTTCGGGATGTTAAAATTCAGACAAGACGAAAAACGGGAGGACACGCCATGAACGAGCTTCTTGATTCCATAGAGCGCTACTGGACCCGCAGAGCGCCGTCGTACACCGAGGTCATAAACGGAAACCTCGCAGGCAAGTGGGAGAGCGTATGGGCAAACGAGCTTATATCGCATTTTCCGACCGCCGAGGGGAGACCGCTGAGAGTCCTCGACATCGGTACGGGACCGGGCTTTTATGCGATCATCCTCGCAAAGCGAGGCTTTGACGTGACGGCGGTGGACTACTCCGAGGGTATGCTGCGTGAGGCAAGGAACAACGCCGGAGCGCTTGCGGACAGGATCCGCTTTATGCGCATGGACGCACATGAGCTTGTCTTTCCCGACGACAGCTTTGACGTCATCGTGACCCGCAACCTGACGTGGAACCTCTCCGACCCGGTGAAGGCGTACCGTGACTGGATGCGTGTGCTGCGTCCCGGCGGTGTCCTGCTCAATTTCGACGCAAACTGGTATTCCTACTTATTTAATGAAGAGAAGCAGCGTGAGCATAGGACGGACAGGGAGAACGTCGCCAGGGCGGGGCTTTCCGACCACGAGGCTTACGACGAGAGCGACGTCATGGAGGAGATCACCCGCAGACAGCCGATGGGCAGGCTCATGCGTCCCCAGTGGGACAAGGATACGCTCAAGGGCATGGGCTTTAGCGCCGTCGCTGCGGACACCGACATCGGAAACAGAGTCTGGAACTACGAGGAGCGCATGAACTATGCCTCCACTCCCGGCTTTATGATATATGCCGTGAAGTGAAAAGGGGAAACGCATGAAGAAAAGACTTATTGCGATAATACTTGCGCTTGTGCTTGTTTTTGCGCTGTGCGCCTGCTCCGGCGGAGAGGCTAAAAACGACGAAAAGATACTGCGCCTGGGCGAGAGCTTTGCCTATGCGAGTCTCGACGCTCACAAGGATTACAACAGTTGGGGTACGAGTGCTTACGGTCTGACCGAGGCGCTGTTTAAAATGAACGACCGCTCCGCCATTGAACCCGTGCTTGCGGAAAAGGCGGAGGTCTCCGAGGACGGACTTACATGGACCGTGACGCTTAAAGACGGCGTGTGCTTTTCAAACGGCAATGCCGTGACTGCGGAGATGGTCATCCGCAACATTGAGCGCCTTGCCGAGGTGAACGAGCGCTTTGCCTACCTTGCGGACTTTGAGTATAAAGCGACGTCCGACGCCGAGTTTACGATCACGACACCGGAGGTCTACCCCACGATGCTCAACGAGCTTGCAACGCCGGAGCTTGCAATACTTGACCTTGACGCAAGCAAGGATATAGACAATGCCCCCGTCGCCACGGGACCCTTTGTCGTCAAGTCCTTTGCCCCGGAGGGAACGGTCGAGGTCAGCCGCAACGAAAATTACTGGGGCGGCGACGTGAAGCTCGACGGTGCGGTGTTCTACTATATGCCCGACGACGAGAGCAAGCTCATGGCAATGCAGAACGGCGAGATAGACGGTTATGCCGGCGTCAGCGCCGCCTCCGCCGAGATATTCTCGGCAGACCCCGACCGCTACGTTCTGACCGACGTTGCGGCGACACGTCTGCAATTCTACATCCTGAACGAAAACCGAATGTCGGATGAAGTGCGAAAGGCGGTAAACCTCACCGTTGACTGCGATGCGATAGCCGAGTACCTCTCCGGCACGGTGACCCCCGCAGTCGGCCCCTTCGGAGAAAACACCGCATACGGCAAGGTCACAAAGCCCGCAGCGGATACCGCAGCGGCAAAGAAGACCGTGGAGGATGCGGGATACACCCTCAATTCCGACGGCATATACGAAAAGGACGGGAAGCCTCTGAGCCTCAAGATATGCTACTACCCCTCACGCTCGCTCGACTCCATCGCAGTCATCATGCAGCAGCAGCTCAAAGAGGTCGGCATCGCTTCGACCGTGGAGTCCTACGAGGACCCGGACGGCACCTACATCGCCACCGGCGACTTTGACATTGCGCTCTACTGCATGATAGCGGACAAAAACGGCGACCCGTACTACTTCATCGACTGCACCCTGCGCAGCGGTGCGCCATACAACTGCGGCGGCTTTGAAAGTGCCGAGTGCGATGCGCTCATAGCGCAGCTTCGGTACGAGACCGATGCCGATAAGCGTGCAGAGCTTGCAAACGAGATAGTCCGGATAGCCATAGACGACAACGCCTTCGGCTATGTGGGGCTGTTCAACAAGATAACGGTCACGGCGCCCGGCGTCACGGGGCTTGCGGAAAGCTGTCCCTTTGACTTTTACAGGATAGACGCCGACACCGACATCGTGCGCTGAGAAAATTCTGAGCCTTGCCTGCGCAGGGGTGACCCTGCGCAGGTATCGCCGTTTATAAGCATAAGGGGAGTTCAACTTTAAGGAAGGAGGCACGGCATGAAAAAATACATAGCGAAAAGACTTTTGCAGCTTGTCATAGTCGTGCTGGGGCTGAGCTTCCTCACCTTTGCGCTGATGTATATCGCACCCGGCGACCCCGCCGAAAAGAAGCTGTCGGCGCAGGGCATTGCCGTTGACCCGGAGGTGCTTGCGGCGACGAGAGCGGAGATGGGGCTTGACCGTCCGTTTCTGGAGCAGTACGCCGACTGGCTTGGCGGGCTTTTTTCCGGCGACTTGGGCGAGTCGTACCGCAGCGGCAGAGCCGTTGCGGATATGCTCGGCGAGAGCTTTGTTTACACCTTGGAGCTTACGGTCCTGAGCCTTGCGGCAGCGCTCGTAATATCGCTGCCGCTTGCGCTGCTTGCGGCAGTGCGGCAAAACGGCATTGCGGATTTTCTCGTGCGCATCTTCAGCTTCATCGGCAACTCGCTGCCGAATTTCCTCATCTCCGTTTTGCTGATGTACTGCTTCTGCGTAAAGCTGCGGCTGCTGCCCGTCATATCGGACGGAAGTGCGAAGGGCTTTATCCTGCCCTGCCTTGCGCTTGCGATACCGCTTGCAAGCCGCTTCGTGCGGCAGTTCCGTGCGGAGATACTTGAGCAGATCGGCAAGGAGTACGTCGATGCGGCACTTTCACGGGGCGTTAAGATGCGCTATATTCTGTTTCGCAACGTCCTGCACAATGCGCTCATACCCATGATAACGCTCACGGCGCTTTCGGTGGGGACGCTTATGGGCGGCAGCGTCGTCATAGAGACGGTGTTCCGTCTGCCGGGACTCGGCAAGCTCGCCATGGATGCGATAAGCGCAAGGGATTACCCCGTGATACAGGGCTTCGTACTGCTGTCGTCGGGCATCTACGTTCTCCTGAACCTTGCCGCCGACCTGCTGTACCGTGCCGTCGATCCCCGTGTGGAGGAAGGCGGTGACGCAGGGTGAAAACGAAAAGAAATAACGCAAAGCGCCTAAAGCGCCGTGCGACAGTGCTTCTTATACTGGCGGCGGCTCTGTTTATCATCAGTTTTGCCGCTCCGCTGCTTATGCCGAACGACCCCGACGCAACGGATGCGCAGAGCATGAATCTTCCGCCGGATGCCGAGCATCCTCTGGGTACCGACCGTTACGGCAGATGCGTTCTGTCCCGTGTGCTTGCGGGTGCGGAGACCTCGATATTCTCCGCCGTGGCTCTCGTGCTTATCACCTTCGTTATCGGCACCGCCCTCGGAATGGCGGCGGGCTACTTCGGCGGCGTGACGGACACCGTGATAATGCGCCTTGCGGACATTATGCTCGCCTTTCCGCAGATGGTGCTGGCGATAGCGGTCGCCGGAATCCTCGGCGGCGGCATGGCAAACGCCATGCTCGCAATGGGCGTTTCCGCATGGACGCTGTACGCAAGGCTTGCCAGAGCGCAGGTCATTGCGCTCAAAAAGGAGCCCTTCGTGAGCGCTGCCCGTCTTTCCGGCTGCGGAAGCCTTAAGGTGATGACAAAGTACCTTTTGCCCAATATGCTCGGACCCTTGGCGGTCAATGCCGCAACGCAGCTCGGCGTTATGATGATGGGCATTGCGGGACTGTCCTTCCTCGGCATCGGCGTAGCGGAGCCGCAGGCGGAGTGGGGCAGCATGATAAATCAGGGCAGAGCCTATATGCAGCTTGCGCCGTGGGCAGTGCTTGCACCCGCCGGGGCGATGGTCGTCACGGTCATGGTGTTCAATCTCCTCGGCGATACGCTGCGTGACCTTGCGGATACGGAGGCGGTAAAATGAACGAAAAATTACTGCTTCGTGCAACGGAACTCTCCGCAGGCTACGGCGGGGAGGACGTTATAAAAAAGCTGAGCTTTGAGCTTGAGCGGGGCGAGATACTCTGCGTCGTCGGGGAATCAGGCTGCGGCAAAACGACGTTACTGCGTGCGCTTTCGGGTAGCGCCGGCAGGGTGGTGCCGACGGGCGGAAGCCTTGAGATCGCAGGCAAGGCAATCACGGGGGACGCCCGACACGAGGACGTCGGCATGATACCGCAAAACCCCGCCGCCGCATTTAATCCCATTCGCAGCTACAAAAAGCAGTTTGCCGAAACGCTCAAAAGCCACGGAAAATACGAGGCAGGAAGCTTTGTAAAGCAGTGCCTCGACACACTCGATACGCTCGGACTGACGGACGGGGAGAGGATACTCAAAAGCTGCCCCTGTCAGCTCTCCGGCGGCATGAATCAAAGAATGGCGATAGCGCTCTGTCTTATGATGGAGTACGAGCTTTTGCTGTGCGACGAGCCGACGAGCGCCCTCGATACGGTGCTGCGGCTCAAAACGGCGCAGGAGCTGATGCGCCTGCGCAGTCTCGGACGCATCGGGCAGATTGTAGTTACGCACGATCTGGCGCTTGCCCGCATGATAGCCGACAAAACGGCGGTCATGTGCAAGGGGCGCTTTACGGAGTACGGCAGAACGGACGAGGTACTGCGTTCTCCCGTTCACCGCTACACGCAAAGTCTCATAGCGGCGTCGCCGAAGCTCGGCGGACGCATACCGGAAAGCCTCGGCTGCGGCTGCAGCGTGAGGGGCGAAATGCGGGAAATAAGTCCCGGACACTTCGTCCTTTGCGAGGACGGAAAGGAGGTCGGGAAATGAACGAGCTTCTTAAGGTCACGGAGCTTAAAAAGAGCTACTCTGCGCACGGCGGCAGACTTGAGGCGCTGTGCGGAGTGAGCCTCGGCGTTGCGCCGGGCGAGATACTCGGCGTCGTCGGCGGCTCCGGCTGCGGAAAAAGCACGCTCCTGCGCCTCATGTCGGGGCTTGAAAGACCCGACGGCGGCGAGCTGCTTCTTGACGGAAAGCGGCTGTCGCCGAGGCGCAGCCGAGAGGAAAAACGTGCGATACAAATGGTGTTTCAGGACGCCGCAGGCTCCCTTCATCCACGGCTCAGGGTGCGGTCAACGCTTGCCGACAGCATGGACGATGCTCTCTCCGAGCGTATGGCGGAGCTGTGCGAGGCGGTGGGGATAGAGCCGGAAAAGGCAGACTGCTACCCGTCGCAGCTTTCCGGCGGACAGTGCCAGCGCTTTGCGATAGCGAGAGCCTTGGCGTCAGACCCACGCATACTGCTGTGCGACGAGCCGACGAGCGCTCTCGACGTTCTGGCGCAGGCGAGGATACTGACGCTGCTGAAAACGCTTTGCAGCGAAAAGAATATGGCGATGATATTCGTGTCGCACGACCTTGCGGTCGTAAGCTCCATCTGCGACCGTGTGCTTGTCATGAAGGACGGGCGCATTGTCGAGGAGGGCGCAGCGGAGAGCATACTATCCCGCCCGAAGCACGAGTACACCCGCCTGCTCATAGATTCGGTTATAGGTGAAAAATAATGAAAAAAACGGACGGAAAAGTTGTGGGATACTGGACGGAGCGGGCGCACGATTTTGCATCGGTGCGCCGCAGCGAGCTGACCGATGCGCTCAGCGAGCGTTGGCTGTGCGAGATAGAAAAGCGTCTGCCGGAGGGTAAGCGCCTGCGTGTGCTTGACGTCGGAACGGGGACGGGCTATTTTGCCGTCCTGCTTTCTCGGCTCGGACACGAGGTCACGGGCATAGACCTCACCCCGGCAATGCTCACTGAGGCGGAGCGCCTTGCCGCAGACTACGGCGTGAAGGTACGCTTTGAGACGGGCGATGCTCAGGAGCTTTCCTTTGCGGACGGAAGCTTTGACCTCGTGATAAGCAGGAACCTGACGTGGACGCTGCCCGACCCGAAGAGGGCTTACGGCGAGTGGCTGCGTGTGCTGCGTCCCGGCGGGGTGCTTTTAAATTTCGACGCAAGCTATGCCGACAACGTGCGCAACAATCAAAGCTCCGGTGCGCACCTTCCTGCCGACGGGGTGTACGGTCATGTCGGCATGACGGACAGGCTCGAACGTGAGAATGCGGAGATAACGCTGATGATGCCGCTAAGCTTACGGGAGCGTCCTTCGTGGGACATCGGCTGTCTCACGAGCCTCGGCGTTTGCGACTGCGGCTTTGACAGGGCGGCTGGCAGACGCATCCTCGGCGACAGAGACCTTGCCGATGCGCCGATGTTCCTCGTGTGGGGGATAAAGAGTTAGAGAAAAAACCGAGGCAGCAGGTGCCTCGGTTTTGCTATACATATATATTATAAATCGATAAATCAGGAGAGCTTCATGTCGCCGTCCTTTATCCAGCCCGCCTTGCGGCACAGTACGCCGAATATCCACGACAGCAGCGCCGGAAGAACGATGCAGATAAGCGCAAGACCTATCCAGTCCATGGCGGTGGGGTTAATTGCCGCAGCGCCGTTTGTCGGCTCAAGCCAACCGGTCCAAACACCGATGGGGCCGCACAGACCGCAGGTACCCATGCCGGAGTTGACGGCGGCGCCGTTCATCTGAAGCCCGAACACGCAGGTCGCAAGAGGCCCCGTTATGGCGCTTGCGGCGATGGCGGGGATCCATATGCGGGGGTTTCGGACGATGTTGCCCATTTGCAGCATCGAGGTTCCCAAGCCCTGCGACACAACGCCGCCCCAGCCGTTTTCCTTAAATGACACTACCGCAAAGCCGACCATGTTCGCACAGCAGCCCGCAACGGCGGCGCCGCCCGCAAGACCGGTCAGACCGAGCGCCGCACAGATCGCCGCAGAGGAGATGGGCAGCGTCAGCGCAATGCCGACAACGACGGAGACGACGATGCCCATGACGAGGGGCTGCTGCGTCGTTGCCCACTGTATGAGGTCACCGACCTTGGACGCCGCCGTGCCGATGGGCTGCGCTATGAGCATGGCAAGTCCCACGCCGGTAAGTATCGTGACGATGGGGGTGACGAGTATGTCAATCTTCGTCTCCTTGGATACGAGCTTTCCGACCTCCGCTGCGATGACGGCAATGAAGTAGACCGCAAGCGGGCCTCCTGCGCCGCCGAGCAGATTCGTCGCATAGCCGACGGGTATCAGCGAAAACAGTACCATTCCCGGAGCGTGGAGCGCATAGCCTATCGCAACCGCCATGCCGGGACCTGCCATAGCCGAGGCAAAGCCGCCGGGGGTAAGTCCGGTGTCGCCGATGGGATCACGCAGAAACGGAATGCCGAGCTGTGAGCCGAGCGTGTTAAGTATCGTGCCGACGAGCAGGGTGCAAAAAAGTCCCTGCGCCATTGCGCCGAGAGCGTCTATCCCGTAGCGGTGCAGAGAGATCTCCACATCCTTGCGCTTTAAAAATGCTTTTACCTTTGACATACGATCACCCGATGATTTTTCTTAACAAGTGTCTTGACACCCACGAGGCTTACTTTATCCTATAAAGCAGTGTTTGTCAATCACTATTGAATGTTAATATCCTGACGAAATTTTTTTGCTTGCGTAAAATGCTGAATATTGAAAGCAAAAATCCCGAAACGCTTGACATCCCAACAAAAACGGTGTATACTCCCCTCCTGAGTTAGCGGCGGGTAACCTGCTCGCCACAATTATCTGAACGCTTGGTTAGCGCTTGCTAACCGCTACATAGGAGGAGTCAATATGGCAATTGTGGAATTTAAAGACGTGAGCCGTGTGTACACGACAGGCGACCACGAGCTGAAGGCGCTTGACGGCGTGAGCTTTGAGCTTAACGAGGGCAAGTTCGTCGTCATCCTCGGCCCTTCCGGTGCGGGAAAGAGTACGCTTCTAAACCTGCTCGGCGGGCTTGACAGCCCCACGAGCGGGACCATCAAGGTAAACGGCAGAGACATATCCATGCTCAGCGCAAACGAGCTTGCGGACTACCGTGCGTCCACCGTGGGCTTTGTGTTCCAGTTTTATAATCTCGTCCCCACGCTGACTGTCTACGAAAACGTGGCGCTTGTAAAGGAAATCTCAAAGAATGCCGTAGACCCGAAGAAGATGATAAGCGAGGTCGGGCTTTCCGACCATATGCACCAGTTTCCGGCGGAGCTTTCCGGCGGCGAGCAGCAGAGGGTGTCCATCGCAAGGGCGCTTGCAAAGAACCCCAAGATCCTGCTTTGCGACGAGCCGACGGGTGCGCTCGACTCCGAGACGGGCGTTTTGGTTTTGAAGCTTCTTCTCTCCATGGCGAAAAACTACGGCAAGACCATCGTCATCGTGACCCACAATCAGAACATTGCGAAAATGGCGGACGTGGTCATCCGTGTGAAAAACGGCAAAATAAAGTCCTTAGAGGAACAGCCCGAACCTATGAGCGCCGATGAAGTGGAGTGGTAAGTCATGCTGATAAGAAAACTGCTACGGACTGCGTGGAGCTACAAATCGCAGTTTATTTCAATGATAATTATGATTGCCATCGGCGTGGGCATTTTCCTCGGCTTCAACATCGAATGGCAGAGCATTGAGACGGACACCTCCGACTTCTTTGAAAAGACGAACTACGCCGACTTCCGTATCTACTCCGATGCGGGCTTTTCGGAGAACGACATTGCCGCCATACAGGGCATAAACGGTGTGGACGCTGCGACGAGATACCTCTCGGTGAACGTCGGCATAAAGGACACGAAGAAGTCCGTTGCACTGAACGTCTCGGAAAATTACGACGTCTCGACGATGTATATAACGAGCGGAGCGGACTACGACGCAAGCTCCGACGGCATCTGGCTTTCGGATAAGTTTGCCGATGCAAACGGCATCCGCCTCGGCGACACGCTGACCTTTGTATATCAGAGCACGGAGATCTCCGGCAAGGTCGTCGGTCTTGCAAAGAGCGGCGAAAACATGATAAGCGTTGCCGACGACAATCAGCTCATGCCGGACTATGAGGCCTTCGGCTTTGCGTACATAAGCCCCGAAAAGCTGAAAAGTACTCTCGGCACGGCGTTTTACCCGCAGATAAACGTCATCTCCGACATGAGCAAGGCCGAGCTTGAAAACGCCGTGCGTGAGGCGATCGGCACCACGGTTTTGGTCACCGACAAGAGCGAGCACATCGCCTATGCGGGAGCGCAGAGCGAGTCGGAGGAGGGCAAGACGATGGGGTCTGTCCTGCCCGTGCTGTTCCTTGCCATCGCCATTTTGACGATGGTCACGACCATGCACCGCATTGCCGCCGCCGAGAAGGTGCAGATAGGCACTCTCAAGGCACTCGGCTTCCGTGACGGGAAGATACTGCGTCACTACACCTCCTATGGCCTGTTTATCGGACTTGCGGGAACGCTCCTCGGAATTGCGCTCGGCTATGCTGTGGCGGCGCTCATCATAAGCCCGAACGGAATGATGTCCACTTATTTCGACATCCCCGACTGGAGCCTTGTGATGCCGCCCTTCTGCATCCCCGTTATCATTCTGACCGTTGCGTTCCTGACGCTCATCAGCTACCTGTCCGTAAAGCGGATGCTCAGAGGCACGGCGGCGGACGCCCTCCGTCCGTACACGCCGAAGGTGATGAGAAAGAGCGCCGTCGAAAGACTGCCGCTTTGGGACAGGCTGTCCTTCGGCGCAAAGTGGAATTTCCGTGACGTTATCCGCCACAAGGCACGCAGCGCCATGACCTTGGTCGGCATCTTCGGCTGTATGCTGCTGCTTGTCGGCGGTCTCGGCATGAAGGACACGATGGGAAATTACCTCAATATGCTGGACAACGATATCAGCAACTATGTCACGAAGGTGAATCTGTCGGAGTCGGCGACAAACGAGGACGCACTCAAGCTTGTGCAGACGCTTGACGGCGACTGGCAGGCGGAGAAGGGCATCAGCTACAACGGCAAGACCGTGTCGCTTGAGATATATAACTCCGACTGCGAAAAGCTGCATTTTCTGAGCGAGGACAACGAGCGTCTGAAGCTCTCGGACGACGGGGTTTATCTTTGTCTGCGTCTTAAGGACACGGCGGATATCGGCGATACGATTGTGTTTTCGCCCTACGGCAGCAAGGAGAGTTATGAGGTGAAGGTTGCCGGATACTTCCGTTCGCTCGTGACCGAGAGTATCGTTATGACCGATGCCTGCGCCGACGGCATCGGTATGGACTACCGCATCGGCTCCGTGTATACGGACGTCGATTCCGACGACATCGAAGGCTCACCCATTATCGTCGGCAAGCAGGACAAGGCGACACTCATGGACAGCTACGATACCTTCATGGAGATCATGAACACGATGATCATCGTGCTTGTGGCGGCGGCGATCGTCCTCGGCGTCGTCGTACTGTACAATCTCGGCGTAATGAGCTATGTGGAAAGGTACAGGGAGCTTGCGACGCTCAAGGTGCTCGGCTTCCGTGACAAGACCATCGGCAGGCTGCTCATAAGTCAGAACATCTGGCTTACGGTCATCGGCGTGCTGATAGGACTTCCCGGCGGCGCAGGCATACTGAAGGTGCTGGTCGAGGCGCTCGCAAGCGAGTACGAGCTGAGCATCACCCTCGGCGCCTTGACCTACTCAGTGAGTATTCTTCTGACCTTCGGCGTGTCGCTGCTCGTCGGCTTCATGGTAGCACGAAAGAACAAAAAGATCGACATGGTCGAGGCTCTCAAGGGAGCGGAATAAAGGAACGGAATAAAAAAGTCGCATGACTTTTTTGACACGCTGAAAAGAACACACCCTGCAGGACGGAGTCCTGCAGGGTGTGTTCTTTTATGCCTCCGAGTTTTCGTAAAGCAGTCCGGCTTCCGCAAGCTGCGCCTTCGTGCGAAGGAATGAGGCTTCGTCGGGACATCTGAGCCTGTGCAGATGAACGCCGCCGGTGAGCGCCGAGAGCGGACTTACGCTGCCGCTTTCAAGGCTCAGCACGAACTGCGATACGTCGTAGCGGCTGGAGAGCCTGAGCGCTGCGGTGAGCTGACCGTATATCGGGTGATCGACCGACACGTCGAGCACCGTGCAGCCGTTGTCTACCATGATGTTAAGCTCACGCTCCGTATCCCTGCGCTCGTGAACGCAGGCGACGGTGAACACAAGCCCCGGTGCATCGGTGAGCATATAGCCCCTCGGCGTGCTGCTTATCGCCTCGCCCGCCGCACGGAGCAGGGCGACGTCGCCGACGATTATCTGACGGCTCACGCCGAGCCTGTGGGCGAGTGCGGTGGCACTGAGGGGTGCGGAGTTTTCGGCAAGGGTCTTCAGTATCTCGTTGCGTCTTTCTGAGGCATCCACGGCTCAGCCCCTCCTTTCCATGAGCATCTTGTCCTTGAGCGCCATAAGCTCCTCGGACAGATCGACATAGTAGTTGTGTGGGTAGTCAAAGCGCTTGATCTCCGGCCAAAGGGTGCTGACCTGATATGCGCAGTAGCGCTTGACGTCCTTGAGATCGGGAAGCTCGTACACGAGCTTGCCGCCCTTAAATATCGGCACGAGCAGCTCTCTTGCCTCGAAGTTTTCCATGACCTTGCTCTTCCATCTCGCTTCGGGGTCGCAGATCTCAAGCGGCTTTGTGTCGTCAACCGTCTCGTGGTGCAGGCAGATATAGTCCGCCTCCGCCATGCCCGTCTCACGGTTGTAGAAGCGGTAGACCTTCTTGAAGCCGGGGTTCGTTATCTTGCCGATGTTTTCGCTTATCTTAATCTTGGGGATGATGTTACCGTCTGCGTCCTCCACCGCACAGAGCTTGTATACGCCGCCGAACACGGGGTCGGACTTTGCGGTGATGAGGCGCTCGCCGACACCGAAGGAGTCGATTTTCGCACCCTGAAGCAGCAGCTCGGTGATAAGGCGTTCGTCGAGCGAGTTGGAGACGGTGATGCGGCAGCCGGGCCAGCCGGCGGCGTCGAGCATCTCTCTTGCCTTGCGGGTGAGATACGCCATGTCGCCGGAGTCAAAGCGTATGCCGCAGCTCGTGATACCGAGGGGCTTTAGGATGTTGTTGAACGCCTTGATCGCACTGGGAACACCGGATTTGAGAGAGTTGTAGGTATCGACGAGCAGCGTTGCGTTTGTTGGGTAGGTCTTGCAGTAGGTCTCGAACGCCTCGTACTCGGAGTCGAACATCTGCACCCAGGAGTGCGCCATGGTGCCGCCTGCGGGGACGCCGTAGACGGAGTCTGATACGGTGCAGGCGGTGCCTGCGCAGCCGCCGATGTAAGCCGCCCTTGCGCCGGTTATGGCGCCGTCCGCTCCCTGCGCACGGCGGGAGCCGAACTCCAGCACAACTCTGCCCTCGGCGGCACGGCAGATGCGGTTTGCCTTCGTTGCGATGAGGCTCTGATGATTGAGTGTCAGCAGAAGGTAGGTCTCAAGAAGCTGTGCCTGTATTGCGGGCGCCCTCACGGTCATGATCGGCTCTCTCGGAAAAATGGGGGTGCCTTCGGGGACCGCCCAAATATCGCCCGTGAACTCAAAGTGCGCAAGGTAATCGAGGAACGCCTCGGAGAACAGACTGCGCCCTCTGAGGTACTCTATATCGTCGGCGTCGAAATGCAGGTCACGGATGTACTCGACAGCCTGCTCCAAACCTGCGGCGATGGCAAAGCCACCGTTGTCGGGGTTCTGACGATAAAAAATGTCGAAGTAGGTGATGCGGTCGGCCATGCCGTTTTCAAAATAGCCGTTGCCCATCGTAAGCTCGTAGAAATCGCAGAGCATGGTCAAATTGATACCCTTATTTGCGCTCATGTCAGCCTCCTGAAGCACTGATTATAAGCCGACGAAGTCAGCTTAACTGCATTATACAGTATTTGAATTTTAAATCAACATAAATCAACAATTGTTATTTTTGCGACAACGAATCCATCACGGATTCGGCGCAGCGGATGCCGTCCACGGCGGCGGAGGTTATGCCTCCGGCGTAGCCCGCACCCTCACCGCAGGGGTAAAGTCCCGAGATCTCGGACGATCTGTCCTCCCCACGCAGTATGCGCACGGGTGAGGAGGAGCGGGTCTCGGGCGCCGTCAGCACCGCATCGGGGTCGTCAAAGCCGGAGAGCCTTTTGCCGAGGGCGGGGATGGCGTTTTCGAGGACGTCGGTGAGCTTTTCGGGGAAAAGATCATGCAGCTCGCACCAATGCACGCCCGGACGGTAGGAGGGCGTCACGCTGCCCGCACCCGTGCTCTTGCGCCTTGCGAGAAAGTCGCCGATGAGCTGCGCCGGAGCAAGGTAGCTACCGCTCATGGCAAAGGCCCTTTGCTCGATGCTGCGCTGCCAGTACATCCCGCCGAGGACGCTCCCGTCGGGAAAGTCCTCCGGGTGCAGCGTCACGAGCAGGGCGGAGTTTGCGTTTTCGCCGTCTCTGGCGGAAAGGCTCATGCCGTTCGTGACGACACCGCCCTCCTCCGAGGCTGCGGCAATGACCTCACCGCCGGGACACATACAGAAGGTGTAGGCGGAGCTGCCGTCGGGAAAATGCTCGCTGAGAGAATAGTCGGCGGGCGGCAGCGGCAGTGCGGTTTCGCCGTACTGCGCACGGTCCACCGTTTTCTGCCGATGCTCTATACGCACGCCCATCGAAAAGGGCTTCGGCTCCATGGGAACGCCGGCGCTGAGCAGCATCTCAAAGCTGTCTCTTGCCGAGTGACCGATGGCGAGGATGAGTCTGTCGCAGGGCAGAGTGTATTCGCCGTCTTTTGAGGAGACGGTCACGGAGCGAAGCCGCCCCTTTTCTATTCCAAGCCCCGAAAGACGACTGTTAAAGCGCACCTCGCCGCCGAGAGAGATTATCTCCCGACGCATGGACTGCACCACGTTTATGAGTATGTCGGTGCCGATGTGCGGCTTTGCGTCATACAGAATACGCTCCGGCGCACCGTGTTCATAAAAGGTTCTGAGAACGAACGATATGCGGGGGCTTTTGATTCCGGTGTTCAGCTTGCCGTCGGAGAAGGTCCCGGCGCCGCCCTCGCCGAACTGCACGTTGCATTCGGGGTCGAGAGCGCCTCCGGCTCTGAATGCGTCCACCTTCGCCTTGCGCACGGCCGCTTCGCAGCCACGCTCAAGCACAACGGGGCGCAGTCCGGCACGGCTCAAAACGAGCGCCGCAAACATTCCTGCCGGACCGAAGCCGGCTATGACGGGGCGGGTTTCGGAGCTGAGGCGGGGAATGTCGAAGTCCGGCTCCGAGAAGGCGCACAGATCCTTGCCGCCGAATTTTTGCAGCAGCCGCTTTTCGTTGTCCGTCTCAAGCGCCAGCGCATAGCGATAATGTATGTCGTTTTTTTTGCGGGCGTCCAGCGATTTTTTGTTTATGCGAAGGCTTTTTATCTCGCCTTTTTTCAGGTGCAGGAGCTTTGCGGCTTTGTCTTCAAGGAGATCCTCGCTCTCGTCGGGGTACAGCTTTACGTTTCGCAGAAGTATCATTTTCCGAGCCTCCCCGCAATGCGTCCGCTCGTCCACGCCCATTGCAGATTGTAGCCGCCGCAGTTTCCGTCAACGTCGAGCAGCTCACCGCAGACATAGAGATTCGGCACGAGCCTGCTCTCCATCGTTAAGGGGTCTATCTCGCTGCAGCGGATGCCGCCCGCAGTCACCTGAGCGGCGGCAAAATCGCCGACGCCGTGCAGCGTGATGCGCATATCGAGGCAGGCGTTTACAAGAGCCGAAACGTCACGGGATGTAAGCTCTCTTATGCTGCGGCCGCCGCCGATGCCGGAGTATTTGACCAGCATCTTGCCGAGACGGTTGTGCAGCATACCCGTGAGCATCTCCGATGCCTCGTGATCGCCCATCTGCGTAATCCTCTTTTTCAGCAGCTCCGAAAGCTCGGAGCGGGTGTAGCCGTCGAGAAAATTGACGTGAACGACACTGCCCTTGCCGCACAGCGCAGCGGCACGGGAGATGTCAAAGGCGGCGGGACCCGAAAGCCCCGTTTCGGTAAATTGCAGCTCACCCTTGGAGGACGCCACCGTATCCTCGCCTACGCACAGACGCAAAGCCGCCTGCGCACGCACGCCCTTGAGCGCACGGGGGTAGGTGGGGTCGGTCGTGAGCTGCACGAGCGCCGGATGAAGCGCCGTGCGCCTGTGACCCAAGGGTGCGAGCAGCTCATAGCCAAGCCCCGTGCCGCCGAGCTTTTCCCCGGCTCTGCCGCCGCAGGCGACTATAACGCAGTCGCTTTGAATGTCACCCTGCTCGGTCTTGAGGGTGAAGCGAGGGCCGTTTCGCTCTATCGCCGTGACGGAACATGAGCAGCGTGTGTCAACGCCCCTTGCGTCGAGCGCAAAGCGCATGACGTCAAGCACGCTGTTTGCGGAGTTGGACAGGGGATACACCCTGCCGCCGTACTCGGTCACGGTGAGCAGACCGAGCTCTGCGAAAAAGTCCAATGCGTCCGAAGCGGCGAAGCGGGAGAGCGCAGCGGCGGTAAATTCCGCATCCGCACCGTGGTAGTCGGAGGCACTCGCTCCCGTGTTCGTGAGATTACACCTGCCGTTGCCGGTGCTTAAAAGCTTTCTGCCGATGCGAGCCTGACGCTCAAGCAGCAGCACGCTGTTGCTTTTGTCCTCTGCGGCGGTCAGAGCCGCCATTATGCCGGAGGCGCCGCCTCCTATAATCGTAACAATTTTCATTTCAGTCACCGCAGCGATAAAGAATGTCGTGAGCCACAGGCTCGTAGAAAAGGCGGCTGATCTCGTCGGGGTCCTTCGTCTTGCCGAGGATGTACATTATCTTCGCAAACGCCGCCTCGGCGATGCGCACCCAGTGTGTGGGGGTCATGTTGGTGCTGTCCACCGAAAACAGCGAACGGCTCTCTACCCGGCAGGGGCTGCTTATGCCCGGAACAAAGGACAAAAGCTGCTCCGGTGAAAGCTCCGGCGACAGTCCCGTGTTGTGCGGCTCGGAGGCGATGGTGCCGCCCGTGCCGAGAAGCAGGATCTTTTTCATAGGCTCCTCCGATTCAGGATCTTTTGCTCGGCCTCGTGTCGATGGCCTTTCTGAACACGATGTAGCGGTCGTAGAGATACTCAAGCGTGAGGTTTGACAGCATCGTGAGCGCAAGGATCAGGTAATTGTTGACGCCCTGCCTGTCAAAATAATCGCCGAGTATCGTCGAGACCGGGGTAAACACGGCGTAAAATGCGATAACGAGCAGCATCGCCTTCGGGACGTTTACCGCCGACTTGAAGGTGAAATTGCGGTTCAGCGTAAAGTTCCAGACGACCGACAGGGCGAGCGAAATGATGTACGCAGGCCAGTATTTAAAGCCCGTGACCTCCTTGAAAAACGCAAAGGAGAGCGCCTGTATTACGCCGGCGGATGCCGAAAAGATGACAAATTTTATGACCCTTACAAGGGATTCCTTGTTTTTTGCCTCATTCATGTCCCGCTCCTCACGAAATCGCCGCTCTTGCCGCCGCTTTTGGAAAGCAGGCGGATGTCGGTTATCTCGATGTCACGCTGCACCGCCTTGCACATATCGTACACGGTGAGCGCCGCAACGCTCACGGCGGTCAGAGCCTCCATCTCGACGCCGGTGACGCCGAGGCATTTGACGCTTGCACGGATGCCGACGCTGTGATTTTCGTCGTCCAGCTCAAAGTCGATGTTAACGCCGCTGAGCATGAGCGGGTGGCACATGGGGATTATCTCAAAGCAGCGCTTTGCCGCCATAATGCCCGCTATCTGTGCGGTGCCGAGAACGTCGCCCTTCTTCATTCCGCCGCTTTTTATGAGCGTATAGGTCTGTTCGTTTACAAGTACTCTGCCTGCGGCGACCGCCGTGCGCTGAGTTTCGCTTTTTGCGGAAACATCGACCATCCACGCTCTGCCGCTGTCGTTGAAATGAGAAAAGTCTGCCATAACAAATAGTCCTCTATATAGTCCTAAGCACCGCCTTTTTGCGGGCGGTGCTTATTGTTTCAATTGTTACTCCACGGAGATCATGTAGTAGTAAACGGGCTGACCGCCGCTTACCGCACTGACCTCTGCATCGGGCAGAAGTCCGGAAAGCGCCTCGGCTGCGTCGTTTGCGTCCTGCGTATCGACATCCTGACCGTAATACAGGGTGACGAGCTCAGGCTCAAAGCCCTCAATCGCCGTGCCAAGCTCCTCCATGAGAACGGACATCTCCTTGTAGCTGCCGACGAGCTTGCCGTCGAGCAGGGCAAGGTACTCGCCCTCCTTTATCGCATGACCGTCAAAGTCGGAATCTCTTGCGGCGTAGGTCACCTGAGCGGTGTGAACGGACTGAATGGACTCGCACATCTGCTCCTGAAGCTCGGTAAGCCCCGCCGACTCGTCGTAGCTCAGCATTGCGGTGACGCCCTGCGGCACGGTCTTTGTCGGAATGACGACGACCTGCCTGTTCTCACAGAGAGGAATGCACTGCTCTGCCGCCATGATGATGTTCTTGTTATTGGGAAGCACGAACACGGTCTCGGCGGGAGTGCGCTGTATCTCACGCAGAATGTCCTCGGTCGAGGGGTTCATGGTCTGACCGCCGGTGACGACCGCATCGGCGCCGAGGTCGGAAAACAGCTTCGTCATACCGTCGCCCGCACAAATGGCGACGACGCCGTAGCGCTTCTGCGGAGCTGCGTTTTCGCACTTTTCAAGCTCCTCCTCGATCTCTGCAAGATCGTCGGTGCTCTGTGCCTTCTTGCCGGCAAGAATGTCTTCGTGCTGGGTGCGCATATTCTCAATCTTCGCAAGCTCCAGCGTGCCGTACTGCTGCGACTTCGTGAGCGCCTCGCCGGGGATGTTCGTGTGAACGTGAACCTTGAACGCCTCGTCGTCCTCGCCGATGACGAGAGAATCGCCGATGCTGTTGAGGTATGCACGGAGCGGGGTGAGGTCAACGTTGGGGTCATCCTTGCGGACAATGTAAACGGTGTCGAAGGCATAGGTTATCTCGTCCGTGCTGAACACGTCGAAGGCGCCGCTTTCGTTTGCGATAACGCCGGAGGAGACGGACGCTTCGGGAGCGACCATTTCACCGTTTAAGCAGGCAAGCATAGCATTCAAAATGACTATGTAGCCCTTGCCGCCGGCGTCCACCACACCCGCCTTTTTAAGAACGGGGTTCAGGTTCACGGTGTTTTCAAGCGCTTCGTTTCCTGCGGCGATCGCCTTTTCAAGCATTTCCTCAAAGCTGCCGCCGGCACCGCCGCAGCCGAGCGCCGCAGCGGACGCAAGACGTGCGACCGTCAGTATCGTTCCCTCGGCGGGCTTCATGACCGCTTTGTAGGCGGCATCGACGCCGTCGTTCATCGCCTCGGCAAACTCCTTGGCACCGACGGTATCCATGCCCTTTATGCGCTTGGATATGCCTCGGAACAGCAGCGAAAGGATAACGCCGGAATTGCCCCTTGCGCCTCTCAGCAGAGCGCCGGAAACGCAGTCCGCCGCAGCGGATACGGAAGCAAAGCTCTTCTTACGAAGCTCGGTTGCGGCGTTATTCATGGTAAGCCCCATGTTGGTTCCCGTATCGCCGTCGGGAACGGGGAAGACGTTAAGCTCGTTTATCTCTCTTGTGTTTTCGGCGAGTGCCGCATCCGCACACAGGATCATATCCTTAAATAAAGCGGCATCTATATATTCTCTCAATGCAATAGCACCTCCGGGAGGAATTCGTGTAATAATATCAGTCAAGAAGCACGGTGTCAACAAAAACATCGACGCTCTTTACGGGAACGCCGGTCGCCTTGCTGACCTTATAGCAGACTTCCTTTATAATACTGCGGCACACGGCGGCGATGTTTACGTCCTTATCGACACCGATATGCAGCTCAAGAGTGATGCTGCCGTCCTCGTCGAAGTGGGTAAAAACGCCCTTTGACATGGACTCACGTCTCAAAAGCTGGAGAGGACCGCCCTCCTTGCTGCGACCTGCCATGCCCTTAACGCCGAAGCAGCTCGTTGCCGCAAGACCTGCTATGTTCGTGAAGACCTCACTGGTGATGCTGATGTTGCCGTTTTCGTTGCTTATATTCACCATAGTTCGGGACTCCTTTCATGTGTTAAGCCACTAAACATCAAACAAATACTAAGACATTATAATACAGTGAAACACAAAGAGCAAGCTAAAATTTTTCGCATCGAAAGCGGTGTTTACAGCGTGCTGATTTAATGATAAACTGTTGATACGGCAATAATACAGACAAATTCCGTTTCGGAGGAAAAGATATGGTAAGGAAGTACAAGACGATGGACGGCAACGAGGCT
>CAVFTS010000015.1:0-42998 GCA_963625655.1 Oscillospiraceae bacterium
AATCTCCGTCCTCGCAAATGCCTTCGTTGGCGTACTCCCTTCGAGTCCTTTTTCAATACTTCGTTGCACTTAACTTGACAATGCAAGGCATGACTTTTTTGACACGCACCGAAAAAACGGACATCTCACGATGTCCGTTTTTTCATGCATTTTGCTTTACTTGTTCTTTGCGTTATATGCCTCAATGCCCTTCTTGAGAAGCTCCATGGAGCGCTTTATGTCGTCCTTGTTGATGACATACGCCATGCGGATCTCGTTAACGCCGGTGTGCGGGGTCTTGTAGAAGCTCTCGGCGGGGGTGAACATCAGGGTGTCGCCGTTATCGTCCCACTCCTGAAGCATAAACATCTGGAGCTTTTCGGCATCGTCAACGGGCAGTGCCGCCATGACGTAGAATGCGCCCTTCGGCTCGGAATATACGACGCCGGGAATCTGCTTTAAGCCCTCGACGAGGGTATCCTTGCGCTCCTTGTACTCCTTGCGGACTGCGTCGAAGTATTCGGGGCCTACGCCGTACAGCGCAGCGGAAGCGATCTGGTCTATCGTGGAGGCGCACAGTCTGCCCTGGCACCACTTCATTGCGTGATTATACAGCTCCTTGTTGCGGGTTATCATGCAGCCGATGCGGGCGCCGCAGGCGGAGAAGCGCTTGGAAACGGAGTCGATGACGACCACGTTGTCCTCGTATCCCTCAAGCTGCAGAAGGCTCATAAGCGGCTCGCCGCCGTACACGAACTCACGGTAGACCTCGTCGCCGATGATGAAGAGGTCATGCTCCTTTGCGATGTCCGCCATGAGCTTCAGCTCCTCGGCGGTGAGGATGGTGCCGGTGGGGTTGCCGGGGTTCGTGAACATTATCGCACGGGTATGCTCGTTGATGCATGCCTCGACCCTCTCACGAATGGCGAACCTGTAGCCTTCTTCGGGCTTGGTGGTGATGGGACGCACCGTTGCTCCGGTGAGGGTCACGAAGGTGCTGTAGTTGGGGTAGAAGGGTTCGGGAATAATGATTTCGTCGCCCTCGTCAAGTATGGAGCTGAGCACTATCTGCAGCGCCTCGGAGCCGCCGGTGGAGATGAGAACCTGCTTGTTGGTTATGGGAGCGCCGATCTTGCCGTAGTAATCGACGACGGCGTCAATCATCACGGGGACGCCGTCGGACGGAGCATATGCCAGAACGGGCTGAGAAAAGTCCTTTACCGCCTCGAAATAAGCCTTGGGAGTGGCAATATCGGGCTGACCGATATTAAGATGATATAGCTTTTTGCCCTGCTTTGCTGCCTCGTTCGCATAGGGAGCAAACTTTCTCATGGGAGAAAGCCCGCATTTTTCGATCTTTCCGGAAAATTTCATTGGATAAGATTCCTTTCTCTTAAGAATATTTTGCACCTCTGCAAAATCACAAAGTCCGATTTGGGTAGGTTTTGCATCGAAATCGGTGCGATTCGCAAGTCGGCGGTTGCTGTTTTTGTGGAAAACAAATATATTTTTGTTTTCACTAACTCGTTTATTTTATCATTATGCCTAAGTCTTGGCAACAGCTTAATTGCAAAAAAGATTGTCTATTTTTCGTCACATTCGCCGACGGCATCTTTCTGCGTATTGCGGTACGGCTGCAAATTTGATACAATACAGGCAATAGGATGGTGCTTTAAATGCTACGAATTTTCAGCGGCAGAGCCGGAACCGGCAAAACCGCCGCAATAATGAACGAAATAAAACAGTCGGTGCAGGCAGGCTCCGGCAGAAGCATCCTCATCGTGCCCGAGCAGTACAGTCACGAGGCCGAACGTGAGCTTTGCTCCGTCTGCGGGGACTCTCTTTCGCTGTACGGCGAGGTGCTCAGCTTTACGGGTCTTGCCCGAAAGCTGAGCGCCGAGTTCGGCGGCGGCGCCGCGCCCGTCATTGACAAGGGCGGTCGGCTTCTGTGTATGGCGCTTGCGGTCGAGGGCTTGTCGTCAAGGCTCAGGGTCTACTCTGCCGCACGGAAGCGTGCGGAGCTTCAGAATGCGCTGCTGCGTGAGCTTGACGCTCTCAAGGCGTCGTGCATAAGCACGGAGCGGCTTTTTGAGGCATCCGCCGAATGCGAGGGGCTTTTGTCCGACAAGCTTTACGACCTTTCCCTCGTGCTTGAGGCTTATGACGCCGTGACCGCAAGCTGCGGCATCGACCCCTCCGACCGTCTCGGCATCCTTGCCAACAGGATCTCCGACACCGGCTTCGGCGCCGGAATAAGCGTCTATATCGACGGCTTTACGGACTTCACCGCACAGGAGCGCCGCATCATCGAAGCGCTGCTGCTAAACAACGCCGAGGTCTGCGTCTGCCTCGGCTGTGACGGGCTTTCCGGCGGCAGCGAGGTGTTCGAGCCGGGCAGACTGACGGCACGGCACTTCCTCGCCTTCGCCGAGGCAAACGGCATCCCGCACTTTGTCGGCGTTTTCGACTCGACGGGCGCAAAGGCTCCCGCACTCTGCGAGCTTGGCGAGAGTCTGTTTGAATACTCCTCGAAGCGCAGTGAATCAAATGGCGACTGCATATCGCTGCGTGTCGCAAACGGCATTGCGGCAGAGTGCGAATTTGCGGCGGCGACGGCAAAGCGTCTCGTCATGGACGGCTGCCGCTGGCGTGACATCGCCATTGCCGTCAGAGGCTTTGAGGACTATCGTCCGGAGCTTGAGTGCATGCTCTCGCACTACGGCGTCCCCTTCTATTCGAGCCGAAAAACGGACATATTCACCCGCCCCCTGCCGGCGCTCATTTCGGCGGCATACGAGATAATCGGCGGCGGCTGGGAGGCAGACGACATATTCGATTACCTCCGCACCGGGCTTGCGGGGCTTTCCCCCGACGAGACGGACGAGCTTGAAAACTACGTCATCATGTGGCAGCTCCGAGGAAACGCATGGCGCAAGGACACCGACTGGCGGCTGCACCCGGACGGCTTCGGCGGCGAATACGACGAATCGGCGACAACCCGCCTTGACAGGATAAACGCTCTGCGCCGCCGTGTTACGGCTCCGCTCCTTCACTTTGAGGAGCGCAGTCTTTCCGCCGCCACCGCTGCGGAACAGGCGGAGTCGCTGGCGCAGCTTCTCACGGAGCTTGAGCTTGACAGGCGGCTTGACGAGAAAACGGAGCTTTTGAAGGCATCCGGTGAAAGAACCGCTGCGCAGGAATATGCTCAGCTTTGGGACATTTGCGCAGGCGCTCTGGAGCAGTGCGCCTCGATACTCGGCGACAGCGCCTCGGACGCCTCCTACTTCGGCAGGCTGTTTATCAGCGTCCTGTCAAAATACGACGTCGGCAGCATCCCCGCCGGGCTTGACGTATGCTCGGTCGGCGACTTTGACCGTATGCGCCGCAGAAGGATAAAGCATCTTTTCATTCTCGGCGCAGACGACGAGCGTCTGCCCTCGCAGAACGCCGAGCCGGGGCTTTTCAGCGACGACGAAAAGCAGCGGCTAAAGGAGCTGAGCCTTGAGCTCGGCGGCATGGGCGACAGCGAGCTTTGGCGTGAATTTTCACTCATATACAACACCGTGAGCCTGCCCTCGGACACGCTCACGCTCGTGTACTCCGCCTTCGACCGCAGCGGCGAAGGGCAGCGTCCCTCGATCATCGTAAACAGAGCGGCGGCGCTTTTCGGGCTTACGCCGCAGGCTGTCAATGTCTCGGAGCTGAGGCTCCTCTCACCTGCGCCCCTGCTCGATGCGGCGGCTGCGGCATTAAGCGGCAGCGGCGGCACGGCGGCATACGCCGTCTGCCGTAAGCGATATCCGAACGAAACGGAGAAGCTCATTGCCGCCGCGGAGCTTAAACGGGGCAGCCTTTCGCCCGACGCCGTGCATGCGCTGTACGGCGACAGGCTTCGCCTTTCCGCTTCGAGGATAGACCTCTTTGCCTCCTGCCGCTTCGGCTACTTCATGCGCTACGGCTTAAAGGCAAAGCCCCGTGAGCCTGCGGGCTTTACCCCGCCGGAGCTCGGCACCTTCATGCACTTCGTGCTTGAGCGCACCGCCTCGGCCGTCATGGAGGCGGGCGGCTTTAAGAAGGTCGGCGACTCGGAGCTTGACGCTCTGACCGACCGCTTCGTCGGCGAGTATATCAGAGACAATCTCAACGATTTCCGTGAGCGCTCAAAGCGCTTTGAATATCTTTTCCGTCGGCTCATCCGTGACGTTCGACGTATCGTCCGTGACACGGCATCGGAGCTGCGCTGCTCGGACTTTGTGCCGCTGTCCTTTGAGCTTGACATGGGCAGGGAGAAAAATCTTCCCCCCATCCGTCTCGGCAGAGGCGAGGACACGCTGACGCTCACGGGCATCGTCGACCGTGTTGACGGCTGGGTACACGACGGCAGGCTTTACCTCCGTGTGGTCGATTACAAAACCGGACGCAAGAGCTTTTCGCTCTCCGACGTGTGGTACGGCATGAACCTGCAAATGCTGCTGTACCTGTTCAGCCTGTGCCGCAACGGTGAGCGGCTCTACGGCAGGGAGACAGTTCCTGCGGGCGTTTTGTACGTTCCGGCACGGGACGTTACGCTGTCCTCCCCCGCCGAGCCGAGTGAGGACTCAGCGGCAAAAAAGCGTGCCTCCGAGCTTAAGCGCAGCGGCCTGCTGCTCGGCGATCCCGATGTACTCGGCGCCATGGAGCACGGCGATGCGCCGAGGTATCTGCCGATAAGCATCCGCGGCGGCAAGCCGACGGGCGACAGCTTGGCAAGCGCAGAGCAGCTCGGCCTGCTCGCCCGTCACCTTGAGGACACGCTGACGGGCATGGCGTCCGAGCTCAGGCGGGGCAGCATTGCGGCCGACCCCTTCTATCGCACTCAGCAGGAGACCGCCTGCACCTATTGCAAATACCTCGAAGCCTGTCGCTTCAGCGACGGCGAAAACGGAGAATGTCACCGCAGACTGCCGAAGCTTCCGGCAAGCCGGGTGTGGAACTACATGGAAGGCGGTGAGCAGGATGGCTGAGTTTTCCCCCACCCCGTCGCAGAAAAGTGCGGTAGAGACCTCCGGGCGCAGCGTCCTTGTATCCGCCGCCGCCGGAAGCGGCAAGACGAGAGTCTTGACCGAGCGCCTGCTCCGCAGCGTCTGCGAGGGCGGCAACATAGACGAGTACCTCGTGATAACCTTTACGAAAGCGGCGGCTGCGGAGCTTAAAAGCCGCATAGCCGACGAGCTGTCACGCCGCATCGCAAACGACCCCGAAAACCGGCGTCTGCGTCGGCAGAACGCACTTTGCCGCCGTGCGCAGATAAGCACCATCGACGGCTTCTGCACCGCTCTGCTGCGTGAAAACTGCCACGCCGCCGGGCTTTCGCCGGAGTTTCGGGTCATCGAGGAGGACAGGGCGCTGCCCCTGCGCCAGCGCATAATGGACCGTGTGCTTGAGGAGCGCTACGAGGACCCCGACGACGATTTCCTCCTGCTTGCCGACACCGTGGGCAGGGGCAGGGACGATTCACGCCTTGCCTCCCTTGCGCTCGAAGTACATCGCAAAATGCAGAGCCACGCCCGCCCGGAGCTTTGGGCACGGGAGCAGCTTCGGCTGTACGAGAGCGCCGAGGGCGACGCTTCCGACACGCCCTACGGCAGGGAGATAATGCGCAGGGTCTCGGATTCTGCGGCGTACTATGCCGACCTGCTCTCCGAGCTTGCGGCAAAGGCGGAGAGGGAGCCTGCCATAAGCAAGGCTTACGGCGCTTCGCTCGACGCTGTCGCAACGGCTCTGCGTGACCTGAATCGTGCGCTTTCCGTGTCGTGGGATAAGGCCGCAAACGCTCTGCCGATAGAGTTCCCCCGACTCGGCACGCTTCGCAATTCCCCCGACCCGGAGCTTTCGGAACGGATAAAGGAGGTCTGGAACGCCTGCAAGGACGAGGCGAAGGGCTATGCGGAGCTTATGCCCGCTCCCTCCAAGAAGCTCATGCGTGAGCTGCGTGAGACTGCACCCGCCATGCGTGCGCTGATCGCTCTCACCTTTGATTTTGACCGTGCCTACACCGTCGAAAAGCGCCGCCGCAGCGAGGTCGATTTTGCCGACCTTGAGCATATGGCGGTGCGCCTGCTCACGGACTCCGACGGAACCCCCACCCCGACGGCGCTCGCCGTGGGACGGCGCTTCCGTGAGATCATGGTCGACGAGTATCAGGACGTAAACGGCGTTCAGGACACGATATTCCGTGCGCTCTCCTCCGAGGGCAACAATCTCTTTATGGTCGGCGACGTAAAGCAGTCCATCTATCGCTTCCGCCTTGCCGATCCCGGCATCTTCACCGAAAAGTATCTGCACTACGCAGACCTCGATGCCGCCCGCCCTAATGACCCCGTGCGCATCATGCTGCGAGAGAACTTCCGCTCACGGCGTGAGGTCATCTCCGCCGTAAACAGCGTTTTCTCCTGCTGTATGTCGGAGAAGCTGGGTGAGATCGACTACGACGAAAACGCCATGCTGCGTGCTGCGGCAGACTACCCCGGCACCGTTTGTCTGCCGGAAATGACACTCTACCCGCTCCCCGACTCCGACGACGAGGACACCCCCGGCAAGACCGAGCTTGAGGCGGCAGCCGTCGCCGCAAGGATACGAAAGCTCGTGGACAGCGCTCTCCCCGTGACCGCAAACGGCGTCGTGAGGCCGCTGCGCTACGGCGATATTGCCATTCTGATGCGCTCGGCAAACAGCGTCGGGCAGGTCTACCGCCGTGAGCTTGTAAAAGCCGGCGTCCCCGTCGCCGGAGGGCTGCAAAGCGGCTTTTTCGCCTCCGTCGAGATCTCGACGCTCATAAGTCTGCTCGGTGTCATCGACAACCCGCACCAGGACATTCCGCTCATCGCCGCTCTGCGCTCACCCGTGTTCGGCTTTAACGCCGACGAGCTGTCGCAGATCCGTGCCTGCCGCCCGAACGACGACTTCTACACGGCGCTGTGCGCCCGTGCCGAGGAAGACGAAAAGTGTGCGGACTTCCTTGCGCTTCTTGCCGCTTTGCGTGAGAAAGCCTCGGAATCCGACACCTCTGCGCTGCTGTGGCACATCTACCGTGAGACCGACATCATACCCGTCTGCACCGCTCTCGGTGACGGCGAGGAGCGTCGGCGCAATCTGCTGCTCATGCACGAGTATGCGAAACGCTTTACGCAAAGCGGCTTTTACGGGCTGCGCCGCTTTGTGCGCTGGCTTTTAAAGCTCTCCGAACGCAGCGACGAGCCCGGCAAGGGCGAGGCCGGCAACGCCGTGCAGATAATGACCGTACACAAATCGAAGGGGCTTGAGTTCCCCGTCGTGTTCCTGTGCGACACCGCAAAGCGCTTTAACAAAAACGACTTCCGCTCCCCCGTTTTGGTGCATCCGGAGCTTGGGCTTGCGCCGAAGTACACCGACCTTGAGCGTCGGCTTGAGTACCCGACCCTTGCGTTCAACGCCGTGAAGCTTCGCTCGGAGAGCGAGCTGCTGTCCGAGGAAATGCGGCTTTTGTACGTTGCTCTCACCCGTGCAAAGGAGTACCTCTTTGTGACCGCCGCAATGAAGGATCCCGAAAAGAAGCTCGCAAAGCTCACGTCCTGCGCCGACTTTCCCGCTCCGCCGGAGGAGCTGCGGCGGGCGTCCTGCCTTGCCGACTGGCTCATCGCCGCCTGTCTTGCCGACGGCGGGGAGAATATACGGCTAAACGTCTCCGCTCCCGACCGCATAAGCACGGGCGAGGAGTGCGTGAGGATCACGCAAGGCGACGTCGATGCGGAGCTCAAACGCCGCATCGAGGAAAATCTCGACTATGTTTACCCTCACGCCGCAGCGGAGAGACTGCCGAGCAAGCTCACCGCAACCGAGCTTAAAGACGAACCCGACCTTGAGGCGCAGGCGCTTGCGCCGTCGCCGAAGTCAAGCTTCCGTCTGCCGGGGCTTCGGGGTTCGGAAAAGCTCACCCCCGCCGAGAGGGGTACCGCAACGCACCTCGTGCTTCAGTACATGGACTACAAAAAGGCTTGCGGCCTTGCGTCCGTAAAGGACGAGATCTCTCGGCTCTGCGCCTCCGGCTTTATCACCGCCGAGCAGGCCGAGGTCGTGGACGCCAACGTCATTCTGCGGCTTTTCGCCTCCGAAACGGGGCGCAGGATACTGTCCTGCGACGAGCTTCGGCGTGAGTTCCGCTTCTCGCTTTTGGCGCCGAGCGGACTGTTCTTCCCGGAAAGCGGCGGCGAGGAGGTCCTGCTTCAGGGCGTCATGGACTGCTGCATCGAGGAGGACGGTCATCTTACGGTCATCGACTACAAAACCGACCGTGTGCGTGGCAATGCGCTGACCGAGAGAGCAAAGCTCTATTCCGGCCAGCTTCGTGCATACGCCTACGCCGCCGAGCATATATTCGGCAAACCGCTCCGTGAGTGTGTGCTGTACTTTTTGTCCGACGGCACGGCGGTGCATTTCCCCGCCGAGGAGCTTCTTTAAGCTGACGGGAGCGAACTCCCGTCAGCTTACACTTGAAATTAAACAGACTATATGATATTGTATTTTAAATCCATTCTTTTTGTAGGAGAGATCACATGAACTATGCGTTTCTCGCAGTCTTTGTCATCGCATCCGTCATTCACCTGTACGCAAGCCTAAAGTGCGACAAAAAGCTCCGCGGCATCACGAAGCCCTTCCTGCTGCTTGCCCTCTTGGGCTGGTACGTTTGCAGCGTAACGGATCCCCTTGCCATCGTTGTCGCCGCAATAATCACGAGCTGGCTCGGCGACGTGCTGCTCATCCCCAAGGGCGTCAAGTGGTTTTCCGTCGGCGGACTGAGCTTCTTTGCGTCCCACGTCTGTTTCATCGTTGCCTATGCCTGCCACGTTAACTTTTCCGCCATTCCCGTGTGGGCAATAGTCCTCGCCGGAGCGGTGTACGTCGGCATAAGCGTCATGCTGTTTACGAGGCTGCGTCCGCATCTGCCGAATCGGCTGTTTCTGCCCATGTTCTTCTACCTGCTCACAAACGGTACCATGAACTGCTTTGCGCTGTATCAGCTTATTTCGATGCCCTGCCTTGCAGCGGCGGTCACCTTTATCGGTGCGGTACTGTTCTTTGCCTCCGATTCCACGCTGTTCTTCGTCCGTTTCAAGAAGGACGGTCTTTTAAAGACTCACTTCCTCGTCATGCTGACCTACATACTCGGCGAATTCCTCATCGTGGAGGGCTTTATCCTCCTCGCCGCACACTGAGCAATATAGATATAGATATAAAAATCCCGTCGGTTCACTTGACCCGACGGGATTTTTTCACGCCCTGCGCCAGAGCATTTTGTTGTTTTCAAACTCGACGGTGAGCACCCCGCTGTCCTTCAGCCACGCAAGGTAGGAGCGGACGGTGCTGCCCACGAGCGCATACTGCTCAAAGCTCATCGAAAGCCCGTATTCCGCAAAGAGCCTTTGCAGAATGTCCTCAAAGCAGATCGGCATAGCGCAGATCTCCTCTATCTTCTCCGCAATTTCGTTTACCGTGTCGATGTTGTACTGCGCAAGCTCGGCAACGCTTTCCGTCACCTCGGTGTGCGAGGGGACAAACAGCTTCGCCGTCATGCCTTTGACCGCTTCAAGGGTCTTGAGGTACGCCGCAACGTCGTAGATAAAGCCGATGCGGTACTTGCTCAGCACCTCCCTGCTTGACAGGCAGTCGGCAAGGAAAAGCACGTCGTCCGGCGTGCGAAAGCCAACCATGTCGAAGAAGTGTCCCGGCAGCTTTACAAGCTCAAAGCCCTCCGGCAGACAGCCCTTGCGGAGCTCCTCGGCGCCGCTCTCCTGCGCAAGCAGAAACTTGTGCCGCAGATCCTTCGGCGGATAGCCCCCGTACAGAAACGACGGCTCCAAAATCGTGTGACGGGTAAAGTCGCAGTCGATCCTCGGAGCGTAGATCTTACATCCGGTCTGACCTTGCAGATAGCGATTGCCGCCGATGTGGTCGGCGTTGGAGTGGGTGTTGTATATGGCGGTCAGATGCCAGCCGTTTGCGTCCAGTATCTGACGTATCTTGCGCCCCGCCTCCTTGTCGTTGCCGCTGTCGATAAGGCAAACGTCGTTGCCGGAAAGCCTCACAAGTCCGATATTCGTGGGGCTTTTGATATAATATGTGCGCTCGGTAAGCTGTATCAGTTCGTACATTGCCGCTACCTCCGTGATGCGTATAGTACGATTATTGCACATTTACCTCTCGGATTCAACACCCGATTTGCTGCGCCCGTTCCACTTTTCAAATATCAGATGAACGAGCGGCGCTGCGGCGAACATATTCCAGAAAAATGCCATCGGGAAGTTTTTCATCACCGTTCCGACCCATATCGCCGGAAGCCTCAGGATCGGCTCTCCGCCCAATATGATCTGAAAAATGACCGACACTATGAGGCTCATCGTCGGACACATGACGAGGATGGTCCCCGCCTGCCGCATGAAACGACAGAAGTATGGGTTGTCCGTTTCCGCATTGCAGTGCCGCTCCATGAACCTCGCTCCCGCTCTGTTGCCTACAAGGCTTGAGACCGCAAACACGATGACCGCCATGAGCGCCGCCTCCTTGAGCGCCTCGACAAAAACGCCGTAGCTCACAGACGCAAAGCCCAACCCTTTTGTCAAGTTAAATCCCATCCTTATCGAGATGTTGTAGACCTCCATCCCGTAAGCCATGAAAAACGACATCAGTATTCCGAACACTATTCCCTGTGCTTTGGTTTTAGGCATATCCTGCCCTCCGTTTCGCAAAATTAAAAGGCGTAATCCATGCATTTGCAATAGACTACGCCCTAAGGTACAACCAAGAACTTATTTCTATTTGTGGACAACGATGATTACACGCTTTTTTCGCATTATAGCACAACTGTTCGTGATATGTAAGTGTTTTTTATGCGCAGATCAGCAGCACGACGCACAGCGCCGCAAGACCATCGCAACGGGCGATTTCAAAAACAGGATGCGTCTGCGGTCTCGCCGCCGCACCATTATACCTACCGAGCGGTACACTGTCAAAAGGGAAGAAAACGCCCCGTCGGCGATGCTGACGGGGCGTTTTGCCTTACATTTATATTACATCTCAGGCTTAAAGCGCCGCTTTGCCGTAAAGTCGGAAACGCATATCTTCTCGACGCAGGTCGCATCGACCATGCTTTGGGCACACGGCATCCTGTCAAAGCCGCAGTGGGCGCACAGAAGCTCAAGCCCCTTTACCGCCTCGTCTCCGCTGACGGTCTCGATCTCGCCCCAGCCGATGAGGCTTTCGTAGTCGGCGGTAAGTCCGCCCGTGCTCTTGACGAACCGGCGGCAGATGTCAAGCTCGACGCAGACCTTGGGCGCAGAGAGAGCAAGCTCATGCCGGCGACCGGTCTTTGCGCCGTGAATGTAGAATACAAAGCCGTTCTGCGTCCTTTCGTACCCGAACGACAGCGGCACGACGTAGGGCGTGTCCCCGTCGCAGAAGCCGAGACGCAGCGTATCACAGCGCTCGACGAGAGCCGTTATCTCCGAAGGCTCGGTTATCTCACGGTCTTTTCTTCTCATCAAAACAGATACACCCTCATTTCATACGGTCTCGTGGTGAAGCCGTTGGATATAATGTAATTTTCCTCGTAGTTAGAAAACACCCGTTCGCCCTTCTCAAGCTCGTAATCGGCGGGGGCATCGAAGCGCACGGGTTCCTCGGTGAAGGAGCAGACGACGAGCAGGCGGCGCTCATCGTAGCTGCGCTCGTAAACGTAAAGCTCCTTGCTTTCGGAGTAATATTCCTTGTACCTGCCGTAGATGACGAGCGGATTGTCACGTCTGAACTGAAGTGCGCTGCGGTAGAAGTTGAGCAGCGAATCTGGGTCGTCAAGCTGGCTTTCGACGTTTATCTCCTTGTAGTTTGCGTTGACGTAGAACCACGGCGTTGCGGTCGAAAAGCCTGCGTACTCGGCATCACTCCACTGCATCGGCGTTCTGGCGTTGTCACGGGTGGACTTCTGCGCAAGCTCCAGCACCTTAGAGGCGGGCAAGCCGAGCCTGCGGGCGATGCGGGCGTTATTCTTCACCATGATGTCCTTGTACAGGTCGATGGATGTAAGGCGGTTATTGAGCATGCCGATCTCCTGACCCTGATAGACAAAGGGCGTGCCGCACTGGAACAGATAGCTTGCGGCAAGCATCTTGCCGCTTTCCGTGCGGTAGCGCTCGCTTCCGTAGCGGCTGATTATGCGGGGGTGGTCGTGATTTTCAAGGTACAGCGCATTCCAGCCCTTGCCGTACATACCGTCCTGCCACTTGGTAAACGCCTTTTTCAGCTTTCTGAGGTCAAAGGGACGCTGCAAAAAGTCCGTAATGAAGCAGTCCGCCTCCATGTGGGCGAAGTTTATCATCATGTTAAGCTCCTGGTCCTTGCCCTCACGGACATAGCTCAGTGCGGTCTCCGGCTCCATGCGGGGGCCCTCGCCGACGGTGAAGCAGTCGTAAAAGTCAAGCACGTCACGCTTAAACTCGGCAAGGTACTCGTGGACGTGGGGGCCGTTCGTGTAGTAGCCCATACCCGTTGCGGCAGGCAGCTTTATCTTTGCGGAGGGCAGCCCCTCGACCTTGGAGATGTAGGTTATGACGTCCTCACGGAAACCGTCAACGCCCATGTCGAGCCAAAAGCGCATAATGCTCTTGACCTCCTCACGCACCTTGGGGTTGGACATATTGAGGTCGGGCTGCTTTTTTGAGAAGATGTGGAGATACCACTCGTCAAGCCCCTCGTCATACTCCCAAGCGCCGCCCTCAAAGAGGCTGTCCCAGTTGTTCGGCGGGCGGTGGAGGCTCCTGCCGGGGCGCCAGTAGTAGTAATCGTGATAGGGGTTGTCCTTGCCCTTTTTGCTCTCGATAAACCACGGGTGCTCGTCGGAGGTGTGGTTTATTACGAGGTCCATAAAGACACGCAGACCTCTCTCGTGGGCGCCGTCAAGCACCTGCTTAAAGACGTCGAGGTCGCCGTAGTCGGGGTGGATGTTTTTATAGTCGGAAATATCGTAGCCGTAGTCGGCGTTCGGGGACGGGTAGAGCGGTGAAAACCAGATGCCGTCCACATTGAGGCTTTTGATGTAGTCAAGCTTTTGCAGCACGCCCCAAAGGTCGCCGATTCCGTCGCCGTTGCCGTCGCAGAAGGAGCGGGGCCAGATCTGATAGACCGCCATTTCCTTGTACCAGCGCTTGTTTTCCATAGTCCGATCTCCTGTCGTATAGGTATAGAATATATTGCAATTTTATCACAGTGCGGCAGTGCTTGCAACGGGCAAAAAAGTGCTTGACTTTAGAGTAAAAGTGCATTATAATACACAAGCTGTAAGTGAATAAGCTCAAACTCGGAGAAGTCGCGTAGTCCGGCCGAGCGCGCACGATTGGAAATCGTGTAAACCCCATAAGGGTTTCGAGGGTTCAAATCCCTCCTTCTCCGCCATAAAAAAGCAGCTCTGCCTTGGTAGAGCTGCCTTTTTATGCATTGACTGCCGGAGGGATTTGAAAGGCGGCTCTTGGCAACAGTCCGGGGGACTGTTGCAACCGCCGTGGCTTTTCCGCAGAAAAGCAAATCCCTCCTTCTCCGCCAAAATATAAGCCCAACCATCTTTCGATGGGGGCTTGTATTTTGGAATCAGCAACGGGAGGGATTTGAACCCAAAGTGGGTTTCGCCTAAAAACGTGCCGGCGGCACGTTTTTAGGCGAAAGGTCTGCAGCAGCTACGCTGCAAGGACGCACGCTTTTGCAAAGCAAAAGCGTTATCCCTCCTTCTCCGCCAAAATATAAGCCCAACCATCTTTCGATGGGGGCTTATATTTTGGAATCAGCATTGGGATAGATTCGCATATATAAGCATACACGGCGCCGCTTTGCGGCGCCGTGTATGCTTTCACTTTTTATAGCTGAGCTTGGGCTTGTAGAACTCGAATATGACGGTGTGGTTGCCCTTTTCGTTCATCCACTCGTGACTCGTCCAGCACACACGCATTGCGCCGAAAAGCTCCGAAAGCTTGACGGTGAAGGGCTTGTGCCCGATCTTGTATGCTATAAACTGCGGTCTGGAAAGGAAGTTAAGCAGCACACAGCCGAGAAGGAAGCCGGTCACGGGGCTTACCTCGCCCTTGTAGTCCTTCGGGGGATTTGCAAGCTGTCCCCTCAGAACTTCGGGCGCATTGCGCTTAAACCAACGAACGATGAAGGGGTTGAAGCTCTCAATACAGTATTCGCCGGAGTACGAGCGCAAAAGCTCATAAGTCTTTTCGCAAAGCTCCTTGTTGCGCTTGCCGTTTTTCAGCTCGACGATGAGCGCACCTCTGCCCCGAACGCACTTGAGCACCTCGGAAAACAGCGGTATCGTCTCCTCGGTATCGCAAAGCCGAAGCTTTTTAAGCTCATCAAGCGTCAGGTCCGCAACCTTTGCCTCCACTCCGCACACACGCTTCAGGTCGTCGTCATGGAATACGACCACCTCTCCGTCACGGCTGAGCTGAACGTCAAGCTCCATCCCGTAGCCTGCGGAAGCGGCACGCTCAAAGGCGGCAAGCGAGTTTTCGGGTATCGACTTGTCCCTGCTGTGCAGTCCTCTGTGGGCAAAATTCTTGTACATAAACGGCTTTTTCTGAGCCTTTCCCGCTCTGCCGGGGGCGGTCAGAAAGCACAGTGTTCCGGCGGCTGCGACGACTGCCGCCGCTGCGGGCAAAATCTTTTTTACGGTATCGTTCACGGAACGCACCTCCTTTGGGTCTGTCAACTTAAGCATAAGGGGAATCTCCCCCGCAGCTCATATTTTACACCGGTGCAATTCCGAGGTCAAATAATTATCTGTTGTTTTATGTGAATTTTTAGTGTACAATTATTTTGTGCAGTCCCGATTTTCGTCGAAGCGGCGGAAATACGCTGCGGCTCGGAGGTTTTACAATGAAGCTTAATTACAAGCGCACTATTTTTGTCGGCTTTGCCTTCTTTCTTATTTGTGCCTTTTGGCAGGCATACGACAATGCAATCCCACTCATCCTGACTAACAAATTCGGAATGTCGCAGACGTGGTCCGGCCTCATCATGGCGCTGGACAACATCCTTGCGCTGTTCCTCCTCCCGCTCTTCGGCGCCATATCCGACAGGCACAGCGGCAAGCGGGGCAAACGCACCCCGTTTATCACGGTCGGCACCGTCATCGCCGTCGTGACCTTCGTTGCGCTGTCCTTTGTCGATGCGGCACAGCTCAAGGAGATAGACAAGGTCTCCGCCATCGACGACGTCAAAACGCTTGAGTACATCTACGACGAGCAGGCGGACGAGACCCTTATGACCCCGGACGGCGAGAAATTTGTCCTCAAGGAGCGGTTTACCCGTGAGGAGTTCTCCGCCATCAAGTGCCAGACCGTGAACGAGGCGGGCAAGACCGTAACCACCCCGGAATACACGGATTACGTCACCCCCGCGCGTCAGGCGTGCATACACGAGATAAGCACCGGCGAGCCGGGTATGCTCATTCTCTTTATTGCGGTTTTGCTCATGGTGCTTCTGTCCATGGCCGTGTTCCGCTCCCCCGCAGTCGCACTCATGCCCGACGTGACGATAAAGCCCCTGCGAAGCAAGGCAAACGCCGTCATAAACCTCATGGGTTCGGCGGGCGGCATCGTGATACTCGGCGCCGGAATGCTGCTCAAAACGAGCGACGTTCACAACTCCATGATGAGCTACGTCGCCTACTTCGGCATAACCGCCGGCGTCATGCTCATCGCCCTCGCCGTCTTCCGTGCGAAGGTCAACGAGCCTAAGCTCGTCGAGATCATGCACGAGGACAGCCGCAGGTACGGCATCGAGGAAAACGACATCGACGAGGCGACCGGCGAAAAGCGCAGGCTCAGTCACGCCGAGCGCAGGTCGCTTATATTCATTCTCGTCTCCATCGTGTTCTGGTTCATGGGCTACAATGCCGTCACTTCAAAGTATTCCGTCTATGCCGGAAATATTCTGAACAAGGACTACAACACTACGATGATGATAGCGCAGGTCGCTGCGATCGCAGCCTATCTCCCCGTCGGCATGGTCGCATCCAAGGTCGGCAGAAAGCGCACCATTCTGGCAGGCGTCGTGATGCTGTGCGCAGCCTTCGGCGCTGCGGCGTTTGTTAACGAAAACAGCAGCATCGTCGTCATGTACCTGCTCTTTGCCCTTGCGGGCATCGGCTGGGCGACGATAAACGTCAACTCCTTCCCGATGGTCGTCGAGATGTGCTCCGGCGGCGACGTCGGCAAGTACACCGGCTACTACTACACCGCATCCATGGCGGCGCAGGTCATCACCCCGATGCTGTCCGGCTATATAATGGACAGCTTCGGCATGAAGACCCTGTTCCCGTATGCGGCGATATTCGTCGCTCTCGCATTCGTGACAATGCTGTTCGTCATGCACGGCGACAACAAGCCCATCGCAAAGAAGGGTCTCGACGCCCTCGATGTTGACGACTGATACGAAGCATATTAAGGAGGTGCCGCAATGACCGACAGCAGGAGCGCAAGCGGCTTAGATCGAAGCGTTGAAAAGCACGCAGACGCCGCAGAGGTTTTCTTCAGAAGCACGCCCGACGAGGAAGCTCCGATCGAAGCGAAGGCTTTGGCTCTCGCCGAAATCGTGAAAATGAGCGACGCCCGGTCGTCACGGGGGATGCAAACCGCTCTTTCATGGCTGACAGAGCCGGAAGAACACGGGAACGAGTGTTCCGTTTATCCCCGATATATCAGAGCGTCCAAATTTCTTGAGCATGTAAGCCAAACCTGCTATGACGGCGGCTGCGGCAGCGATGACTCGTATGATCTATATGATACGATCAGGCTGATTTGTCTTGACGGCAGCGAAATAAGCAAGACGCCTCGCAAAGCGACCGACGGAACCGAGGCATTTCTCTACGAAGTCGACAATTACTACTATGCTGCCGACGGTTCAAAAGTGCGTGACTGTCAATACGGGTATTCGCTCGGCAAGATGCCGCCGCTGATCATACAGCCAAGCGGTCTTAAAGGTAATTATGCGGTCTTCTTTTATGCTCATTCGACGCAATACTGATTTTAAATGAAAGCAAGTCACTATAATTACCTCGTTAAGGATGCAGACTTCGGCTATGCTCTGTGGAACACAAAAAGCGCTGCGTTCATCCGAATTTCGCAGGAGGAGTACGACTGTCTCGGCAGCGGCAGGACGGATTTGCTCAAAGCGCCGCAGAGGTTTGTTCCCGTCGGAGCGATAGTTGCCGACGATGCCGCCGAGGTCGAGGACACGGTAAATGCGCTGAAAACTTCGCGCAAAAATGCACCGCCGTATTTCCGCATCCTCACAAGCACGGCGTGCAACGCTTCCTGCTCCTACTGCTATGAAAAAGGTTCCGCCGCATACTCCATGACTGCCGATTGCGCACAAAAAACCGCGGAATTTATCATCGACCGATATTGCAGACGGCAAGCCACGCTCAGCCTTGAGTGGTTCGGCGGAGAGCCGCTGATGAATGTTCCCGCAATATCGCTCATATGCGGCCGGCTGACTGCCGCAGGGGTGCCGTTTCGCTCAAAAATAACAACGAACGGACTTGCTCTGAGCCCGAATTTGACGGCTACTGCGGCACACGAGTGGCACACCGATAGCGTGCAGCTTACAATTGATGCCGTCGGCGAGGAATACGAGCGGCTCAAGGGAGTCCCGAGCGGCAGCTTTCGGAAGCTGATCTCAAGTATAGAAACGCTTTTGCGCAGCGGTATAAGAGTTCGCATAAGAATAAACGACATCGGCAGCGGAGAAATGCCGAAGGAAGTCATAGAATATATGCACGACTCCTTCGGAAACGACCCTCGGCTCGGGCTGTATATCTCCCCGCTTTATCGCAGAGAAAAGATGCCCTCCCGTCAGAGCATGGAGCGCATCCTCGGCTTTGAAAAGGAGCTTTTCCGGCTCGGTTATGAAGACGAACAGCATTATTACGCCTTCGCTTCACACTGCGTGCGCTGTTTCGCCTGCTCTTCGGACGGCTATACGATCGCACCTGACGGCAAAATATTTAACTGCTCGCACCTCATGACCGACGATCAAGTCACAGGTACGGTTTTTGACTTCGACGAGCGCTCTCCCAAGCGTCTGAGCTACACCGAGGCTCCCTTGAGTGCGGAATGCAGAGAGTGCGTATTTCTGCCCCTGTGCGGCGGAGGCTGCCGCAGCGGAGAGCTTGGAGTCGCAGACATTTTTCATTGCTTTCCCTATCGCTCGGTAATTTCCGAAACAGTGAAGCTCAGACTCAAAGGTCTAAGCATTTAAAAGATCTTATAATAAAAGTTGGCGGCAGCGAATCGAAAAGGTTCGCTGCCGTCTGCTTTCGTTAGTTATAGAGTATGACTTTTTCCGTGTATTACTTTGATTTTTTGCGGCCCTTGGTATATGGCTCGGTAGTGTCGTACTCGCCATACTCGCAGCCGATATTTTTCGCCGTCACATCGTCGATGAGCCTCGGCTTTCTGAAAAGAGATTTCCTGTACAGCTTTATCCTGCCGGTGCCGTTACCGCCGTTCCAAAGGCGCTGATGCCGCTTTGTTCCGTTCGGCGCTTCGTAATTTATAAGCAGCATATCGTCCTTTGAGCAACGAATCTCCGTTTCCATGATGGCCTTGAAGGTCTCCTGTCGGACATACCACCGGATTTCGTCGTCCGTCTCCTCGGCCTCAAAAGTGGTGCGTGAAAGCGTCCAGAATTTAGAGAAATTGAACTCGTAGCATTTTCCCTCGTAATAAAATCCGCCCAGCAGCTTGCGGTTGAGCGCAATGCCGAACACCTTCGGTCTGCCGCCGCCGATCTCAAAGACGCTGTTTTTAAGCTTTTTGCCGCTTATCCGACTTGTCAGGTCCCAAGAGCTGAGCCACACCCAAGGTGTTGTGAAGTCCGTGCCCCAGTTCTTGTCGGCATAGCCGTTACAGGTTTCGGGAGTTACAATATATCTTTCGCCGTTAAAGATTATCTCACCCTCGTAATACGTCTTAATGCCCTCGGCGTGCCAGTACATTTCGAAGGCATTAAGCAGTCTGAAAAACCTGCTTGCGCCGTAGCCGACATTGTAGGGTATTTGCTTGCTCACCTTGAGTTGCCAGCTCATGCTGCCCGCATCGCACATATATTCGGGATGCGCCTTTGCATCGTCCTCGCTTATCTCCACGCTGCCACGCAGCTCGGTCTCGCACGCAAAGCAGTCGGCTGCTTCAACCGAATACGGAGCGTCAAAATGTACCGATATGTCCTTCCATGCGAAGAATCGGTGGAGCTGCCTGTGCACCTTGCCCCATGTGCCCACATTTACCATGAGGTAAGAAGGCTTTTTGCCTGCCGCTTTGTTCTGCGGAAGCTGCCCAAACGTCGGAGTGTCCTCGGCAAGGTCGGGGTTGCAGAGGAAAAATTCAATGAAAAACGGCTTTTCCTCACCCGTCTGCGCATGTCGGGCAGTGAGCGAATGCCACCACCAGTCGTAGCCCTGCTTGCGCAGCGGGCCTCGGAGCATACACTCGTTTCGTGAAATATCCTTCTTTGAAAACATTGCTCTCCTCCTGTCAATATTATTATTTCCGTATAAACGCTTTGTTATATATTATATAAACTCGCCGATTTTGTCAAGTATCAAACAATCCCACTTTCCGTGTTCACTTTCGGGCTGCCCGGCAAAAATTTGCACGTTTACAATATGTCGAAAAAGACTCCCCTTGCGGGAAGTCTTTTCCTTATTAGACAGTGAGCTTATGCTTCCGCCTTGCCTCTGGTGAAGAAGAACAGTATTGCCGCAACCGCAAGCGCGATCAGTGCGATCATGGGAAGCTGCTGCTCGGAGTAGGTGCGGATAAGTCCGACGACGTTGCCCGCAACCGCAAGCACCAGTGCAATTGCGCCGAAGACCTTGCACTTGGGCAGCTTAACGAAGGCTGCGATAAGTCCGAACAGTGCGCCGAGCATGCCGAGTCCGATGTAGACCGCTCTGCCGACGAGGTCGGCGGTGGTAATCTCGGTCTCCTCGTCAACGACCTCATAGCCTGCGTCGAGAGCATCCATGCCGTTTTCGACCTTGGCCGCTATCTTCTCGTTTTCCATGAGAGTCGCATAGCCTGCGTCAATCTGTGCCTGACCCGCTTCAAAGGTCTCAAGCTGAGTCTTGCCGTCGGCAAGCTGCTCTTCCGCTGCGCTGAGCTTATCCCTGCCCTCTGCGAGCTGTTTTTCCGCTGCCGCAAGAGCCGATTCACCTGCGCTGAGCTCCGCCTTGGACTTGTCGAGCGTTGCCTTGCCTGCGGCAAGCTTCGTCTTTGCGTCCGCAATTCCCGCATCGACCTGTGCTGCGACCTGCTCACGGATGCCCGCCTTGACCTGCACCTCAACGCCGGCACGGATCTTTGCCATCGCTTCGTCGTTCGCCATGACGCCCGCCTTTATCGCATCGTGCTGCGCCTCGACGCCCGCACTGATCCGAGCCTCGGCTGCCTTCAGAGTCGCCTCGTCCGCTTCGGGATTTGCCGCCTTGAACTCGGCAAGCTTCTGCTGGATCATTGCCTCGGACTGCTGCTTTACGGCAGTCTCGACGCCGGTGTCAAGGTTCTTCTCAACAAGTGCGTTGAAGGTTTCGGAGTTAGCCTTAATGTACTCCTCGGTCTTCTGGTCGATGACCTTGTCCCTGTTGTTAACGGTGTAGTTGTACTGCGCAAGGCTTGCGTCATACTCTTTCTGACCTGCGGCAAGAGCCACCTTGCCGTTGGCAATCTTGGTCTGTCCCGCCTTGTAATCAGCCTCGCCCGCTTCGAGATCCTTCTGCCCCTGCTCATACTCGGCAGTACCGTCCTCGTAAGCCTTGAGTCCTTCTTCGTATGCCGCTCTGTTTTTCTCCAGCTCGGCAACGCCCGCCTTGAGCGTGTCCAGCTTTTCGAGCGTTTCGGCCTTGTTCTTTTCGCCGTCGCTCTTTTCCTGCAGGATGTCCTTAATGCCGAAGACTCCCGCAACAAGCATGAACAGGCAGGCCAGGATCAGAACGATGCTGAATACCTTTTTTACCATTATTTTGTCCTCCTTATGTTTTTATCTGAACATCTGACGTAAATTAGTATAAGCCATTGTTAACAATTTCGCAACACATTTTTGTCAGAAAATAAACAAAAAGAAGGTTTTTGTTAAAATGCATGAAACAAACTTTAAAATTTGTTCAAAATGTCGAGTTTTTCAGGTAAGCATGGTGATGCTTCTGCCCTTTGATTCTATGATTCCCTCGTCCTTCATCGTGCGCAGCTCACGCATAAGGCTCGTGCGGTCAACGCAGAGGTAGCCGGCAAGCCCCGACAGTGAAAGCTCTGTCTCGAAGCTGCTGCCGTATTTTTCCTGCATATATTCAAAGTAGCTCAGAAGCTTCTGACGCACGGTCTTTTTGCTTATCATGTTTATGCGCAGCGCAAGCATCTGCGCCTTCTTCGCCGTGAGCTTAAACAGATTGCTGTTAAGCTTCGTGTGATGCTCGCAGGCGTTGGGGCATCTGCCGTAGATGCAGGTCATTTTTATAAACAGCACCCGACAGTCTGCGTCCGCCTCCGCAACATAGCCCAGACCACTGTACGGCAGTGCGAACACCTCACCGAAGATGTCGTTCGGACGGTAGTTTTCGAGCAGTGTGTACTCGCCATCGGAATCGACGCAGTAAAGGTGCGCCTTACCGCTGAGCAGCACGCAGAGATTTTTAAGCTCCGTTTCGTAGACGAGTATCGTGTCGCCCTTGCGGAAGCTGCGTTCTTCGGGCTTAAAGCAGCGGATTATCGCATCAATGCTGTCGTTCGTTATGTCCTTAAACAGCTCTACATTTGTAAGTTCCATGAAATCGCCTCCCCTTGATTTGATAGTAGCACATTTTTGTTGTATTTGCTACAATCACTTTGTCAAAAGTGTGATAATATCAGCTCAAAAGTGTTTAAAAGGAGACTTTGCCGTGTATTGCACGGGAAAAGCTACCGCAACCTCACATGAGCGAGTGCCGACGACAGGCGGCAGGGCTTCGGCTCCCGTCGGCTTATACCCGATTTTTTTGACACGCTGAGCAAAATCCCGTATCCAAGCGGATACGGGATTTTGCTATTTCAGCACGATCTCGAATTGGCGGCCGGTGGAGGCGTCGACGAGGATGCGAAGCTCGTCGCCGTCGGGGGATATGCAGTCAAAGTCGTAGCACAGGCGCTCGCTTGTGTAGGTCGGGCAAAGCGTTAAACGGCAGTCGGTGACGGTGAGCGTCTCCGGCAGGGCTTGCCGCGCCTTCTCCTGCGTTATCTCCGGCTTTGTCAAAACTGTGCCGTGATTTTCAAGGTAGTCCGTTGCATTAAACGCATACAGCTCGCCGTTGTCCGCCGCCACGGAGACGGTGACCTTCTCTGTGTCGAGCAGCACCCCGTCGGCGCTCATCGGCGCATAGCTTGCGGTAAGCACGCTGTTCACCCGATAGGTGGACACGAGCCGCATATCGGGGTAGCCTGCGTTTTCCAGAAGCTCCTCTGCCTTGGCGATAAGCTCCTCGTCGCTCATGTCCCCCGCAACACTGCGGTTTTGGCTGAAGCTCATGACCTCGCCTGCGGCGTTCACCATGACGCTGCCGCCATCAAAGCCGAAGCAGCGGCTCCCGTTTTCGCCCGCAAACTCAAGCTCCAAATCCGATCTGCCCGCAAACTCCCTTGCGCTTGCCAGCGCCTCATCCTCGCTCACCGTTTTGTCGGGAGCGGGCTTTTCGGTCTTGGCGTAAGCGCCGTCGTAGAAAAGCTCCGGCAGCTCGCCGAGTTCCTCCTCGAACGCCCTCATGCGGGAGCTCACGAGGCTGCTCTCGTCGCCGTCGAAGTGCGGCTCATCCGGCGGCGCGTCCATGAGCACCGTTCCGTCGTTTACGTCGCTCTGAAGCTTTTCAAGCGACTCTTTAAGCGTTCCCGCCGTCACGGAAAGCTCCGAGAGCTTTTCACGCTCTGCGTCCGTAAATCCGTCGGCGGCGCAGGTTTTCATAAGCGAAGCCGCATATTCGCCGCATACGCCTAAAAACGACGCCGTTTTCTCAAGCTCGTAGCTCGAAAACGGCAGCACGCCCATGGTCATCTCGGCGGCAAGGCAGTTTGAATATATCTCTCCGCATATCTGCATACTGATTTCACTGCCCTTGGCATAGGAGCCTCGCTTTAAGGCGGAGTCGAGATTCGACACCGACAGCACTACCTCCTCAAAGGCATGACCGTAGCCGTAGGCTGCGCTGCGCCCGTAGGCGGTGCTCCTTGCGCACTGCACGCAGGCGTATGCGCCGAGAGCTGTCACGGCGGCGGTGAAATAGGTTATTATCAGTATAAAGGTCTTTTTCCTTATCCTCATTTTTGCACACTCCTTTGCGCATATTTTACCCGCATCGGGATGTTTAATTCGCAATTGACAAGGTCGGCGCTTTGTTGTATCATGTAGCCGCAAAAGCGCCGCACCCCGTAGGACGGGGGCGACAGCAGGAGGTTAAAAATGAATAACGGCAAAAAAGCGGGCGGCACCGAAAGAATGGCCGGCCTTGCGATCTTCACCGCACTCATCGTCGTTTTGACGGTGCTGTGCACCTTTGTTAAGTTCGGACCCGTATCCATCACGCTTGCACTTGCGCCCATCGTCATCGGCGCGGCACTGTACGGAGCGGGAGCCGGAGCGTATCTCGGATTTGTGTTCAGTCTGGTAGTGCTCATAACGGGGCTTTTCGGCTGGGACGGCGGTTTTATTAACACGCTCTTTGACATGAAATGGTACGGTCTTATCCTCATCGTTCTTGTGAAGGGTACTGCGGCGGGCTACGCTGCGGGGCTTGTGTACCGTCTCCTGTGCCAAAAAAGCGAGAAGGCGGCGGTTCTTGTAGCCGGCATCGTATGCCCCGTCGTCAACACGGGACTGTTCTTTGCGGGAATGTCCCTGTTCTTCATGGACACCCTCGGCGGCATGGCGGCAAACGCCGGACAGTCCGTCATCGTGTACATGGTACTCGGACTTGCGGGCATCAACTTTGTCGTTGAACTGCTCGTGAACATCGTACTTTCCTCCGGTATTGCGCACATCATCAAAAGCAGGAAAAGAGGTAACGCATGATACTGACCATTGACGTCGGCAACACAAACGTCGTGATGGGCTGTGTGGAGGACGACAGGATAGTCTGCCGCAGCCGCATGGCGACAAACACCAACGACCTTTCGAGCGACTATGCGCTGAAAATGCGGCAGAGCCTTGAATTTGAGGGTTTAGACTTTCGCAGCATCGACGGAGCGATACTGTCCTCCGTGGTGCCGCAACTCAATCTCGTCATAAAGACCGCAGTCAAAAAGCTGACCGGACTTGACTGCATCGTCGTCGGAGCCGGAATCAAGACCGGCATGAACGTTAAGATCGACGACCCCGGCACGCTTGCGGGCGACCTCATCACGGGTGCGGTCGGCGCTGCGGCGCTGTATAAGCCGCCGCTCATCGTGGTGGACATGGGTACCGCAACGACCGTCGTTGCCATTGACCGAGACGGAGCATACATCGGCGGAGCGATCGTTCCGGGTGTCAAGCTCTCGTACTCGGCGCTTGCGTCCGGCACAAGTCTGCTGCCGAACATTTCTATAGAAGCGCCGCAGCGCTGCATCGGTACAAACACGGTGGACTGCATGAAGTCCGGCGCCGTTTTCGGCACGGCGGCAATGATAGACGGCATGATAGACCGCATGGAAGCGGAGCTCAATGAGCCCGTGACCGTCGTTGCGACGGGTGGGCTTTCCGGCTGCATCATACCCTACTGCCGCCGCAAAATAGAGCATGAACCCGATCTGCTGCTCAAAGGTCTTGCGATACTATACCAGAAAAACACGAAGCACAAGAAGTGATGAAAAACGCCGTATTTTTTGTGAAAGCGCGAAAAATGCGGCGTCTCTTTTTAATTCTTAATAGTTTTCAACTATTAAGAATTAAAAAGAGCAGACCGCAAGGCGGTCTGCCAAACAGGGTTGTGGGATAAAGATATGAGCCGGGTCCCGAAAACGGGACCAATTGGATAAGCTGTGCTTAGATAATACCGCCCTTTGCCCGCTTTGTAAAGAGCGAAGCGGCACTACTTTTGTCGAACCGAAATTTTTTCCTGAATGACATTTCATAATCCGCACAAACTAAATGCGAAATGAGGTGTTAAATATGATGGTCATAGACCGGATCGCTCTTATTCTGAGCATCATAGGCGGTATCAACTGGGGCAGCATCGGTCTGTTCCGCTTCGACATCGTGGCTTGGATATGCGGCGGACAGACAGCAACGGTCAGCCGTGTAATATACACTCTGGTCGGACTTGCGGCGCTCTGGTGCATTTCCCTGCTCTTCAAGCACGACGGCTGCATCGACGGCGACGAGCATTAAACGTAAAAAAGACGGCGTGCGGCCGTCTTTTTTACGTTATTTATATACAAAGAAATACAGCGCAAGCTGGGCGAGCGCCAGCAGCGGGAAGAGCACCGCAAAGTACCAGTGCTTTGTCTTGTGACGGAAGCTGTACATTCCCACGGTGCCGCCGCAGGCTCCGCCGACGAGGGCAAGTATAAACAGCGTTGCCTCCGGGATACGCCAGCGCCGCCTTATCGCCTTGTACTTGTCCACGCCCATGACGACGAACAGCACTATGTTTATCGCCAGAAAATAAATCGTTACCGCATCCATGGCCTAACCTCTTTTCTTTCCTCTGCCCGGCTTGGGCTTTGCCTTTGCCCAGCCCTTTTTGTTCTTGGGTGCCGTCGGCTTTTTCGGCTCCTCCGGTTTCTTTGCCGGGGGCGTTTTTCTTTTCGGCGCATCGGGACGCACGAGGCACTCCGGACCGTAGCCTATGAGGTCCTCTCTGCCCGCCTCCTTAAGCGCTTCAATGACGAGCTTACGCTTGTCGGGGCGCTTCCACTGCAAAAGCGCACGCTGCATCGCCTTCTCGTGAAAGCTCTTTGCGACGTAGACCTGCTTCATGGTCATGGGGTCTATCTCCGTGTAGTACATACAGGTGGACACGGTGCCGGGGGTGGGGTAAAAGTCCTGCACCTGCTCCGGCTGACGCCCCTTCTTATTCAGATACTCCGCAAGCGCCACGGCGTCGCCGAGCGTGCTTCCGGGGTGCGACGACATGAGGTACGGCACGACGTACTGCTCCTTCGAGTAGCGGTCGTTTAAGCGCCTGTATTTATCCATAAAGCGCTCGTACACCTCGATGTGCGGCTTGCCCATGTAGTCGAGAACGCCGTCGATGCAGTGTTCGGGTGCGACCTTGAGCTGCCCGGAGATGTGGTATCTGACAAGCTCCGTGAAGAAGTCGTCGTTTTTGTCCTCAAGCATATAGTCGTAGCGTATGCCGCTGCGGACAAAGACCTTTTTGACGCCGGGGATGCTCCTGAGCTTACGCAGCAGCGCAAGGTAGTCCGAGTGGTCGGCGTCGAGGTTGGGGCACGGCGTCGGCGCAAGACAGCGCTTGTCGGGACACATTCCGAATCTCGCCTGCTTCTCGCAGGAGTGGTGACGGAAATTCGCCGACGGCCCGCCGACATCGTTTATGTAGCCCTTGAAGTCGGGGAGCTTCGTAAGCTCCGTGACCTCACGGATAACGCTCTCGTGACTGCGGCTAGTGACCATTCTGCCCTGATGGAACGCCAGAGCGCAGAAGTTGCAGCCGCCGAAGCAGCCTCGGTTGTGTATGACCGAGAACCTGACCTCCTCGATTGCCGGAACGCCGCCCTCCGCCTCGTACATGGGGTGGTAGGTGCGGACATACGGCAGCTCCGCCACACGGTCAAGCTCCTTCGTCTCAAGCGGCATCATCGGGGGATTGACGACGAGGTAGCGTCCGTCATGCTCCTGAATGATTGCCTTGCCCCGCACGGGGTCATGCTCCCGGTACTCGATGCGGGTCGCATCGGCGTACAGACGCCTTGTTTCCCGCACCTCGGCGTAGGAGGGAACGGTCACACTCTCGAAGGCACATTCCGAGGGTGAGGCGGCGATAAACGCCGTACCCCTTATATCGTGCATCTCGGAGACGGGGAGCTTCTTTTTCAGGCGGCGGGCGATCTCACGCTCGGCTTCCTCCGCCATACCGTACACGAGCATATCCGCACCGGAGTCGAACAGTATGCTGCGGCGCACCTTGTCGTCCCAGTAGTCGTAGTGCGCAAAGCGGCGCAGGGACGCCTCAAGCCCGCCGATGATTATCGGCACCTCGCTGCCGAAGGCCTCTCTGGCCCTGTTTGCGTAGACTATCGTCGCCCTGTCGGGGCGCTTTCCCGCCTTTTTGCCGGGGGAATAGAAATCCTCGCTGCGGCGCTTTTTGGCGGCGGTGTAGTGTGCGACCATGGAGTCGAGGTTGCCGGCGCCTATCAGCACGCCGAGGCGGGGTCTGCCGAAGGCGAGAAAGTCGGCTGCGCTGTGCCAATCCGGCTGCGCAAGCACGGCGACACGGTAGCCGTCCGCCTCAAGCACTCTTGCTATGACCGCCGGGCCGAAGCTCGGATGATCGACGTATGCGTCGCCGGTGACGAGCAGGAAGTCGTACCACCACCAGCCCCGAGAGTGCATATCCTCTTTTGAAACGGGCAAAAACTCAAAGTTCATCGTATATCTCCCCGTGATACCAGCCGGAGGTACCGTTATGCTTCACAAAATAGCCCCGGCTTGTTTTTTCGACTATACTGACGGTGTCACCCGGCTTAAGCTCCGGCTCGTAGTCGGTGCAGTCGTTGCACCCGACAAACTCCCCGTCGCCGTAAAGGTACTTCGTTAAAATGTCCATCTCGTAGCCGGTGCGGACGTGGCGGCAGCGTGAAAACTCGTTGCCTCGGCGCAGCACCTGCACCCTGTTGTCGCCCCAGCGTATGTAGTAGGAGCGCCTGCTTTCGCTTTGCCCCGTGCGCACCTTCGCCGTCGGGAACCCGTCCCACGACTGCCAGCGAAAGTCCTCGCTTCCCTCGTGCGGGATGATGAGTGCGTTCAGCTGTCCGTCGTCCTTTAAAACGCAGCCGCCGTCAATCGAGATTATGCGGTGGGTGCGGTCGATGATCGGGTTTGCGCACACACGGTCTTTAAGATAGAGCATCACGGGCCAGTGTCCGACGATGACCCACTTGTCGAAGGTGTAGCCATGACTCATAAAGTCGTCAAACTTCATGCAGTCGCCCGCCATCTGCTCGCCTATGGGTACGTCGGGGCGGATGCCGCCGTGAACGAAGATGCAGTGCGGCGTTTCGATGACGTGCGGCAGCGCACGCAGGAAGGCAAATTCCTCACCGTACCTTTCGGCAAGCATCGGCAAAAGTGCGGGAATATCCGTCTCATCGTCGGGGGAAACGCCGCAGTCCGTGAGCATATCCCAGATAAGTCCGCTTTTTCGGGAAAGCAGATAGCTTTTGAGCAGCTTTGCCGGAAAGACCCCGTCCACGGAGTCCTGCCAGCCGTCGCAGTTTCCGCACAGCGGATGCACGTCGCAGTCCTTCGAAAGCTGCATGATATAGCGCAGCGTATCGAGGCTGCGCTCGCCCTTTTCAAGAAAATCGCCGCAAAGCACCAGCACATCGTCGGGCGTAAGCTCGATCTTTTTAAGCAGCGCCGTGAAATATTGCAGGTTTGCGTGTATGTCGGATATGGCTATAATGCGTCTGCCGCTCGTGTCAAGGCGTTCGATTTTTGCGTTTTCCGTCCACATCAGATCTTTTTCTCCATAAGATACAGCGGTGCGCCGCAGCCGGGCGCCGTGTTTATCCGTTCAAAGCCGTAATGCCCGTAAAACCCGACGGCATGTTCGTTCTCGGACGAGACGTACAGCCGCACGGCGCTTCTGCCGAGCTGCCGGTAGTTTACTATCGCCCTGCCGAGAAGCTGTATGCCGAGTCCCTTAGCACGGTACTTTTCACGCAGGCAGATGAGGCTTATCCAGCCGTAGCCTGATGCTCTGCCCCGACGTGTGTCGAGGTCGATGATGCCGACAAGCGTTCCCTTTGCGTCGTATGCGCCGAGAACGGACTTTGGGTCGCAGTCTATATGCGCCAGTGCGTCCTTCACATAGCCCTCCGCCTCGAAGCCTATGAGATTTCCGTGCGCCGCAAGCCAGCTTTCGGCGTACAGCTCGGCATAAAGCTCAGGGTCTTTGGCCACGTCAAACGGCTCAAAGTACAGATTCTGCTCGTCCTTGCCGCCGTTTTCGCTTTTCCACCAGCTCTGCTTCGAGAAGGTCGAAAGCTCCGGCGGAAGGTGCGAGTTGTCGTTATAATACTTCACCGCAAAGCTCCCGTTTTCGTACTCGACGAGGGAGACGGCGGTGTTGTCGCCGTGGGGCAGCGTGCGGATGTTCTCGGACTTAACGTCTAAAAGCTTCGCAAGAAAGCTCCTTATCGCAATGCCGTGGCTCACGACGGCGACGGTCTTCTCCGGGTTTTCCTCCGCAATGCGCAGGAGGGCATTATACACCCTGTCCGTACACTCAGCAAAGGTCTCCGCCCCCGGCGCACGCCAGCGCATGGGATCGTTGTTGAAGTAGCTCATCTGCACGGGGTCAATGTGATCCAAGTCGCCGAAGCTCAGCCCCTCGCACTCGCCGAGGTTTATCTCTCGCAGCTCCGGCATTTTTATGAGCGGAAGCTCGTGATACCTCGTTATCGCCGACGCCGTGGTAACGGTGCGGCGCAGGTCGCTCGAATACAGTGCATCGAGCGGAACGTCCCGAAAGCGCTCGGAAAGAGCGTCTATCTGCCGCTCCCCACGCCCCGTGACGGCGGCATCCGTCTGTCCCTGCACGATACGGTAGAGGTTTCCCTCTGCTTCGGCGTGGCGTATGAGAAAAATCTTAGTCATAATTTGTTACCTTCGTTGACCGAACATGATAAATACTATATAATTATATAATGGATTTAAATTAAAAACAAGGAGCTTGCCTTGAAAGTTTTACATCTTATATCGGGAGGAGACTCCGGCGGCGCCAAGACACACGTTCTGTCGCTGCTCTCCGACCTCAACAAAAGCATACAGGCGGATCTCGTCTGCTACATGGAAGCGGGATTTTCCGAGGAGGCAAGACAAAGGGGTATTTCCGTCACCGTGCTTTCCGGCGGCTTTGCGTCGGGACTTCGGGCGACGAAGAGGATCATACGGGACGGCGGCTATGAGCTTGTGCATTGCCACGGCAGCCGTGCAAATCTCATCGGCTGCATACTGAAGCGGGACTTCGACATTCCGTTTATCAGCACCGTCCACAGCGACTACAAGCTCGACTACCTCGGTCGTCCGCTCGCCCGAATGAGCTACGGCGTGCTCAACGGGATCGCCCTGCGCAGGATGGATTACCGTGTCTGCGTCTCCGATCAGATGCTCGATACTCTGATCTCACGCAGGTTTAAGCCCAACGATATGTACGCCATATATAACGGCATCGACTTCTCGGCTCCGCCGCCGAAGCTTGACCGCACGCAGTGGCTCTCGTCTATCGGCTGCGACTTTGCCCCCGACGACGTTATCGTCGGCATCGCCGCCCGCCTTGACCCTGTGAAAAACGTCTCCGCACTCGTGAGTGCGTTTGCCGAGGCGTCACGCACGAACCCGAAGCTCAGGCTCTTCATCGCCGGAGGGGGGCAGGAACGTGAGGCGCTCGGCGCTCTTGCCGAGGAAAAGGGCATTTCGGACAAGGTGTTCTTCGCAGGCTGGCTCTCGCCCATGGACGGCTACTACTCCAGCGTTGACATTAACGTCATCTGCTCTCTTTCCGAGACCTTCCCCTACGCCGTCACAGAGGCGGCCCGTGCGAGGATACCGACCGTCGCAAGCCGTGTCGGAGGTCTGCCGAGGCTCATAATCCCCGAAAAGACGGGGCTGCTGTTCGAGCCGTCCGACATCGAGACCTTTGCCGAGTGCCTTTCCCGCCTTGCGGGGGACGCCGAGCTGCGCAAGAGACTCGGCGATGCGGTCTACGAAAAGGCGCACAGGGAGTTTTCGACCGAGAACACCTGCCGTCGGCAGCTTGAGATATACGCCTCCGTCATCCGCCGCTACAAGGCAAAGCGCAGTAGGCTCCGCTGCGGAACGGTCATCTGCGGGGCATACGGCCACGGCAACGCAGGCGACGAGGCGATACTTGCGGAAATGATCTGCCAGCTGCACGCCGTCTCGCCTGACATGGATGTGACCGTCATCTCCAAAAATCCGAAGAAAACGAAGCACCTGCACAAGGTCAACGCCCTTGCACGGAGCAACATCCTCGGCATCGAGCGCCTTTTCCGACGCACGAAGCTGTATATAAACGGCGGCGGCAGTCTCATTCAGGACGTGACGAGCCGCAGGAGTCTTTACTACTACCTCTACACCATAGCGAGAGCCAAGAAAAAGGGCTGCTCCGTTCAGATGTACGGCTGCGGCATAGGCCCGCTACTGTACGACCTTGACCGCAGGCAGTCGGCACGCATCATCGACCGCTGCGTCGACACCGTGACGCTGCGTGACCCGGACAGCCTGAGAACGCTTAAAGCCATAGGCGTCACAAAGCCGAAAACGTTCCTTTCCGCAGACCCCGTCGTCTCGGTCGAACCGGTGGACGATGCGCAGGTCATAAAGCTCATGAAAAAGTACGGCATGGAGCCGAACGGCAGCTATATTTGCCTGAGCCTGCGCCGCTGGCGTGGCTTCGCAGACAAGGCGCCGGAGATCGCCGAGGCGCTCAAAAGCATAAACCGCCGTTTCGGTCTCATCCCCGTGTTCCTGCCGATGAACGCAAGCGAGGACGAGGGCGCAAACCGCATTGTCGCCGAGCTGTACGGCGAAAAGTATATCATGCTCGACGTCATCAGAACGCCGGAGCTTGCGATGGGGCTTATGTCCCGCATGAAGGTGGTCGCCGCCATGCGTCTGCACACGCTGCTGTACGCCGCAAGCTGCGAAACGCCCATCGTCGGCATCAGCTACGACCCCAAGGTCGCATCGTTTATCCGCTACGCCGGCGACGGTATAGCGCTTCGGCTTGAGGAGCTCAGCGCCGAAATGCTCGAAGCGGCGGTCGCCACGGTATACGCAGAGCCGAGACGGCAGAGCGAGAGACTTACCCTAAAGGCCGCCGAGCGGAAGAACATCGAGCAGGCGGCAATGCTTTATAACGCATAGTTTATGGAGGAGATGTCGATGATAAGAACAGCCGTTTTGGTATCCGGCAACGGAGCAAGGCTTCAATGCATTCTCGATTCAATGTATTTCGGGGAGCTGCCCGACTTTGAGCTGACGGCGGTCATAATGACGGAGGCAAACCCCTATGCGCTGCGCCGTGCGAAAAATGCCGGTGTCCCCGCCTACGTCGTGGAGACCTCGGATTTCCCCACAAAGCTCAGCTACAGCATGGCAATATCCAACAAGCTGCGGGACATGGACATTGACCTAGTCGTGCTTGCGGGCTACGATATGCCCCTCGGCGTCGTGGCGACGCAGTTTAAGAGTCGGATAATCGGCGTGTATCCGTCCCTCATCCCCGCCTTTGAGGGCAACGAAAACCCCGTCAGGGCGGCGCTTGAGCGAGGCTGCAAGCTGACCGGTGCCACGGCGTATTTTGCGAATATCGACGGCGGCATCGGTGCGATAATCTCACAGCACCCCGTCGCCGTAAAGCAGGGCGACGACGTGGAGAGCCTTAACAGCCGCATCATGGAGGAGGCGGAGTGGAAGCTGCTGCCCAAGGCAATAGGTCTGTATTGCGGCGGAAAGCTTGAGATACACGGCGAAAGAGTAGTTATAAAGGAGTAAAAATTATGGAGATCACACTGAAAATCGACGGAATGATGTGCGGCGGCTGCGAAAAAAGAGTCTACAACGCACTTATGGCGCTGTCCGGCGTAACGGCGGCGGAGGTGTCCCACGAGAAGGGTACCGCCGTTGTGACGACCGACGGAACGGTCGAAAAGAGCGCACTCGAAACCGCAGTGCTGAATCAGGGCTACGACATCGTAGGCTGAATGCAACAAAAAACGCATCCGACGAAGTTTTTTGTCGGGTGCGTTTTTTATATCTTACTTGCGCCATGTCTGCGGTGCGAAAAGCACCAGCACGGGGAATATCTCAAGCCTGCCGAGGATCATATCAAGCGCCAAAAGCAGCTTTCCGAGCGCTCCGTAACCGCTCATATCGGTGACGCCGACGTTTCCGAGCGACGAAATCGCCGCCGTCACGCCCTCGCCGAAGGCGATGCCGTCAAAGGACAGCAGCGCCGCCGTTGCGAGCACGAGCAGCAGATACACCGCAAAAAAGGTGCTGACCGTTACCGTCGTCTCCTCGTCCACCGCATCGCCGCCGAGGTGTATGACGTGGACCGAGTTGGGGATGATGATGCGCCCGATCGTCCGTTTTATCGACTTGAGCAGTATCATCAGCCTTGATATCTTCATGCCGCCGCCGGTGGAACCGGACATGGGGCCGAGTATCATCAGCAGCATAAGCAGCGACAGCGCAGGCTGCGACCACGTCGAGGCATCGACCGCCGTGTGTGCCGTGGTGCTGATCACGGAGCTTACCTCGAACAGCGTGTAGTGCAGCCCCTCGCCGAAGCCGTCAAAGCTTTTGTAGGAGCTCAGCCCGACTATAAGGCACGAAAGCCCGAAGATCAGCGCAAAGGCTTTGAGCTCTGCGTTGCGCTTTATGCGGAGAAAGTCCCGCACCGCAAGGCAGTAGAAGATGCTGAAGCTCATTCCGCACAGTATCATAAACAGCGTCGTGACCGTCTGAGCATAGCGGCTGTATGACATGAGGCTGTCGTTTTTTATTTCAAAGCCGCCCGTGCTGACCGTTGACAGCGAGATGTTCACCGCATCGAAAAGCGGCATATCGAAGCACAGCAGCACGATCATAAGGAGCGTCATTATAATGTATATTTTATAGAGGAGCTTTGCGCTTTTCTGCATTCTCGGCACGAGCTTCGTCGCCGTCGGACCGGGAAACTCCGCACGCAGGAGATACATCGAGCCGCCCTCCTTCGCCGCAGGCGTGACGGCGAGCAGGAACACAAGCACGCCCATGCCGCCGAGCCAGTTCGTGATGCTGCGCCAAAGCAGCACCGACCTCGGCAGCGTCTCGACGTCCGATATGACCGTGGCGCTCGTGGTCGTGAAGCCCGAAACGGTCTCAAAAAAAGCGTCCGTCGCAGACGGGATGACGCCGCCGAGAAGATACGGCAGCGCACCGAACAGCGACATCGCAAGCCACGCCAGCACCGCTGCGGCAAAGCCGTCCCTTGCGCCGAGCCTGTCCTGCCACTTCCTGTTCAGCACGAAGGGCAGCCCGACTGCAAGCGCCGCTGCGGCGGAGACGGCAAACGCCCTTGCGATATTGCCGTTGCCGTCGGCAAGCGCCATGAAAAGCGGCGGCAGCATGAAGCCCGCTTCTATGCTGAGTATAACGCCTATCGTTTTTCCGATCGCTTTAAAGTTCATAAGTCAACGTCATTCCCTGCCAAAAATATCGTTCAGGTCGAGCAGCGAGCGCCCGGCGGTGGTGACCAGCACTACGGTGTCGCCGCTTTGGAGCATATCGTGACCACCGGGGATTATGACCTTGCCGCCGTGGTGTATGCAGGCTATGAGTATACCGCTTTTGAGCTTCAGATCCATAAGCGGTACGCCCAGATTCTTCGTCGCATCGGTGACGGCAAACTCCTGCGCTTCCGCCTTGCCTCCGGCAAGCTTGCGGATCGTCATAACTGCGGAGCCTTCGGTATTCTCCATCGCACGGACATAGCTGACTATGGTGTGCGAGCTTAAAAGCTTGGGGCTTATGACGCTGTCGGCATCCCGGTCACAGAGCATTTCGCCGTACTCCACACGGTTAAGCTTTGTAAGCACCTGCGGAACGCCTATCTTGCGGGCGAACATCGCAATGAGGATGTTCTCCTCGTCCATGTTCGTCAGCGGGACGACGGCGTCCATGGCGGCGACGTTGTGGAGCTTCAGCACCGACTGGCTTGAGCCGTCGGAGCAGATAACATCCGCATCGGGAGCGTACTCGTCAAGGTAGTTGCAGCGCCGGCGGTCCTTTTCGATGACCTTCACCCTCGTACCCGCACGCAGCAGCATCGGGATAAGGTACTCTGCGATCCTGCCGCCGCCCACGATGATGACGTTTTTCGACTTCTTGTTGCGCAGACGCAGCTCATGCGTGAGCCGCAGCAGCTCCGTTGCGGGAGCGGTGACGTATATTCTGTCGCCCGCCGAAAGGAGGAAGTTGCCGTCGGGTATGACCGCCTCGCCGTTTCGCACAACGACGCAGACGAGCGCACGCACACGAATCTTGCCGTACATATCCATGAGCCTCAGCCCGTCAAGCGGACTGCCCCCCGTGACCTCAAGCTCGACGATCTCCGCCTTGCCCTCCGCAAAGGTGTCACGCTTTACGAAAGCGGGGAATTGCAGCAGCTTGAATATCTCTCTCGCGGCGAGCTGCTCCGGGTTTATCGCCATCGAAAGGCGCAGCTCGTCCTTCAGCTCGTGGAGCTGCATGGAATACTCCCTGTCACGCACACGGGCTATCGTGTTCTGACAGCCGAGCTTTCTCGCTATCATACAGGCAAGCTGATTCAGCTCGTCACCTGCGGTGACGGCGATCATCAGGTCGGCATCGGGGACTCCCGCCCTGCGCTGAACGTCCATCACGGCGCCGTTGCCGCAGACGCTCATAACGTCGATGGTGTCCTCGATAAACGCCGCCCTCTCCGGGTCTTTTTCAACGACGATGACGTCGTGATTCTCCAGCGCAAGCTCCTGCGCAATGGAAAATCCGATCTTGCCGCCGCCGACAATTACAATGTTCATGCTTTGAATCCTTTCCGGCAAAACATTATCATTTTATATTACCACATTTCCCATGCACAGACAAGAGGTAATGAGAGATCGGGATGGAGATGACGGAAGCTTCCGTCTTTTCCCTCTTGAAATACGACGGGCGTTATACTAAAATATGTGTCAGAAAATATGGGAGGATCGAAATGAACGGCGTACCCAACATCTTCAGAAGAACCCCTGCACAAAGTCGGGCGGCAGGCTATTCCGACGGCAGGCACTTCATATCAATGTACCGAGCCTACCTCTCCGGCGCCTTGCGGGCGGCGGATGAGGAAGCCCATGACCGCAGCGCCCTGATTCTTTGCGCCATGCTCCTCGCCTTCGTTGCGTGGACGACTATGATGGTGCTCGTTTTCAGATCTTAAGCCGGTTCTTAAAAGCCGCCCAAGCGTGGCGGCTTTTAATTTTACAAAAAGTTTCGACAAAATTCGACAAAAATTCGCAGGCTCCGACGCAAGCCGTCTGGCGGCGACAGAAGCTGCGTCGAATTATGTCAACACAATTACCTGACTCACGACATTTTTCGTGCGCAAAACAGTGCCTGATATGATAAATTTAATGCACAAAGCGGTAGTTTTGCTCAGAAAAAGTACGAAGTGCCGTTCAAGCATTTTAGTGGAGGAATATGTGTTATGGAAACCAAGACCCGAATACTCATTGCAGATACCAATGAAGAATTCCGCAGCCTTTTGTCGGAGCTTATACGAGACGAAGGCGACATGGAGGTGGTCGGCGCCGTGGCCGACGGCATCGAAGCGCTCTCCATGGCGGCGGAGGAGAAGCCGGATGTGCTTATCTGCGACCTCGTTCTGTCGAAGCTCGACGGACTTGAGGTGCTGCGCCGTCTGCCGGAGGCAAGCCCCGGCACGAAGCCCATCGTGGTGTCCGGCTTTATAAACGACAAGATCGTTTCGGACTGCGCCGCAGCGGGCGTCGCCTACTTCATGCCCAAGCCCTGCGACGTCTCTACCCTTTTGAGCCGTGTGCGTCAGGCGGCTGCGGGCGCCGGAGCGCAGGCTGCCGGACGTGAAAACCCCGCACTGTACCGCTCGGAGCCGAGCCTTGAGGCGCTGGTGACGGATATCATCCACGAGATCGGTGTTCCCGCTCACATAAAGGGCTATCAGTATCTGCGTGAGGCGATAATCCTCACCATAAACGACATGGACATAATAAACGCCGTGACCAAGGTGCTGTACCCCACCGTCGCAAAGAAGTTCAACACGACGCCCTCCCGTGTGGAGCGTGCGATCCGCCATGCGATCGAGGTCGCATGGGACAGGGGCGACATCGAGGTTTTGCAGAAGTTCTTCGGCTACACCGTGTCGAACATCAAGGGCAAGCCGACAAATTCAGAATTCATCGCAATGATCGCCGACTGTCTTTCCCTGCGTCAAAAGCAGGGCGTAATGCGGTAAAAATACGGATAACCCACCGCCGTCTGCGGCGCAGTGTTACAATCGAAAAGACCGAGGCGTGCGGAATATTCCGTACGCCTCAGTCTTTTATATACTGCATTATGTCCTCGACCTTGCAGTCGAGGATGCGGCAAAACACGTCTATCGTGTGCGTGCTGACGCTTTCGTTGCGCTTGAACCTCGTTATCTGAGCGGGGCTTACGCCGTACGTTTTGATGAGCGCATGCGGTTGCGTGGGCGGTCGAGAAGGGCGTCACCTTGGGCCATGGGGACGGTACCTTCCGCCCCAATGACGTCTGCACCCGCTGGGCAGTCGTCCTGTTCATGTACCGTGACATGAAGTAAGCAAAGAAGAGGCGTGCGGAATCCGCACGCCTCTTTTCCGCTTGCTGCATCACAAAAACTGCCTTACACTCAGCATGATGCAGAAGCCGAGGAGCGCCGCATACGACGCAAGGCGTCCGGCACTGCGCTCGTGCGTCTGCGGCACGATGTCGTCCACGATGACGTAAAGCATCGTCCCGGCGGCGAACGCCAGCGCAAAGGGCAGTATAGCCCTCGACAGGCTCACGGCAAAGTAGCCGAAGAACACGCCGATGACCTCGACCATCCCCGATATCACCGACACGATGACCGCACGCCGCTTCCCCGCACCGTTTGACAGCAGCGGAGGAATGATTATCATTGCCTCCGGTATGTTCTGAAATGCGATCCCCGCTGCGACGGGTATTGCGTCGCCGAGATCCCCGGTGCCGAAGCTGACCCCGGCGGCAATACCCTCCGGGAAATGGTGTATCGCTATCGCAGTGACGAATACGAGCGCACGGTTGCGGGAGAGGTCGCTTCCCTCGCTCATGCCCATGCGGCGGGTGAGCGCCGGACCCGCCCGGGATATGAGCGTCAGAAACGCCGCACCGCATATTATCCCAAGTCCGGGCAGCCATGCCGCCCTGTCCCCCGAAAACTCCACGGACGGCAGCACGAGTCCGAGCGCTGCGGCGCAGAGCATGATTCCCGCCGCAAGCCCGTTTACCGCATCCTCGACCGTGGAACTGATATTTTTAAACAAAAAACCGATCACGGCGCCGAAAGCGCTGCAAAGCGCTATCGCCGGAGCGGTTATCAGCACATAGTCCAAAGCTTGCATCCTCCAACACATGATCCCTTTATTCTATGCGTCGGAGGTCGAGGCTGTCATATTTCAGTACAAAAGGCGCACGCACAGCGCCGAAAACACGAACACGGCGAGGTCTGCGCACAGCGCTGCCGGTATCGCCCAGCGGGTCTTTTTAACCCCCGCTGCGCCGAAGTACACCGCAATGACGTAGAAGGTCGTCTCGCTTGAGCCGAGCATCACGGCGGCGGTACGGCCGACGAGGGAGTCGGCGCCGCTCGATGCGATAAGCTCCGCACCGACTGCGGCGGCCGCACCGCCGCTTATCGGGCGCAGCAGCGCAAGCACACCGAGCTCCGGCGGTATCCCGAGCAGCGACAGCACGGGCGACAGAGCCTCGGCTATGGCGTTCAGCGCACCGGAGGCCCTGAGCATATATATCGCAGGAAACAGCACGGCGAGCGAGAGCAGCATTTCGCACAGCGTTTTCAGTCCGTCGGCGGCGCCCTGCGTGAGCGCCGGAAAGACATCGGTCTTGCGCACGACGGCGCAGATGCCGACCGCCGCAAGAACGGACGGTACGACGAGGTCGCAGACGAGCTTCATTTTCTGAGCCTCGAAAACAGCGCCGCAGCGCAAAGCCCGCACACGACTGAGAGCGTGGAGCTTATCCACACCGAGGGCAGGATGTCAAACGGCGTTCGGCTGCCGCAGGAGGCACGGATCGCCGCAACCGTCGTCGGCACGAGCTGGATCGAGGCGGTGTTCAGCACAACGAGCCTGCACAGCTCGTCAGAGGCGTTCCCGCCGGAGAGCTTCGCCATCCCCTTTGCAGCCCGTATGCCCATCGGCGTTGCCGCATTGCCGAGACCGAGGAGGTTTGCGCTGACATTCGCCGCAAGCGGCTCCATGATCTCCTCGCTGCCTGCGCTTTCGGGGAAAAGCCGTTTGAGCGGAGGGCGCAGTATGCGTCCCAGAGCGGCTGAAAGGCCGCAGCGCTTCATTAGCTCCATTACCCCGCACCAGAGGCAAATTGCGCCGCCGACGGAGATGCAGAACTCCAAAGATGCCTTCGCACCATCAAGAGCGGCGTTTCCCAGCTCGGAAGCCGTTCCGTTTGCGCAGGCGAATAAAATTGAAACTACTATCATACTTGTCCAAATTGCACCCATTAACATGGCAAACACCCCCTTGATGTTTGTACATTGTATTCATTTAAGTGCAAATTTTATGATAATTTTAAGTCGTGTTGTTTTGACAAGAAAATATTCTGCATATTTTGCGATTTTTGTTGACATTGCGATTTGTTTTGATATAATAATAACGTGAATACTGTTAGAATATGTTAATCATAGGAGGAACCACAATGAAGTCCACCGGAATTGTCAGAAAAGTTGACGAGCTGGGTCGTATCGTTCTCCCCATCGAGCTTCGCCGTACCCTTGATATCGCCGAAAGAGATGCCCTTGAAATATTTGTTGAGGGTGACAACATCATTCTGCACAAGTATCAGCCTGCCTGCATATTCTGCGACAACAGCCGCAATATAATCAACTACAAGGGCAAGAACATCTGCCCCGACTGCATCAAGAAGCTCAAGGGGCTGATTTGATCCTCGGTTTCCGTAAGCGGTATAAAAAGAGCGGTCTTTAAAAGACCGCTCTTTTCAGACTGTCGAAGAACCGCTGTTTTCGCTTCCTGAAAACAGCGGTTCTTTGATAGTCTGAGTCCCGGCAACACATTGTGTTGCCGGGACTTTTCGTCACCGCTGAAACTCGGCTTTCATTAAGGTGTATATGCCGAGTTCGTTAATTGTGGAGCGCAGCGTGTCCTCCGAAAGGGGGGATTTCATCAGGACACGCACGCTTCCGTCTGAAGAAGAGGCCTTTGCCCACACTCCGTCTAAGGAATTAAGTGCATTTTCAATGCGTACCTCGCAGCCGGAACACATCATTCCGTCAACGGTGAGGATGGCTGTATATGGGTAATGAGATTTGTTTTTATCCTTCACCTTGACCCGCTGCTCGGCATCGCCGCCGCTTCCGCAGCAACCGTGCGCCAGCTTTTTGGCGTAGCCGCGTATCACAAAGACGGCAAAGACAACAATGAGAAGTATGATGACAAATGTTGGTACATCCATGGTTGGTCACACCCCTTTATGCGCACAGGGTGCGGAGGAGTCGGAGGATTTCATGCCGGACGCAAGCTCTGATACGTTTTTCAGTCCGGCGCTGCCGCAGCAGCCGCCCATAGCGCAGCCGGAACATTTGCCTCCGCAGGCACTTCGACCCGCTTTCTTATCCCGAACGAGCTTAATTATAACCAAGGTCACGACCGCAACGAGTATGGCAATGATAATGATGTTTGCGGTGTTGGCAGCTATCCAGTCAAGCATTTTTATTCCTCCTTCTCCGAGATTTGCTTCGGTAAGTTAAGCTCAGCGTACTGCGCTGTACTCTCTTGCGTCGAGGGTCTCTGCCTCCTTGTAGGGGCGGAAGAGCATGTAGAGCATGAACGCAAGGATGATTGCCGCAACGATGGTTCCGATGACGTTTCCGCCGCCGGCAGTGAACCAAGAGCCGAACTGGTAGACCATAAGGGAGATTGCGTATGCAAACACGCACATGTAGCCGATCGCTGCCCAAGTCCACTTTGCGTTGTTCATTTCCCTCTTTATTGCGCCCATTGCGGCGAAGCACGGTGCGCACAGGAGGTTAAAGAGCATGAAGCTGTAAGCGGAAAGTGCGGTGTAGTGTGCGGAAACCTGGAGAAGCAGACCCTTGGTGGTCTCGTCGACCTCGCCGCCGACTCCGAACAGGACACCGAAGGTGGTGACGACGTTTTCCTTTGCGATAAGTCCGGTGACGGTCGCCACGGTGGACTGCCAATCGCCGAAGCCGAGGGGTGCGAAGATGAAGCATACCGCTTTGCCTACTGCCGCAAGCAGGGAGTCGTTGTTGTCCTCAACCATTTGGAAGGTGCTGTCCACAACGCCGAAGCCCTGAAGGAACCACAGCACGATTGCGGACAGGAGGATGACGGTACCGGCCTTCTTGATGAAGGACCAGCCGCGCTCCCAAGTGCCTCTGAGAACGTTGCCGACTGCGGGAACGTGGTATGCGGGAAGCTCCATAACAAAGGGAGCGGGTTCACCTGCGAAGGGCTTGGTCTTCTTGAGCATGATGCCGGAGATGATAATCGCCGCAACGCCGATGAAGTAGCAGGATACGGAGACAAGTGCGCTGCCGCCGAAAAGGGCGCCGGCGAACATGCCGATGATGGGCATCTTTGCGCCGCAGGGGATAAAGCAGGTGGTCATGATCGTCATGCGACGGTCACGCTCGTTTTCGATGGTACGGGATGCCATGATGCCCGGAACGCCGCAGCCGCTGCCGACGAGCATGGGAATGAAGCTCTTGCCGGAGAGACCGAACTTACGGAACACACGGTCAAGGATAAATGCGACACGGGCCATGTAGCCTACGTCCTCAAGGATGCAGAGCATCAGGAAGAGAACAAGCATCTGCGGAACGAAGCCGAGGACGGCGCCGACACCGCCGATGATACCGTCAACAACAAGACCGGTCAGCCAATCGGCTGCGCCCCAGCTCTCCATGAGCGTTTGGGCGTTGCCCTGAAGGATCTCTGCGCCGAGTACGTCGTTGGTCCAGTCGGTGAGCATGGAACCGAAGGGTCCCATTGCGACCCAGTAAACAAGGAACATTACAGCCGCAAAAATGGGGATCGCAGCCCAGCGGTTAGTGACGACCTTATCTATCTTATCGGAATTGGTAAGCTTTCCTGCATTCTTTTTCTTGTAGCACGCCTTGATGATGGATGCTATGTAGATGTAGCGCTCATTGGTGATGATGCTTTCTGCGTCGTCGTCAAGCTCCTTTTCGGCAGCTTCGATGTCGGCGTTTATGTGTTCGAGAGCATCGGCCTTTATGTTGAGTCTGCTCAGAACCTTCTCGTCACGCTCGAAGATCTTGATTGCATACCAGCGCTGCTGCTCTTCGGGCATATCGTGCAGAACGTGCTCCTCAATGTGAGCGATCGCATGCTCGACGGCGCCGGAGAAGGAGTGCATCGGAATGGTCTTGGAGTTCTTTGCGGCATCGACCGCAGCCGCTGCGGCTTCGGGAACGCCGGTTCCCTTGAGTGCGGAGATCTCAACGACCTTGCAGCCGAGCTCTCTGGACAGCTCTTTGATGTTGATAATGTCGCCGTTCTTGCGAACTATATCCATCATATTGATGGCGACGACTACGGGGATGCCCAGCTCGGTGAGCTGAGTGGTCAGGTACAGGTTTCTCTCCAGATTGGTGCCGTCGATGATGTTCAGTATCGCATCGGGACGCTCACCGAGGAGGTAATTGCGAGCAACGACCTCCTCAAGCGTATAGGGAGAGAGGGAGTATATGCCGGGAAGGTCAACGACCGTCACATCGCTGTACTTTTTAAGTTTACCTTCCTTCTTTTCTACGGTAACGCCCGGCCAGTTGCCGACGAACTGATTTGCGCCGGTCAGGGCGTTGAACAGGGTCGTTTTACCGCTGTTCGGGTTGCCCGCAAGGG
>CAVFTS010000016.1:0-38770 GCA_963625655.1 Oscillospiraceae bacterium
CTCTGACATGCCCCCGGCATGTCATTCACTACCGCACCGCCGCTTCGCTACCCCCTCACACTCCCCCTGCTGCGTATTGAATTTTACCTGTTACGTTTGCTTTTACATAGTTCTTTGACAGGCTGAGACAAAGAAGCACCCGAGCGGTGCTTCTTTGTCTTTTATATTTTGCTCGTGCTTCTGTTTCGCAGATAGGCGTTTATGTAATCCGACGCCTGACTGAGGACGGACAAAAGCTGCCTGTCCGCTTCGAAAGCGTCCCTTCGGGCAATCGCCTCCGTGAGATACACGAACTTCGGCAGCGCCTTTTGGAGCTCGGCACGGTTCTTGTAATGCTCCTGTATGAGATTGTGCAGCATGACCTCAAAGCTCTGAAAAACCATGGAGTAGGCTGCGTTGCCGGAGATCTCGGTAAGACATTTGTGATATGCGTAGAGCGCATCCGTCATATGCTCCTCGTCCGCTGCGTATATGGCGTCGGTGCGGCGGCGCAGGGTGTCAAGCTTTCCGGGCGAGAGCTTTGCGCAGGCGAGGCGAACGCACTCACGCTCGACGAGTATGCGCAGATCCATGAGGTCGGAAAAAAGCGAGCTGTCGATGTAAGTCGAGTCAAAGCTCATTATTGCGCCGAGGGTCTCCGGACTTGCGTTGCGGACGTACTCCGCAACGAAGGTTCCCTTGCGGGGAACGATGCGCAGAAAGCCGCACGCTCAAGGTCGAGTATGCCCTGACTCACGGAGCCTCGGCTTATCCCGAAGCTTTGCGCAAGCTCACGCTCCGGAGGCACCCTGTCTCCGGGCTTCAGATCCCCGGAGAGAATCTTGAGCTGCATCGCCTTAATAAACTCCGCCTTCCGGCTCTTGATTTCCTGTGTGTTCATAGGCATCCGTCCTTTGCCGTGATGCCGTATTTTACACCTCCGGACGCTAAAAATCAATATTGGACCGCTATTTGCAGCCACCGAACGTCGCCTGTCTGCGAGATGCATAAAAGCCGCGCGCAAAATTTGTTATTTTGCTGACAATGTTTTCTTGCACCTGCGGCGCTTTTGCGGTATAATATTTGTGGCTGTACCACAAGAGTGAATCCAAACTGATTTAATTGGAGGATGCAATATGCAGAAATACGACGTAATTGTTGTAGGCGCCGGAAACGGCGGACTGTCCGCCGCTACATATCTTGCGAAAGCCGGCAAAAAGGTACTCGTGCTTGAAAAGCACAATCTGCCCGGTGGCTGCGCCACAAGCTTTGTCAGAGGCAACTATGAATTTGAAGCCACGCTTCACGAGCTGTGCCAAATGGGCACCGGCGAGGGCGAGGGCAAGCGGGGTGCGGTGCGCAAGCTGCTTGAAGACGACTACGGTCTCGACGTCGAGTGGTGCAGCGCAAACGAAAGCTTCGCTTCCGTTGCGACCGATCCCGACGGCTTTAACGTTGCGATGCCTGCGGGCGTGCAGAACTTCATCGACGAGATGGAGCGTCAGGTTCCCGGCAGCAGAGAGTCCATGACCACCGTCATGGAGCTGGGACGTATGCTGGTCGACGGCGTGGAATGGCTTGCCGACCGCTATAACGAGCCGGAGGGTCTGCAAAAAATCGAGATGATGCTGAAATACTACGACCTTATGTGTCTCGTTCCGCAGCCCTGCGACGAGGTCCTGCGCAAGATCGGCGTACCCGACAAGGCACGCCAGATATTCGAGTCGTACTGGACCTACGTTTCCGCCGATTCGACCGAGATGAGCTTTGCGCCGTACACCTTTATGACCTACGTTTACCTGACCCAGCTCCCGTGGTTTGCGAAAAACCGCTCTCATGAGATATCGCTCGCCTTCGACGCAAAGATCCGCGAGTTCGGCGGCGACATTTGGTACAACACCAAGGTCGAGAGAATCGACATTAAGAACAACTCCGTCCGTGGCGTAAAGCTGCAAAGCGGAGAGTATATTGAGTGCTCGCATGTCATATCGAACCTCATGCCGCACGTCGTGTTCGACCGCATGGTCGATCCTGCCGAGGTTCCCGAATACGACAAAAAGAAGATGAACGCACAGCGCCTTGCACAGGCGGCGTTTACAGTCTATCTCGGACTTGACGCTTCGGCAGAGGAGATAGGGCTTAAAAACTACGATACCTTCATGCGCTACACCCCCGACAACCACAAGCAGTTTTTGTCCTCAGACTCCATCGACACGCACAAGGACATCACCTGCACCGTGCTCACAAACGCACTTCCCGACGCTGCGGGCGAGGGCAGGGCCTTTATCCAGTTCAGTAAGTTCTACACGGGCGACCCCTTTGCGGATGTCGGCGAGGAGGACTACTTCAAGATAAAAGACCGCATTGCCCGTGAGTGCGTCGAGCGCTACGAGGAGGTAACGGGCTGCGATCTCCAAAGCCACATTGAGGAGATCGTCGTGGCATCCCCGGTAACATGGGCGAGATACCTCGGCACCCCCAGAGGCGACGTTTACGGCTACATTCCCTCAACGTGGGACGGAATGTTCCCCAGAGTCCAGTGCGGACACAAGGAGGACTACACGGTGCGGGGACTGCGCTTCGTCGGCGGTCACGGCACACAGATGGACGGCTACTCACAGGCCTACCTTTCCGGTGCGGAGCAGGCGAGATATATGCTTCTTGATATGAAGGAGGGCAAGTAAGATGGGCAAATACAAGTATTCCAGAAAAGGTCTTAAAGGACTTACCCCGTTTCCGTTTCTCGGTGAGGTCAAGACCCGCCTGAAGGCAATAGAAGCGGCACCCGCAACGATACCGCAGTCGGTGTTCAACGCAAATCTGCTCTCGGCAAGGCTTCATCCGAGCGTGCAGCACGTCGTCATTGCCGAGGTCACGGATCATGGCGACGCAAAGAGCTTTAAGCTCGTCCCAGACACCGAGCGGGGCACCAGGGAGATGGCGTACTTCCGCGCAAGCCAGTACGTTTCCGTTGCGCTCAACATAAACGGCGCACCCGTGAACAAGCCCTACACCGTGCGTTCCTCCCCGAAGGACGCTCTCGGCAGCGAGAACACGAGCTACACTCTCACGATAAAGCGCACAGATCCCGCCTACGCTTCCGCTCACGTTCTCTCGGAGTGGAAGGAGGGCGACCGAGTGGATATAAGCGGACCTCTCGGCGACTTCTATTATCAGAACCTGCGTGACGCAAAGCACGTCGTTGCAATTGCGGGCGGTTCCGGCATTACTCCGTTTTATTCTATGGCGTCTGCGATAGCCGACGGCATCGAGGACTTCGACATGACGATACTCTACGGCTCACGCAGCTCGGAGGGCATACTGCTGAAGGACGAGATCGAAAGCGTGGTTGCACGCTCCGGCGGCAGAGTCAGGGTGGTTCACGTTCTTTCCCACGAGGAAAAGGATGGCTTTGAACACGGCTTCATCGGTGCGGAGATGATAAAAAAGTACGCACCCTCCGACGACTACTCCGTGTTCATGTGCGGCCCCAAGGCAATGTACGACTTTGAAGAGGGCGAGATGAAAAAGCTGGGTCTGCCCAAGCGCCGCTGGCGCATGGAGATGTCCGGCGACTACCTCGGCGCAGTCGAAAACGAGGATTTCCCCAAGGAGAAATGCGGTTCGTTCTCGCTCACGGTTGTCATTCGGGGCGAGAAGCAGACCGTTCCGTGCAAGGCGGAGGAGTCGCTGCTGTGGGCGATGGAACGTGCGGGCATCAAGGCACCCTCGCACTGCCGCAGCGGTGAATGCGGATGGTGTCACTCAAGGCTCATAAGCGGCGAGGTCTACATCCCCGAGGACGCCGACGGACGCAGACTTGCGGACAAAAAATTCGGCTGGGTGCATCCCTGCTGCACCTTCCCCCTCGGCGACATTGAGCTTGAGGTCTTCCCCATAAACTGACGGTAAACGAAAAAACGGCTCTTCGTTCGAAACGGAGAGCCGTTTTTTGCCGCAAAAAAGAACTTGCGGGGAGGGACGCTTTGTGGTATCGTTGCAGTCGTTCGGGAAGGAGGGAGAAAAATGCGTATTCTGTCGTGGTGCAGGTCAAACGCAATGCTGCTCTGCGCAGTGGCGGCGGCAACCGTGACGGTGTTTTTTGTTCCTCCGGACGGCGAATACCTCGGCTACTTCGACATGAAAACGCTGTGCTGCCTGTTCTGCGTGCTTGCGGTCGTCGGCGCACTGCGTGACATGAACATATTTGCGGCGCTGTCGCAGCGTCTCGTGCGCAGCTTCGGCAGCGTGAGAAGCGTATGCACGGCGCTCGTCGTCATAACGATGGCGGCTTCAATGCTGCTCACAAACGACACGGCGCTGCTGACCTTTCTGCCGCTCGGCTGGTTCGTGCTTGACTGCACGGGGCAGAGAAAGCACGTCCCGCTGCTTTTCGTGCTGCAAAACTGCGGCGCTAATCTGAGCGGCATGATAACGCCCTTCGGCAACCCGCAGAATCTCTATCTGTACAGCTATTACGGCATAGGGACAGGGGATTTCGTTTCGATAATGCTGCCGCCGTTTCTGATCTCGACGGCGCTGATACTCGCAGGCTGCCTGCTGTTTCCGAAAACGAAGCTGAGTGTTCCGGATACAACGGTGCGCATCGAGCCGCTCCGCACGGCGGTGTATGCGGCGCTTTTCTGTCTTGCGGTCGCAATGGTGCTGCGTGCCGTACCGTATGCGCTCGGCGCTGCGGTGACGCTTGCGGTGCTGCTCGTCCTTGACCGCCGTGCGATAGCGGGGCTTGACTGGGGGCTTCTGGGTACCTTTGCGGCGTTCTTCGTGTTCTCCGGCAACCTTGCCCGCATCGAGACGGTGCATACGCTGTTTGCGTCGCTCCTCTCGCACGGTGTCATGGCGGTCTCGGCGCTGACGAGCCAGCTTATAAGCAACGTGCCGGCAGCCATTCTTCTGAGCCGCTTTACCGAGGACTACGCCTCGCTGCTCGTCGGCGTGAACATCGGCGGAACGGGTACGCTCATAGCCTCGCTTGCGGGGCTTATCACCTTCCGTGAATACACACGCCACGAGCCCGAAAAGGCGGGACGCTTTTTTGTGCTTTTCTCCGCCGTCGGCTTTGCGCTGCTTGCGCTGCTGCTCGGAGCAATGAGCCTGATACGATAAAACACCGTGCCTCACGAGGCACGGTGTTTTGGCTTTGCTTATTTTGCGATGAAGATGTTGTCTCTGCCGATGTCGGAGAGGGTGGGGGTGCCGCACATGGTCATGGTATCACGGAGCTGGGAAACTATCCTGTCCATGTAGACCTTGAGGCCCTCGGCTCCGGCGGCGTAGATAAACGGAACGACGGGGCGTCCGATAAGTACGGCGTCGGCTCCGAGTGCGAGCGCCTTGAACACGTCAACGCCGCTGCGTATGCCGCCGTCAACGAATATCTTCACCTTGCCGCCGACGGCTTCCGCTATCTGCGGCAGAACCTCTGCCGTTGCGGGTGTGCAGCCCTGAACTCTGCCGCCGTGATTCGATACGACGATAGCCGAAGCGCCCGCCTCCACGGCCTTGAGCGCACCCTTGGTGGTCATTATGCCTTTGACGATGAAGGGCTTTTCGGCAAATGCGATTATCTCGGAAAGCTCCGAGACGGACTTTGAACCGGCATTCGGGTTCATGGCCTTCAGAAAGGGCAGTCCTGCGCCGTCAACGTCCATTGCGGCGGCAAAGACGTTTTTCTCCTTGAGCTTTGTGAGCTTCTCAAAGACAAACTCACGGTTCCACGGCTTTATGGTCGGGATGCCGATACCTCCGGCAGCGTCAATATCGACGGCTGCGTTTTCCATGACGGCGGGATCGACGCCGTCGCCCGTGAGTGCGCAGATGCCGTACTCCGCCGCAGCCTTGATGAGTATGCGGTTGTAGCTTATGTCGTTGTGCTTGTCGCCGTAGTGCATATTCAGGGCGCCGAGCGGAGCTACGAATACGGGAGCTTTGAAGTGCTTTCCGAAAAACTCAAAATCGGTGTTCGGCTCGGAAACGGGGCAGAGCGTGTCCATGTTTACGAAAATGTCCTGCCACTTGTCGAAGTTCCTTGCGGCGGTGTTGCCGGGCAGCTTACTGCCGGGACCCGGCATCGTGTTGCCGCAGGCTCTGCCGTTGCACACGGGACAGGCTTTGCAGTAGGGTCCGACCATTCCCCGTGCGGCGGTTAAAATTTCATTGTAATCCATGATTGTCACTCCCGTCTGTTTTTTTTCTGTCAGGCAAGTACAGCTTATCACGCAAAGCCCCGGCTGTCAAACGCAAAAAGTCCCCGCTTTACGGGCGCTTTTTGCGCTTAGTTACGGCCGTTCTCAACTACCATATGTATCGTATGCTCGTACACGGTGAGCCTCCGCGGTAATATGTTGAAACTACGCTGTAACGCCGCCGAAAAATCCGACGTTCTTATTGCGGTAGAGAAAAAACGGAAAATTTGTTGCTTAATCGGCAAAAGGTGATATAATTATTTTAATATGGGTAGGAATATACTCTTTATGCCCATACATTAAATTGAAATTGAAATATGATCCGAAAGGAATTGCGATTATGTGCGGAATAGTTGGCTTTATAGGCACGGAGCAGGCGGCTCCCATATTGCTCGACGGGCTTCAGCGGCTTGAGTACAGAGGCTACGACTCAGCCGGCATTGCCGTGCTGTCCGAGAAAAGAGAGCTTCAGGTCAAAAAATCCAAGGGCAGGCTCAAGGTTCTGAGTGATATCATAAACGGCGGCAAAAGCGTCGAGGGTACGATCGGCATAGGCCACACCCGTTGGGCAACCCACGGCGAGCCGAACGATATAAACGCTCACCCGCATCTGAGCGGCAACGGCAAGATTGCCGTCGTGCATAACGGAATAATCGAAAACTATGTCGAGCTGCGGGACTTCCTGCGCTCCAAGGGCTATGAGTTCCGCTCCGAGACGGACACCGAGGTCGTGACGCAGCTTATCGCCTACTACTACGAGGAGTGCGGAAGCTGCCTTGAAGCGGTGTTCAGAGTCATCCGCCGCATCGAGGGCGCTTACGCTCTCGGCATTCTCTGCGCCGACGAGCCGGAGCATTTCATCGCCGCAAGAAAGGATGCGCCTCTGCTGATAGGCTACGGCGAGGGCTGCAACTTCATAGCGAGCGACGTTACGGCTATCATCAAGCACACGAGGGACGTTTCATATATGGAGGACGGTGAGGTCGCCGTCGTGTCTAAGGACGGTATCGAGTTTTACAATTCGCTTGAGCAGCCCATCGTGAAGGAGCATCACACCATCGATTGGGACGTTTCCGCCGCGGAGAAGGGCGGCTATGCCCACTTCATGCTCAAGGAAATCATGGAGCAGCCCGAAGCCATTCGCAAAACGGCGTTCAGCCGCATAAAGGACAACAGGGTGTTCTTCGAGGATCTCAAGATCGACGCAGATTATATAAGCTCCATCAATAAAATATACATAGTGGCGTGCGGTTCCTCATATCATGTCGGTGTGGTGGGCAAGTATAACCTTGAGCGTATGCTCAGAAAGCCGGTTGAGGTCTGCCTTGCATCGGAATTCCGCTACTGCGACCCGCTCGTTGATTCCCGCTCGCTTGTCATCGTGATAAGCCAGTCCGGAGAGACGCTCGACACCATGGCGGCTCTGCGTGAGGCAAAGGCGCTCGGCGCTCACATTCTTTCCATCGTGAACGTGGTCGGCAGCTCCATCGCAAGAGAGTCTGACGATGTGCTGTACACATGGGCGGGACCGGAGATCGCCGTTGCGACCACGAAGGCTTACAGCACTCAGCTCGTCCTGCTCAATATGCTGGGTCTGTACTTCGGTGACATACTCGGCACAGTGTCGCAGGAGGAGTACGCAGGCATCATGAACGAGCTGCTGCGCCTGCCCGCAAAGATGGAGCAGATGCTTGAAAACACCGAGGATATAAAGCACTTTGCATCCAACTATTTTAACCACGATTCCGTTTTCTTCATAGGCAGGAATCTGGACTACGCCATGGGGCTTGAGGGCTCTCTGAAGCTCAAGGAGATAAGCTACATACACTCCGAGGCATACGCTTCCGGCGAACTCAAGCACGGCACCATCTCACTTATCGAGGACGGCACTCTCGTCGTCGCTCTCGGCACCTACTCCGCACTGTTCGACAAGGCAATGAGCAACGTGGTCGAGGTGCAGGCGAGAGGAGCCGACGTGCTTGCGGTCACGACCGAGAGCCATGCCGCCGAAATGCGCAAGACCGTGGAGAACGTCATTTCCGTTCCCGATACACATATGATATTCCAGCCCTCGCTGGGCGTTGTGCCGCTTCAGCTTTTCGCTTACTATGTGGCGCTGCTCCGAGGCTGTGATATTGACAAACCCAGAAACCTGGCAAAGTCCGTTACGGTAGAGTAAATCGGGCAGGCACGCCCGCAAATCCGCAGACTGAGGTGAAAGGTATCATTGAAGCTTCGGGCGTTTATTGCGTGCGTGGTCTGCCGGGCCACGCACGGAATTTTACGGCTGATAAAAAGAGGTGCCACCGCACTGCCCGGTGCGCTGGCGCTTAAAATTTATCCGGGCATACTGAGTCTTGCCGCCGAGGGCGTGCGCATCATCGCCGTCACGGGGACAAACGGCAAGACGACGAGCTGCCGTGTGCTTGAGAAAATGCTCTCCGACGACGGGGAGGACGTTCTCTTAAACCGCTCCGGCGCAAATCTCGGAAGGGGCATAGCAACGGAGCTTATACTGAATCTGAGCCTTTTCGGGCGACCGAAAAAGCACACGGCGGTCATCGAGTGCGACGAAGCGGCGGCAAGAACCGTCCTCGGCGAGATACGTCCTGCGGTGCTTTTGGTGACGAATCTGTTTAAAGACCAGATGGATCGATACGGCAGCGTCGCAGCGCCGTTCGAGGCGATAAAGGCGGGGCTTATAAAAAGCCCGAAAACGCTGCTCTGCGCAAATGCCGACTCGCCATTTGCGGCGATGTTCGCAGCGCAGACACCGAACGAATGCCGTTTTTTCGGCTTTCGGAGCGGGACGAAGAAAAGCATCGACAGCGGCGAGAGCGGCGAATGTCCATGCTGCGGAGCGAGGCTTTCCTACCGCTTTGTGAGCTATGCGAATCTCGGAGATTACCGCTGTCCCCGCTGCGGGCTTAAAAGACCGTTACCGTGGCTTACTGCCGACGATTACATCGAGGGAGAAGGGCTGAGCCTTTGCGCTTGCGGCAGAAGCTTTTGGATAAAGCCCGCTCTGCCGGGTCTGCACAACGCATACAACGCTGCGGGGGCGGTGACTGCCGCACTGAGTGCCGGCGTGTCGGCGGAAGCGGCATCGAGAGCTTCGACTGCGGCTTCGGAAGAATGGAAAAGCTTGCGCTGGGAAACGCCGGAGCGGAGATGATACTCGTTAAAAATGCCGCCGCCGTTAACGGAACGCTGAGCTTTCTCGCCCTCGACCATTCCCCGAAAACGGTCGTTTTCATTCAAAACGCCCGTGCCGGAGACGGCAGGGATCTTTCGTGGCTTGGCGATGCGGACTTTGAGTCGCTTGAGCGCAGGGTGAGAGCCGAGCGCATCATTCTTTCCGGCGAGGCGGCGGACGCACTCGTCATGCGAGCCGAAAAAGCGGGACTCGATTTCGAGACGGCGCCTGCCGAGCTGCTGCCGGATATACTTTCCGACGAGGAGCGAAAAATTTATCTTCTGCCGAGCTACACGGCTATGCTTCAGCTGAGGGGCAAGATAGTCCGAAGACTCGGCGGCAAGGAGTTTTGGGAATAACAAAATAAAGAGAGGTCATACAAATGATAAGATTTTTTAACGGCAGAATCCTGTGCTTTTCCGACGGCGCCGTCACCGTAAACGACGGCGAGGTCTGGGTGGACGCCGGCAGCATTTGTCATGTCGGCAAATGCCCCGAGGAGCTTCCGGACTTTGAACGGGAGATAGATCTTGACGGTGACCTGCTCATGCCGGGCTTTAAAAATGCGCACACTCATTCGTGTATGACCTTTCTGCGTTCCCTTGCGGACGATATGCCCCTCGACAAGTGGCTCGGTGAGCAGGTGTGGCCGAACGAGGCAAAGCTCGACGGCGGCGCCGCCTACATTATGGCAAAGCTCGCAATCATGGAGTACTTAAGCAGCGGAATAACCGCAAGCTTTGACATGTATTTCCACAACGACAGCTACATCAAAGCAAACATCGACTCCGGCTTCCGCACCGTACTGTGCGGCGACATGAATGACTTTGACAAAAACTACCGTGACCTTGAGCGAAAGTTCATCAGATACAACGGTATGCATGAGCTTATATCCTACCGCCTCGGCTTCCACGGCGAATACACCACCTCAAAGGAGCGGCTTGAGTTCGTCGCAGAGCTTGCGGACAAATACCGTGCGCCCGTGTTCACGCACCTTGCCGAAACGAAGACGGAGGTGCAGGGCTGCATCGGACGCTGGGGCGTGACACCCGCAAAGCTGCTCGACGGCATGGGTATGTTTAACTACGGCGGCGGCGGATTTCACTGTGTGTGGATGAGCAACGAGGACATTGACATTTTTGCCCGCAGGGGACTTTTTGCGGTGCTGAATCCCGCCTCAAATCTCAAGCTGGCAAGCGGCATCGCTCCCACGGCGGAATTTTTGAGACGAGGTGTGCGCCTTGCCCTCGGAACGGACGGAGCAGGCAGCAACAATGCGCTCGATATGTTCCGTGAGATGTATCTTGCGGCGGTGCTGGGCAAATATAAAGAGTGCGACGCCGCATCGGTCGATGCTCTGGAGATACTGAAGGCGGCCTGCGTCGGCGGAGCAGAGGCAATGGGGCTTTACGATTGCGACGCCGTCGCCGTCGGCAAAAAAGCCGACCTTATCATCGTCAATATGCACAAGCCGAATATGCATCCATTTAACAACATAGCCAAAAACATCGTGTATTCAGGCTCAAAAGACAATATCCGTCTCACGATGGTGGGCGGAAGGATCCTGTACGAAAACGGCGAATACTTCATCGGAGACGAGCCTGAGAGAATATACGCCGAAGCAGAAAAAATCATGGAAGCGATAAGACATTGAAAAAGATAGATTTGCATACCCATACCGATATTTCCGACGGCTCCGAGACCCCGGAGGCGTCGGTGCGCCTTGCGAAAAGCTTGGGACTTGCGGCGATAGCCGTGACCGATCACGACACCGCCGCCGGAGTAAAAAGGGCAAAGGCGGAGGGCGAAAAGCTCGGAGTGGAGGTCGTTTCCGGCATCGAGCTGGGCTGCGGCTGGCACGGCTCCGAGGTGCATATGCTCGGTTACGGCGTCGATCCCGACGACAGGAGTCTTGCGTCCGTCCTCGACCGCATCGTGCGTGACCGCCACGAGCGCAACGTCAAAATGGCAAAGCTTCTCTCAGACGACGGTATAGAGATCGACGTTGCCGAGCTTGAGCGGCGGCACCCCGGCTCCGTCATCGGCAGACCGCATTTTGCGCTCTGTCTTGTGGAAGCGGGCATTGCCGACAGCGTGAAGGACGCCTTTAGCCGCTTTCTCAATCCGGGTAGGAAGTACTATGTCCGCAGGCATTTTCTGAGCCTTGAGGAGGGCGCAGAGCTGATAATCGCCGCCGGCGGCAGACCCGTTATCGCACACCCTTTGCAGTACAAACTCTCCGACGAGGGCATGACCGAGCTGCTGGAGAAGGCGGTGAGCGCCGGAGTGTGCGGACTTGAGTGCCGCTATTCGGGCTATGACGAGGAGACGGTGCAGAGACTTTTAAAGCTTGCATCCGACTACCGGCTTTGCCCGACCGGGGGCAGCGACTGGCACGGCAGCCACAAGCCGCACATCTCGATGGGCTCCGGCGAGCATGGCGAGCTTTGTGTACCCTACGAGTACCTCGAAGCGCTGATGAAAAGATAAAGATAAAAAAGCTGCGATTCCGACAGAAATCACAGCTTTTTCAATTATCCGCATTTCAGGGGATGTCTTCGTTTACGACTTCGGGCGGGACCTCAAGCAGCTCGGGATTTGCGATGAGCTTGTTTATGACCTTGAACACCGAGGCGTAGTAGTGACCGTCGACTATGCGCTCGTCCATAACGAATTTACCGTCGATATACTTGCGCTCAACGGGTCTGCCGTGGCGGTCAAGCTCGTACACATGACGCTTTGCGCCGAAGGAGATGAACACGGGAAGCGTACCGAAATTGTAGATGTGATGGTATATGGGGCCGATGCCGAGCGAGCCGAGGTCGGTTATTATCATGGAGCCGTGGAAGGGGCTGACGTCGAGCAGCGATTTGGGCAAAAGTCCGAGATAGTCGGCAACTCTTATGCAGCCGATAGCGAAGCGAATTATGGGGCGGGGCAGCTTTGCGAACATATTCGCAAAATTCTCCGTACCGTTTGCGTCGTCGGAGGATTTGATCTCGTCGATGGCGGCGTTCATCTTGTTGTATACGTCGAAGATGGTGTCCGTGGGTGTGAAGGCGACCTTTATCGTCGTCTCGGTCGCATCGACCGTCAGCGCACGCTTTACGGCCAGGACGATCTCGATCTCGTTGTGCTGGTAGACGTGTCTGCCCACGACGAAGCGGTTGAGCGCAGGGAGAGCGGCGATCGCTCTTATATATGCCGCAATGAACAGATGGAGCGCACCTATGCCCTTGTAGCCGGCAACACGCTGCTTGCGAAACCACCTGTCGGCGTTGGTTATCTCAAAGCTCTGCTCGTAGTGATTCAGAGAATCGTTGCGAGAGGGCATGATGTAGGGAATGAAGTTTGCAAAGCCGTTAAGCGTGCGGATACGTCTGCCGTCCGCACGGTCGCCGAAACGCCGGTTGTAATTGCCGTTGGACATGATATATACCTCCGAAGCGGTAAAATAGTTTCAGAATTTGAAATGTTCCTTTGACATTATAATTGCTAATATCCGATTTGGCAAGCGAAATGTATGTAAAATTTGCGAACGCAAGATAACGAACATTAACGAATCGGATGTGCGCTAATTTAAGAGGTTGCCGCCTGACGGGGTCGAGATCTAAACTGACATATAAATAACTTAACGCATTCTTAATATATGTTAAGAAACAGACTATTCAGCGTTTTCAACGAAAAAGCCAGACAAAGCAAAAAGTATGATTCCGTATCATACAATTGCAAATTATTTGTCAAGTATGACGGGCAAAAAAGCCTTGAAACTCAATGGCTTTTTTGCTATTATTTCAGAGGAAAATACACGGCTTTTTGTGACAAATAACCAACAAACCGACAAGCTTAGCAAGGGGGTGTGCAGATGTCATTTGAGTCGATAAACAACGTTAAAGCAGCGGAGGAGAAGGCGAAAAAGATCGTCGCCGAAGCGGAGGCGGAGGCGAGACGCATGATCGCCGACACCGAGGCAAAGGGCGAGCTTGACCGCAGTGAAGCGGAGGATAAGGCCCACAGAGAGCTCGGTGAGCTGGACTTAAGGTCCGAGGTGCTTGCCCGTGAAGCCATGGAGGAGACCGCTTCCGCCGCAGAGACGAAAAAAGCAGTTTTAAAGGCGAAAGCCGAAGGCCGCATGGAGAAGGCTGCGGCACTCATCGTTGAAAGGATCGTGAATGCCTGATGGCCATTGTAAAAATGAAAAAGCTCCGGCTTATGGTGGTCAGAGAGCAGAAGGAAGATCTGCTGCGTTCGCTGCAGCTTCTCGGCTGCGTGCAGATAGACGACAACGCCGAGCTTATGCACTCGGAGGAGTTTGCGCCCTATCTCAGGGAGGAGGGCAGCGCTTCGACGGAGTACCGCTCGGAGCTTTCAAAGTTCGACTCGGCGCTCAAGCTGCTTGACAGGTACGCTCCCGTCAAAACGGCGCTTTTTGCGATGCGTCCCGTCGTCGATAAGAAGGACTTCTTCGACGAGAACGAGCTCAATGCCCGTCTTGCGGATGCGGAGCATCTCTTGGAGCTTGAGGCAAAGCTGCGCAGCATCGCCGCAGAGGAAAGCCGCCTTCGGGGACTGTGTGAGCAGCTTGAGCCGTGGAGGAACCTTGATCTCCCGCTGGAGACGTCGGGGACAAAGCGCACCTCCGTGTTCTTGGGCATGCTGCCTGCGGAGGCGAACGGCTCCGAGATCGGCGGCGCTCTGCGTGAAGCGGCGCCGGAGAGTGAGCTTTTTGAGGTCACCTCGGACAAGGAGCAGCGCTATGTCTGTCTCGTGTGCCTAAAGGAGGAGTGCGATGACGCACTCGAAGTGCTTCGCTCCGTTGGGCTTACCCTCAGCAGCCTCGGCACGCTTAAAGGCACGGCGGCGGAGAACATTGCGTCACTTAAAGAGAAGCTTTCCGACTGCCGTGAGCAGCGGGAGGCGTCGGAAAAGGAGGTTCGCTCTTACGCTCCGCAGAGGGAAAACTTCAAGCTCTGCCTTGACCGCATGAACGTCAAGATCGCAAAGGCGGACGCCGAGGCGAGACTTGTCGGCACGGACAGCGTTCTGTGCCTGTCCGGATGGCTCACCGCCCCGGAGGAAAAGGCGCTTGCCGACTGCTTGGCCGGCTTCGACTGCGCATGGGAGCTTGAGGAGCCGGACAAATCCGAATATCCCGAGGTTCCCGTCAAGCTCAAAAACAACAAATTTACCGAGCCGCTGAACATGGTCACCAATATGTACAGTCTGCCGCAGTACGGCTCCGTAGACCCCAACCCGCTTATGGCAGGTTTCTTTATCCTGTTTTACGGCATTATGATGGCGGATATGGGCTACGGTCTCATAATGATGATCGCTGCTCTGACGGTGATAAAGAAAACGAAACCCAAGGGCGGAATGAAGTATTTCAGCAATCTGCTTTTCGAAGGCGGCGTGTCCACTTTCGTTATGGGCATACTTACCGGCGGATTTTTCGGCAACTCAATACCGACACTGGTCGGAATGTTCGGCGGAGATACGGGAGCGCTCGGAATACTCAGCAATCCGTTTATCGATCCTCTGACGGATACGACGGCGGTACTCGTCGGCGCAATGGCACTCGGCTTTATCCACCTCATGACAGGACTTGTGGTCAACTGGAGTCTCAAGGCGAAGGACGGCCATTTTATGGACGGTGTGTGGGACGAGGGAACGTGGATGGTCATATTTGCGGGGCTCGCTCTGTTTGTGCTGGACATAGGCAATGTCGGAGGCTGGCCTGTACTGCTGATGATCGGCGTTCTGATGCTGTTCTACGGCTCGGGCAGAGAGGCCAAGGGCATAGGCAAGATAACGTCGATATTCTCCGCCATATACAACGGGCTTACGGGCTGGTTCGGAGATATACTTTCCTATTCGAGACTTATGGCGCTCATGCTTGCGGGCAGCGTTATCGCACAGGTGTTCAATACGCTTGCGGCGATGCCGTCGCAGGGCGGAGTCAGCGTTATATCACTGCTCGTGTTTGTCGTGATATTCCTCATAGGACACGCACTTAACTTCGGACTGAACCTGCTGGGCTGCTTTGTGCATGACCTCAGACTTCAGTGCCTTGAGTTCTTCGGCAAGTTCTATCAGGACGGCGGCAAGCCGTTTAAGCCGTTGGACGTAAGTACAAAATATGTCGATGTGGAAAATCACCTCGGCTGAAAAAATAAAAACAAATTAAATTTACGGAAAATAATTTTAGGAGGAAACTATAATGGGAGCATTTATTGAATCTATCGGCGGTCTTGCAATAGGCCTTCTCGGTGCGGCACTTGCCGCTGTTTTGGCGTGTATCGGCTCCGCAAAGGGCACAGGCATCGCAGGCGAAGCGGGTGCGGGTCTCGTTTCCGAGGACCCATCCAAGTTCGGTAAGGCAATGATTATGCAGGTCATCCCCGGCACCCAGGGTCTTTACGGCTTTGTTATCTGGTTCCTTGCACAGAATCAGATTCTTTCGGTCGGCGCGGATATGACGATCGCACAGGGCTGCCAGTATTTTGCGGCTTGTATGCCCATCGCACTCGGCGGCTTGATATCCGCCATCGCACAGGGCAAGGTCGCAGCGGCATCCATCAACATCCTCGCAAAGAAGCCCGACGATTGGTCTAAGGGCATGATTTTCTGCATCACCGTTGAGTTCTACGCAATCCTCTGCCTGCTGGCATCCTTCCTCATGCTCAACGGACTGAACTGAGCTTCTTTCTGTAAGTAAAGGATTTGACTATGAACGGTATTGACAGAATCACCGACCGTATCGAGGCGGACGCAAGAGAACAGGCCAAGGCGATAATCGCCGAGGCGGAAGCAAAGTGCGCCGAGATACGCAAGGAAAACGAAAAAAAGGCGCAGGAGCGCTATTTGGAGCTTATACGCAACGGCACGAAGGACTGCGAAAGCGGTCTTGAGCGCCGCAAAAGCGCCGCCGAGATGGACGCAAAGAAGAGTGTGCTTGCCTTAAAGCAGGATTGCGTTGCGGAAGCCTTCGACATGGCAAAGCGGCGTCTTGCCGATATGCCCGAAGACAGCTACGTCGGCTTTCTTGCCTCTCTTGCCGCCTCCGCCGCAGCGGACGGAAGCGGGGAGATCGTCCTCAGCGCGCGTGACAAAGAGCGCTGCGGCAAAGCGGTGCTTGAGCGTGCGAATGCGGCGCTTGCCGCAAAGGGTCTCACCCCCGCACTGACCCTCGCCGCAGACAGCCGTGAGATAAGCGGCGGCCTCATCCTCCGCCAGGGCGGCGTTGAGGTCAACTGCAGCATCGAGGCTCTTGTCGAAGCGCTTAAAGGCCCCATGACGGCAGATGTCGCCCGCACCCTTTTTGAATAAAGGGCGTATGCCGGAAAGGTAGGAAGAGAATTGTCCAACAAAAAGACCACCAGAGAAGATTATCTGTTTTTATCCGCTTTTCTGAGGGCGAAGGAAGCCAAGATGCTCACCGCCGACAAGGCCGAGCGTATGCTCTCCGCCCAAAGCTTTGACGAGGCTGCGAAGATGCTCGTCGAGTGCGGCTATGAGGACTTCTCCGGCATGAACGCTTCCGAGCTGCAAAAGGCGCTTTCCGACCGCAGAGACGAGATATTCTGCGATCTTGAGCGCATGGCGCCGGACAAGGAGCTGGTTGCCATGTTCCGTATGCAGTTTGACTATCACAATGCAAAGACGATCTTAAAGGCAGAGGCTATGAACACTCACCGCAGCGATCTTTTAAGCTCCTGCGGACGCATAAGCCCCGAAAGGCTTGAGGCGTGCATACATGACGACAGCTACACCGACTGCCCCGAAATTCTCGGCAAGGCGATCGCCGAAGCAAAGTCCGTGCTGATGCGTACGGAAAATCCCCAGAATGCGGACTTCGTTTTGGACAGAGCGTATTTTGCGGAGCTTCTCGGCGCCGCAAAGGAGCTTCAAAGCGAGTACCTCGTGGGCTACGTTCGCATAATGACGGATGCGGCAAACCTCCGCAGCGCCGTGCGTACACGCCGCATGGGTAAGGATGCGGATTTCCTCGCCAAGGCGCTCATCCCCGGCGGCGAGGTAGACTGCGACCGCATAATCGCAGCTTACGGCTCGACCGAGAGCCTCACCGCACTTTACGCCGCAGGTCCGCTTGCAAACGCAGCGGTACTGGGAGCCGCCGCCTTCGAGGGAGGACGGCTCACCGATTTCGAGCTTGCGGCGGACAATGCGGTCACGGAGTATCTCAAGAAGGCAAAGCTTGTGTCCTTCGGCGAAGCGCCCGTTGCGGCGTACATCGCCGCCGTGAACACCGAGCAGTGCGCCGTCCGCATGATACTCACAGGTATGCTTTCGGGCGTCGGCTCCGACATTATCCGTGAAAGGCTGCGTGAATTATATGCTTAAAATTGCGGTTATCGGCGGACGGGAAACGGTCATGGGCTTTACCGCCCTCGGACTTGCCGCCTTCCCGGTGGCGTCTCCCGCCGAAGCAAAGAAGGTTTTTCGCTCACTGACAAAGGAAAGCGAAGACTATGCGATAATATACGTCGAGGAAAACCTCGCCGAGGCACTCGGTGCGGAGATCGACAAATACAAAGACAGCCCCAGCCCGGCGATAATCCTTATCCCCGGCAGAGAGGGCTCGATGGGCTTGGGACTTTCCGCCCTGAACGCTGCTGTTGAGCGTGCGGTAGGCACCAACATTCTCGAAAATAATTAAGAAAGTCAGGTATTTATATGAGCGGAACCATAACTAAAGTATCCGGCCCGCTTGTGGTCGCCAGGGGACTTGCGGACGCAAACGTCTCCGATGTCGTAAGAGTCGGCTCTCAGCGGCTCATCGGCGAGATCCTCAACATGAACGGCGACAGTGCGTCGATCCAGGTCTATGAGGAGACTTCGGGCCTCGGACCCGGCGCCGTTGTCGAGACGACCGGTATGCCGATGTCCGTCGAGCTCGGACCCGGTATGCTTGAGAATATTTACGACGGCATCCAGCGTCCTCTGCCTGAAATCAGAGCGATTGCAGGCTCCACCATCACCAGAGGCACCGACGTCCCCGCACTGAACCGTGAGAAGAAGTGGGACTTCGTCCCCACCGCCGAGGTCGGCGAAAGGCTCTCCGGCGGCGATATAATCGGCACCGTTCAGGAGACCAGCGCCATAAGCCACAAGATCATGGTGCCGCCGCAGCTTTCGGGCAGACTCGTGTCCATCACCGGCGGCAGCTACACCGTCACCGAGTGCGTTGCCGTGCTTGAGGATGACAAGGGCGAAAAGCATGAGCTGACCCTCATGCAAAAGTGGCCCGTCAGAATAAACAGACCCTACTCCCGCAAGTATATGCCCTCCCGCCCGATGAACTCCGGGCAGCGTATAATCGACACTCTGTTCCCCATCGCAAAGGGAGGCACCGCTGCGGTCCCCGGTCCCTTCGGCTCCGGCAAGACCGTCGTTCAGCACCAGCTTGCAAAGTGGTCGGACGTCGATATAGTCGTCTATATCGGCTGCGGCGAGCGCGGCAACGAAATGACCGACGTTCTCATGGAGTTCCCCGAGCTTACCGACCCCCGCAACGGCGAGCCTCTGATGAAGAGAACCGTTCTTATCGCAAACACCTCCGATATGCCGGTCGCTGCCCGTGAGGCGTCCATCTATACCGGCATCACCATAGCGGAGTACTTCCGTGACATGGGCTACGACGTCGCCGTTCTGGCGGACTCCACCTCCCGCTGGGCGGAGGCTCTGCGTGAGATGTCCGGCCGACTCGAGGAAATGCCCGGCGAGGAAGGCTACCCCGCATACCTTGCATCCCGTATCGCACAGTTCTACGAAAGAGCCGGCTGTGTTGAGTGCCTCGGCTCCGACGAGCGCCGTGGTTCGGTCACTGCGATCGGCGCCGTTTCGCCTCCGGGCGGTGATATTTCCGAGCCTGTTTCTCAGGCCACCATGCGTATAGTCAAGGTCTTCTGGGCGCTTGACAGCTCCCTTGCCTATGCCCGCCACTTCCCGGCAATCAACTGGCTGACCTCCTATTCGCTGTACGTCGATACCCTCTCGGCATGGTATGAATCCGAGTTCGGCCCCGAATACATGGAGAACAGAGACAAGACCATGCACATACTCCAGGAGGAGAATGAGCTTCAGGAGATCGTGCGCCTTGTCGGACAGGATGCGCTTTCGCCCGCAGACCGTCTCACCATGGAGACCGCAAAGATGATCCGTGAGGACTTCCTGCAGCAGAACGCCTTCGTAGACGAGGACGCATACTCCTCCTACGGCAAGCAGTACAGACTGCTGGATATGATACTCAGGTACGATGCGATGAGCCGTGAGGCGCTTTCCAAGGGCGCAGACATGAAGAGCATCTTCGCAATACCCGCCCGTGAGAAGATCGGCCGTGCAAAGATGACCGCACCCGATAAGTACGAGTCGGAGTTTGATGCGATAATCGCAGAGATGAAGTCCGAAATGGCTCAGGCAATTGCCGGAGGTGAGGAAGCATGATTAAAGAGTATAAAACCATAAGAGAGATAGCAAGCCCCCTCATGGTAGTCGATCACGTTGAGGGCGTCACCTACGACGAACTGGCGGAGCTTGAGCTTCCCAACGGCGAGGTTCGCCGCTGCAAGGTGCTTGAGGTAGACGGTGACAGAGCCGTTGTTCAGCTTTTCGAGTCCGCACAGGGTATAAACCTTGCCGAGTCGAGAGTGCGCTTTTTGGGTCACCCGCTGGAGCTGGGCGTTTCCGAGGATATGCTCGGCCGTGTCTTTAACGGAATGGGTCAGCCCATCGACGACGGGCCGGAAATCCTCGCCGAGGCATACCGTGACATAAACGGCCTGCCCATGAACCCCGCTGCGAGAGCGTATCCCGCAGAGTTCATTCAGACCGGCGTTTCCACCATCGACGGACTGAACACCCTCGTCAGAGGACAGAAGCTCCCCATATTCTCCGCTTCCGGTCTGCCCCATGCAGCCCTTGCCGCACAGATCGCAAGACAGGCAAGAGTTCTGGGTGACGGCGAGAGCTTCGCCGTTGTGTTTGCCGCAGTCGGCATCACCTTTGAGGAGAGCGAATACTTTATAAACGAGTTCAAGCGCACCGGCGCCATCGACCGTACGGTCGTATTCTCGAACCTTGCAAACGACCCCGCAGTCGAGCGTATATCCACCCCCCGCATGGCGCTGACCGCTGCGGAATACCTTGCGTTCGAGAAGGATATGCAGGTTCTCGTCATCATCACCGACATCACGAACTACGCCGAGGCGCTGCGTGAGGTCTCCGCCGCAAAGAAGGAAGTACCCGGACGCCGAGGCTACCCCGGCTACCTGTACACCGACCTTGCAACGCTGTACGAGCGTGCGGGACGCAGGCTGGGACACAAGGGCTCCATTACCATGATCCCCATCCTCACCATGCCCGAAGACGACAAGACCCACCCCATCCCCGACCTTACCGGCTACATCACCGAGGGTCAGATCATACTCAGCCGTGAGCTGCACCGCAAGGGCATCGTGCCTCCCGTGGACGTTCTGCCGTCGCTGAGCCGTCTGAAGGACAAGGGCATCGGCGAGGGCAAGACCCGTGAGGACCATGCCGGAACGATGAACCAGCTCTTTGCCGCATACTCCAGAGGCAAGGACGCAAAGGAGCTTATGACCATACTCGGCGAGGCTGCACTGAGCGACGATGACAAGCTCTTTGCAAAGTTTGCCGACGAGTTTGAAAAGCGCTATGTAAATCAGGGCAACACGACGAACCGTTCCATAGAGGAGACCCTGAATATCGGTTGGGAGCTGCTCTCCATTCTGCCCAGAGCGGAGCTGAAGCGCATTAAGCCCGAACTGATAGAAAAATACATGAAATAAGGGGTGAAGCTTTATGGCCGGCACAACCGTTACCCCCACAAGAATGGTTCTCAAGCAGCTCAAGGGTCGCTTAAAGACCGCAAGACGGGGTCACAAGCTTATGAAAGATAAGCGTGACGAGCTGATGCGTCAGTTTCTCGACGTCGTTCGGCGCAACAAGGAGCTGAGATGTCGTGTCGAGGACGGACTTACGGAGGCGTTTGCCGCACTTCAGGTGGCGAGCTCCATAATGAGTCCCGAAATGCTGGAGCAGGCGCTTCTGTACCCCCGCCAGAGCGTTGAGCTTGAGATGAAGTTCAAAAATATAATGAGCGTAAACGTGCCGCAGTACTCCTTCCGCACCAAAAATGACGATCCCTCGGAGATATACCCCTACGGCTTTGCGCAGACAAGCGGTGAGCTTGACGATGCGCTGGCGATAATGGCGAGGGTGTTTGAGGATATGCTGGAGCTGGCGCAGGTCGAAAAGACCATGCAGCTCCTTGCGGAGGAGATCGAAAAGACCCGCCGCAGAGTCAACGCACTTGAGTACGTTATGATCCCCGAGCTTGAGGAGAACATCAAGTACATTTCGATGAAGCTTGAGGAGAACGAAAACTCCACGAAGGTCAGACTTCTCAAAGTCAAGGAAATGGTACTCAAAAACGCTCACAACTACTCGTAAAACGAAAAATCCCGTACCGAAAAGGTACGGGATTTTTCGTTTCAGACTCAGCAGTACAGCACGAGCGCAATGAATACGCAGGGCGCATCGGAGACGTTCTTTATCGAGTGACCCTCGCCGGAGGGGGTAAAGGACGTGTCGCCCGCATTCAGCGTCGTTACAGTTCCGTTGTCGTTATACTCGGCGCTGCCGCTTAAAATGTGGTAGAATTCGCAGTCACCGTTGTGGACGTGCCAGCCAAGCTCACTGCCGGCGGGGAGCGTCGTAACGGAGAACACACGCCCCTTGCCCATAAGCTCCGCCGGAGTCTCGATTATCCTGTCAAATATCACGTCGCCGCTGCCGCCGAATAGGGAGCTCGATACGTCGTGCTTATGCTCGTTTGCTCTTTTTATCACAGTCCCAGTTCCTCTTTTATAAGTACGACCTCGACCTTTTCCATGTCCCACATCGGCCCCCAAAGCACCGTCAGCGCATTGCAGGCACGCTCCGGACTGCGGCAGTCGTGACATTTGCCGTCTGCCTTGCAGGGCACCTTTTTGTCAAAGCGGGTGATGTTCTGCACCGCAGCGACGTTTCTCGCACGGTAGAGCGCAGAGTCAAAGTCGGGGCAAATCTTATTTACGCCGGCGACGATGTACACACGCTTCTTGCCGAAGGTGATGGCGGAGACACGGTTGCCTCTGCCGTCGATGTTCAGAATTTCGCCGCTTTCGGCTATGGCGTTTGCGGAGCAGATGTACACGGGAGCGGCGTTTGCCTTTTCGAGAGTCTCCCAGCCCGGTTCCTCCCAGTGCCAGTACACACGGCAGCCGGAATCGGTGAGCTTTTCGTACAGCCCAAGCTGTGCCGCCGTCTTGCAGCCGCCGATGCCGACCTCGGCGCCGTTTATCTCACGGCAGAGGTATTCGGACGCATCACTCCCGGTATCGAAAACGCTCACGTCAAAATGGCGTGCCTTCAGATTTTTAACGGTTTTTTCGATGTCCATATGTATTTCCTCCGAATAAAGATTCCGAGGAAATTATACTTTCATTTTTCTTCGCTTGCAAGACTTTTTTCGGCATCGCCGCAGAGCTTTTTAAGCGATGAGACCAGTTCCCGTGAGGTCTCGCCGTCGCCGGAGCGGCAGCATATTTTGAGCGCCGAGCTTCCGACCATCGGCGCAATGCTCAGCTTTTCACCGCCAAGCTCGATGCAAAGCCCGTCGGAGAAGTCGCCGCCGAGATCCATGAAGCAGCGGGAGAGCAGAGCCATGAGCCTTGCACGGTCACGGCATGGGCAGCTTTCGCCGCCGGGTTCGTCCGCCTCGTCGTCGCATTTGTCGGGAACGAAGTCGCAGCGCAGCGGAAGCTCGATGCGCCCCTCAAGCGCATCGACGCAGCAGCGGTAATAGCTCAGGGGAGTGCCGATGTCGCACCAGTAGCCGGACATGGGTACTCCGAGGAGCTTTTCGTCTCTGTCGAGCAGCAGCGGGAACAGATCGCCGGCAAAGTCGAAGGGCTTGCCCTTCGGTACGAGCGCCATGGCTTCGGGCGATATGACGTATATCCCCGTGTTCACGAGATTCGTCATAACGTGCTTCCAGTCGGGCTTTTCGACGAAGCGGCGCACAAAGCCCTCCTCTCCGCAGAGCGCAAGCCCGTAGCGCAGCGGCAGTGGGTGCGGGTACAGCGCAAGGGAGACACAGGGGCGCTTCCTTGTGTGTTCGGCTATGAGCGCCGTGAGGTCAAAGTCGCATATCGCATCACCGCTTATGACGAGAAACGGCTCATTGCCGTAGAAATCACCGCAATTTTTGACGCTTCCGGCGGTGCCGAGAGCTTCGTTTTCCACACGGTAGGAAAGCTTCATGCCGAGAGAGGCACCGTCTCCGAAACGGTCCATAATATCGTCGGGGCGGTATTTGAGCGTTGCGCAGACCTCGTCTATACCATGCTTTTTGAGCAACAGCAGGACATACTCCATCACGGGTCTGCCGCAAAGCGGCGTCATGGGCTTCGGCGTGTCGCCGCTCACGGGCTTTAGGCGCTTGCCCATGCCGCCCGCCATTATGACTGCCTTCAATTTATCACGTCCTTTGCGCTTAGAATATGCAGCTTTGAACAAATTAAACCTAAAATTCTGTTGTAATAAAGCAAATACTTTGATATAATTTGATATCTTTAATGGATTACTGTAATTTGTACGGAAAAGGAGGCAGACTGTGAAAAACAAAAACACACAGTCGGTTTTTGAACCGAATACCATACCGTACCTGTTCTTTCTGGTGATATTCGCCGTTGCGACCTTTCTTACGGGCCTCGGACAGAAGCTGAATCTCTATCTTGCTGCGGCGGAGGGCGTCGCAATACTGGCGCTCGTCATCTACTCGCTCGTGAACCGCAGGAAGAGACGCAAGGCGCTCAAGGCGTATATCGAGTCCGTCACCTACAGTGCGGAGACGGCGAAAAACAGCACCCTTATGAACTTCCCGCTGCCTATAGTCGTGTTCCGGCTTTCGGATTCGAGGATCATCTGGGGCAACGAGCTGTTTTTTGAAATCTGCGGCTCTCACGGCGCAAGGATGGAGCGCAGCGTGGCGGAGCTTATACCGGAGTTTTCCGGTAAGTGGCTCGTCGAGGGCAAGAGCCGCTGCCCGACGCTTCTCGGCATCGGCGGCAGAAAGTATCAGATATGCGGCAACATAGTCCGCTCCGGCGAGGACGACAACGAGAGCAACTATATGGGCATCACCTACTGGGTGGACGTGACGGACTATGAGCTTATGCGTCAGGAGTACCAGGATTCCCAGCCCGTTGCGGCGATATTCGTCATCGACAACTTTGACGAGCTGATGAAGAACCAGCCGGAGCGTATGAGAAACGACCTGCGTGACGCAATAGGCGACAAGCTCCAGCAGTGGTGCGAGGACAAAAACGGCATCCTTCGCCGCTACGACAGGGATCGCTACCTCTTTGTTTTTGAGTCGAGGTATCTGCCTAAGATAACCGAGGACAAGTTCAACATCCTCCAGGCGGTGCATCAGGTCGTAAGCCCCAGCGGAATACACGCCACCTTGAGCGTCGGCGTCGGCAAGGACGCAGACACCATGACCGAGGCGATGCAGTTTGCGGAGCTCAGCATCGAGATGGCGCTTTCACGAGGCGGCGATCAGGCGGTCATTAAAAACCGCTACAACTTCGAATTCTTCGGCGGTAAGGCGGGAGAGGTTGAGACCCGCACCAAGGTCAAATCAAGGGTCAAGGCAAACGCTCTGGCGGAGCTTATTAAGGACGCTTCCGGCGTTCTGGTCATGGGTCACCGCTTCGGCGACATGGACAGCGTCGGCGGCTCGGTAGCGGTCTGCGGCATTGCGAGAAAGTACGGCATTCCGGCACACATCGTCGCCGACACCGAAAGGACGGCGGCAAAGTCGCTCATCGAAAAGCTCAAAAAGACGCCGGAGTACGTCAACGCCTTCATAAGCCCGCAGGAGGCGATGCTCATGGCGGACGGCAAGACCCTGCTCGTCGTCGTTGACACCAACAGACCCGAACAGGTCGAGGATCTTGCGCTGCTGCAATCCTGCAACAAGGTGGCAGTCATCGACCACCACCGCAGAGCGGCGACGTATATCGAGCGTGCGGATATGAGCTATATAGAGCAGTACGCATCCTCCGTCTGCGAGCTTATGACGGAGATAATGGAGGTCGTGATGGACGAGCCGGATCTTCTGCCCTGCGAGGCGGAGGCAATGCTCTCCGGCATCGTGCTTGACACAAAGAACTTCACCATGCGCACCGGCGAGCGTACCTTTGACGCTGCGGCGTTCCTCAGACGTGCGGGTGCGGACACGGTCGAGGTCAAGAAGCTTATGCAGAGCGGCATCGAGCAGACCGTCGCAAAGTACAAGATACTTCAGAATGCGAGAACCTATCGCTCCGTGGCGATTGCCATGCCGGAAACGGCGCAGGACAGGATAGTTGCGGCGCAGGCGGCGGACGAGCTTTTAAACGTTGCGGGAGTCGAGGCATCGATGGTGATGTACCCCGACGGCGACGGTGTGAGCGTCTCGGCGAGAGCCATCGGAGACGTGAACGTGCAGATGATAATGGAAAAGCTGGGCGGAGGCGGCAACCGCAACGCTGCGGCGGCTCAGATAAAGGGCGTGAGCCTGCGTGACGGCGTTTCCATGCTCATAAAGGCAATAGACGAATATATGGACAACTAAGGAGGCTTTACTATGAAGGTCATTTTTAACGTAGACGTAAAGGGTCAGGGCAAAAAGGGCGAGATGAAAGAGGTATCCGACGGATACGCCCGCAATTATCTCCTGCCCAGAAAGCTCGCGAGCGAGGCGACTGCGGACAATATAAACACCATGAAGCTCAAGGAAAAGGCGAAGGCGGCGCTCATCGCAAAGGAAAAGGCGGAGGCGGAGGAAAACGCAAAGCGCCTTTCTGCGATCACCGTCACAATCCGTGCAAAGGCAGGCGGCGCCGGAAAGCTCTTCGGTTCCGTTACGAGCCAGGAGATAAGCGACGCTCTGCGTGAGCAGCACGGCATCAACATCGAGAAAAACAAGATAGTTCAGGCAGAGCCCATCAAGACCTTCGGCAGCTACACCGTCAAGGCAAAGCTCGGCTACGAGATAAGCGCAAACGTGAGCGTGCTTGTGATAGAAGCCTGATAAATACCGTCAAGGAGAAAGATTATGGACGAGCTGCTGGGAAAACAGGTGCCGCACTCCGCCGCTGCGGAGCAGGCGGTGATAGGCTCCATGCTTATCGACGCCGGCTGCATACCCGACGTTATCGAGAAGGTCAGAGCGGATGAATTTTATATTCGGCAAAACAGGGATATATTCGAAACGGTATATGCCATGTTTTCCTACGGTCAGACCATCGACCCCATAACCATCCTCGACCAGATGAAGGTCAGGGGAGTTTATAAGGACGGCAGCGACGCATATATTGCGGAGCTGATGAATGTCACGCCGACCGCCGCAAACGTGCTTGAGTACGCCGCCATCGTAAAGGACAGGGCGCTTCTGCGCAACCTTGCGCAGACGGCGGACGAGATAAACAAGCTCGTGTACGAGGGAACCGGCGAGGCGGAGTCGATGCTCGAAGCCGCAGAGCGCAAGATATATGCGCTGCGTCAGGACAGAACGGTGGGCGGTCTCGTGCCGGTATCCGCCGTCGTGCAGAGCGTGTATGAGAGCCTTTCTGCGGCGGCAACATCGGGCGCAAAGATCCCCGGTTTGTCAACGGGTCTGCCCGATATCGACCGCAGCATTCTCGGCCTTAATAAGGGCGAGCTTATACTCGTTGCCGCAAGACCCGGCATGGGCAAGACGAGCATCGCAATGAACATTGCGCTCCACGTCGCCAAAACTTCGGGTAAGACCGTTGCCGTGTTCTCACTCGAAATGAGCAGAGAGCAGCTTGTCAGCAGACTGCTTGCGGGCGAGGGACTTATTCCGGCGCAAAACCTTCTCACGGGGCAGCTAAGCCCCGATGAGTGGAAGCGTGTCGGTACGGCGGCGCAGTCACTTTATACCACCGATATGCGCATCGACGATAACCCCACGCTCACCGTTGCGGACATGAGCGCACAGTGCCGCAGACTGTCGAATCTCGGCCTTGTGGTCATCGACTACCTCCAGCTCATGCAGTCGTCGGGCGGAAATAAAAGCTACAGCAACGAAAACCGTCAGCAGGTCGTTTCGGACATGAGCCGTATGCTGAAGATCATGGCAAAGGAGCTTAACATCCCCGTTATATGCTTAAGCCAGCTCAGCCGTAACTGCGAGACGAGACCGAACAAGCGTCCCGTGCTGTCGGACCTCCGAGAGTCCGGCGCAATAGAGCAGGATGCCGACGTCGTAATAGCGCTTTACAGAGACGGGTATTATAACAGGGAGGCGGAGAATCCCAATCTTGCCGAGGCGATAGTGCTGAAAAACAGGAAGGGACAGACCGGCACCGTCAATCTGACTTGGCTTCCGGAGTACACGACCTTCGCATCCTGCGACAACCTCCATAACGAAGATGATTATTGAGTATATTAAAAAATACGGTATGCTCCGTCCGGGAGACAGGGTGCTGTGCGCAGTCTCCGGCGGTGCAGACTCCATGTGCCTGCTCTCGTGGCTGCACGACAATGCCGAGACGCTCGGCATCACCGTTGCGGCGGCGCATTTTAACCACTGCCTGCGGGGCGAGGAATCCGACAGGGACGAGGAGTTTGTCAAGGATTTCTGCCGCGGAGAGGGTATAAGCTTTGCCTGCGGCAGGGGAGACGTTGCGGCGCTCGCAAGAGACAGCGGCAGAAGTACGGAGGACGCAGCCAGAGCCATGCGCTACGATTTCCTGCGCTCCGCAGCGAAAAAGACAGGCTGCAACAAGATCGCAACCGCACACAATGCCGAGGATAACGCAGAGACGATGCTTTTAAACCTCGTGCGGGGAGCGGGAGCGAGAGGACTTGCGGGCATACCACCGGTGCGTGACGAGTTTATACGTCCGCTGCTTTCGACGACGAGAGCGGAGATACTGAGCTATCTTGACGCTCGGGGCACCGGCTACGTTACCGACAGCACTAACCTCGACGATGACTATACGAGAAACAAGCTCAGGCACAGGGTCATGCCGGTGCTTTATGAGCTTAATCCGAGCTTTGCCTCCGGCTGCCTGCGCACCGCCGAGAGCCTGCGTGATGACGATGCCTGCCTGTACTTCGTCGCAAGGGGATTTGCCGAGGAAAACTACCTCGACGATTCGCTTCCGGCGGAAAAGCTGGCGGCTTTGCCGAGAGCGGTCGCAGTACGGGTGCTGAGGATCGTCTGCGGGAGCGGGCTTTCCGCCGTGCAGACCGATGCGATACTTGCGCTGCTCAAAAGCCCGGAGAACAAATTCGTCGACGTCCGAGGGATGCGCATCGCACGGGACAGGGATAAGCTCCTTTTCGGCGGCGCCGCCGAAAAGCTCGGCAGCTACGTCATTCCGATAAACGGCGGCATCGACGTTCCCGAAGCCGGAATAAGGATTTCGGGAGAAATAATCGAAAATTGCAAACAAATTGATAACATTCACAATTTTGACTTTAAATACTCCGGCATTTGTGGTAGCATATCCCTTACTCCTCGACAGGACGGCGACAGGATAAGGCTTCGGGGCAGAGGCTGCACAAAAAGCCTCAAGGAGCTTTTGCGTGAGCGCAACGTTCCCGTCGCAAGGCGGGATATGATCCCCGTGCTGCGTGACAGAAACGGACCCATTGCGGTGCTCGGAATGGGTATGGACGAGAGAGTCGCAGCCGAATCGGGGGACACGGTTTTGAGAGTGAAAATAAATAAAATAAACTGCACGGGAGAGAATGAAAAAGATGAGAAATGACATTGAAAGCATATTCTTTACCGAGGACGCAATAGCGGAAAAGGTTGCAGACCTCGGCGCACAGATCTCCAAGGACTTTGCGGGCAAGGATCCGATTTTCGTCGGCGTTTTGAAGGGCTGCTTCGTTTTCATGGCGGACCTCATGCGCAGCGTTACGATTCCCTGCTCCGTCGATTTTATGGCGGTCTCCTCCTATCGGGGAACCACCTCCACCGGCGCGGTCGAGATCCACAAGGACCTCAGCCAGAACATCGAGGGCAGACACATCATTATGGTCGAGGACATCCTCGACTCCGGCATGACGCTGAGCTACCTTCAGAATTACCTCATGAACCGCAATCCGGCGTCCATCACCATAGCAACGCTGATGGACAAGCCCTCCCGCCGCAAGGCTCCCGTTTATGCGAAATACTCCTGCTTTGAAGTTCCCGACGCTTTCGTCGTGGGCTACGGGCTTGATTATAACGAAAAATACCGCAATCTGCCTTACATAGGTGTGCTGAAGCCTGAAATCTACATGGCCGAAGAATGATTGCCTGCACAAGGAAAGAAGTGATAGTTTGAACCCCAAACGCAACCGATCCAGAGACATAGGATTCTATGTGATCCTGCTCATTATGACGATGGTCATAATCTTCGTTCTCTTAAACGGCGGTGAGACCGAACAAATCTCCTACTCCGAGGTTTACGACCTGTTTAAAGACGAAAAGGTAAAATCCTTTGAATACGACGGCAGCTCCGACATCATTACGATGACGGTTCGTGACGACAAGGGCGACGGCACGCATAAGGTCGAGTTCGAGGTGTACAGCTTCTCGCTGTTTTATGAGGACTTTAACGAGCTTATAAAAGAGCAGTACGATAATGGCATCATTGAAGATTATGAGATAACGCAGCCGCAGACCAACTGGTGGCTTGCGATAATCCCCTATGTAATAACCTTCGGACTTATCGTCCTGTTCTGGTATATTATGATGAACCGCTCCGGCGGCGGCGCCAACGGCATCGGCAAGTTCGGCAAGGCCCGCACAAGGCTCGGCAGCGAGGAGAAGAACAAAAAGACCTTTAGGGACGTTGCCGGCGCTGACGAGGAAAAGGAGGAGCTGCGTGAGATCGTTGACTTCCTCCGTGACCCCAAGGCGTTTACCGGCATGGGCGCAAGGATACCCAAGGGCGTCCTGCTCGTAGGACCTCCGGGTACCGGCAAGACCCTGCTCGCAAAGGCCGTAGCGGGTGAGGCGGGAGTGCAGTTCCTGTCCATCTCCGGCTCCGACTTCGTTGAGCTGTACGTCGGCGTCGGCGCAAGCCGTGTCAGAGACCTGTTTGATCAGGCGAAGAAGATTGCTCCAGCAATCATATTCATCGACGAGATTGACGCAGTCGGACGTCAGAGAGGCTCCGGCCTCGGCGGCGGTCACGACGAGCGTGAGCAGACCCTGAACCAGCTTCTCGTCGAAATGGACGGCTTCGGAAACAACGAGGGCGTTATCGTCATGGCGGCGACCAACCGTGCCGACATTCTCGACAATGCGCTGCTGCGTCCCGGCCGCTTCGACAGACAGATCTACGTCGGTCTGCCCGATATCAGAGGCAGAGAGGCGATACTGCGCATCCACGCAAGGGGCAAGATCCTTGCCGACGACGTTGACCTCAACTCCATCGCAAAGGGTACGCCCGGCTTCTCCGGCGCCGATCTTGAGAACCTGCTCAACGAGGCTGCGCTGCTTGCCGTGCGCAGAAAGCATCGCTTTATCACCATGGCGGACTGCGATGAGGCGATACTCAAGGTGGAGATGGGTCCCGAAAAGAAGAGCCGCAAGATGAGCGACAAGGCAAAGCGCCTTACCGCATACCACGAGTCGGGTCACGCAATTGCGGGCAAGTACCTTGAGCATACAGACCCCGTGCATTATATAACCATTATCCCCAGAGGTCCCGCCGGAGGCTTTACGCTTTTCCGCCCGCAGGAGGATCTGGAGAGCTTCACCTCAAAGAGCCAGATGTTCGAGAGCATCGTTATGGCGCTCGGCGGCAGAATGGCCGAAAAGCTGTTCCTTGACGATATATCCACCGGCGCATCGGGCGATATTCAGCAGGCGACGAATACCGCAAGGAACATGATCACGAAGTACGGCATGAGTGACAGGCTCGGACCCATTTCCTTCGACAGCTCCGACCACAGCATCTTCATAGGCCGTGACTTCGGCACCACCAAGAGCTACTCCGAGGAGACGGCGGGCATCATCGACGAGGAGGTCAAACGCATCTTCGACGAGGCGGCGGCGCTGTGCGAGAAGATCCTGACCGAGCACCGTTCGCAGCTTATCGGTGTTGCGGAGTACCTGCTTGAGCATGAGAGCATCGAGGGTGCGGACTTCAACTTCTACTGCGACAACGGCTATTTCCCGGAGCCTAAGCCGCAGCCCGGTATGCGTGACGACAGCATCGAGCGTCCCGCACGCAAGATCGCCCGCTTTGACGAGCCGGAAAACGACGAACCTCTGCCGGACGATAAGCCGTCCGATGGCGACGATCAGGGCTGAAATTATTAAAAGTATAGGGCGGCAGACAGCCGCCCTTTCAAATGCAAAAACGCTTCCGAAACGGAGAAATACATATGAAATTAGGTATCGTGGGACTGCCGAACGTCGGCAAATCAACGCTTTTTAACGCAATCACAAATGCCGGTGCCGAAAGCGCAAACTACCCCTTCTGCACCATCGAGCCGAACGTCGGAATGGTCAGCGTTCCCGACGAGAGACTGGACTTCCTCGCAGGGCTGTACGAGCCTAAAAAGTACACCCCCGCAGTCATCGAGTTCGTCGATATAGCGGGACTCGTCAGAGGCGCAAGCAAGGGCGAGGGCTTGGGCAACAAGTTCCTGTCAAACATCCGCAACACCGACGCCATCGTTCACGTTGTGCGCTGCTTTGACGACGAGAACGTCATACACGTTGAAGGCGGCACCGACCCGAAGCGTGACGTTGAGATAATTGACCTTGAGCTTATCATGGCGGACATGGAAATGGTCGAGCGCCGCATCGAGAAGGCAAATAAAAACGCAAAGGCGGATAAAAAATATCTGCACGAGGCGGAGGTCTTTACGGGACTTTTGGAGCATCTGAACGAAGGCAAATCCGTCAGAAGCTTTGACTGCGACCCGGAGGACATGGAGCTTATCGCAACGAGCGACCTGCTCACGATAAAGCCTGTCATTTACGCCGCAAACATGGATGAGGACGGCATTGCGTCTTATGCCGACAACCCCTACTACAAGGAGCTTTGCGGGATCGCAGCGGCGGAGAACGCCGAGGTGCTGCCCATCTGCGCAAAGCTCGAGGCGGAGATTGCAGCCTTGGAGCCGGACGAGCGTGAGATGTTCCTTGAGGAGCTTGGCATGAGCGAAAGCGGACTTGACCGCATGATAAAGACCTCCTACTCGCTTTTGGGCCTCATATCCTTCCTCACCTGCGGTGCGGATGAGTGCCGTGCGTGGACGATAAAGAAGGGCACCAAGGCGCCTCAGGCGGCGGGCAAGATTCACAGCGACTTTGAGCGAGGCTTTATCAGAGCCGAGATCGTCGCTTTTGACGACCTCAAAAGCTGCGGCAGCATGGCGGCGGCAAAGGAGAAGGGACTCTTGAGGTCCGAGGGCAAGGAATATGTTATGAACGACGGCGACGTTACGCTGTTCAGATTCAATGTGTGATGGACGAGCTTATATATGCACTTGAAATTATAGGTGTAGCGGCGTTTGCCGTGTCGGGAGCAATGGCGGCGCTGGAGCATGATGCCGATATATTCGGCGTTATATTCCTTGCGGTCGTCACAGCCCTCGGCGGCGGCGTTATAAGAGACCTTCTGCTCGGCCTGACCCCGCCCAAGATGTTCGTGAGCTATGTGTACCTTGCCGTGGCAGCGGTTGCGGCGCTCGTCGTCTTTGCGGACGCTTACATTCGCCGTGAAAAGTACAGGAAGCACAGGGACAAGCTCGACAGCGTCAACAATATGTTCGATGCCGTCGGTCTTGCAGTGTTCACCGTGTCCGGCATGAACACCGCAATGCAGCAGAGCGATAATGTCCTGCTCATACTGGTGCTCGGCATGAGCACTGGTGTCGGCGGCGGTATGCTGCGTGACATGATGATCAACAAGATGCCGAAGGTGCTGCGCAAGCGTGTGTACGCCGTTGCGTCGCTGCTCGGCGGCGGCGTTTACTACGGACTTTTCGCACTCGGCGTGCATGAGACGATAGCCGCCGTCTCGGGAATGGCGGTCATCATCGTGCTGCGTGTGCTGGCAACGGTCTACAAATGGAACCTCCCCGCCATAAGGAGCTGAATATCAGCTTGTTAAACATTTGTGAATTCGCACGCTTTTGATTGACACGGCACCGAGTTTATGCTAATTTGTATGGAAAGCAAGTGAGCCGGAGACACCGGCTCGGTAAAAGGGAGTAGCTGACGCATTGGCGTCCGTGCATCGTCATCACGGCCGTATGGCTCGGTGCATGGGATACTGAGCCGCAAGGTTATGTATTTGCAAGACTTTTACGGGTTTTACCCGTAAAGGTCTTTTTCTTTTAGTGTAAAACAGCTCAGGAAGGATGATATGATGAGATATTATTGCGAGGAAAAAGAGAGAGTCTTAGAGGAGCTGGGGTCCTCACATGAGGGTCTCGGCACCGCCGAAGCGGAAAAGAGACTTTCGGAGCACGGTAAGAATAAGCTTGCCGAAGCAAAGAAGGATTCCCTCATTAAGCGCTTTTTTGCGCAGATGAAGGACCCGATGATAATTATTCTGCTCTGTGCGGCGGCAATATCCGGCGTGCTGGCCGTCAGCGAGGGCGAGAGCTTTGCCGACGTGATAATCATTCTTGCCGTCGTCATCGTGAACGCCGCTCTCGGCGTTTATCAGGAGAACAAGGCGGAAAAGGCGATTGAGGCGCTGCGGGAAATGTCCGCCGCAAGCTCGAAGGTCATGCGTAACGGCACAATACACACCGTTCACAGTGAAGACCTCGTCCCCGGCGATGTGGTGCTGCTCGAAGCGGGTGACGCCGTTCCCGCAGACGGCAGGATAATCGAAAGCGCAAGCCTGAAGATTGAGGAAGCCGCTCTGACCGGCGAATCCGTCCCGGTTGACAAGACCTCAGAGGCACTCGCCGCAGCGGGAGAGGTGCCCCTCGGCGACAGAACGAATATGGCGTACATGGGTTCGACCGTCGTTTACGGCAGAGGCGTTATGGTCGTCTGCGCAACGGGTATGGATACCGAGATGGGCAGGATCGCCGACGCCCTTTCGCAGGCAAAGGAGGGTCAGACCCCTTTACAGATAAAGCTCAATCAGCTCAGCCGTGTGCTGACCTACCTCGTGCTGGGTATCTGCGCCGCCGTGTTTGCCGTGCAGATACTCAGAGCCGGAGGGCTTGAGTTTGAGGCGGTTCTGGATTCGTTTATGATAGCCGTTTCCCTTGCGGTCGCTGCGATACCCGAAGGTCTTGCGGCGGTCGTGACCTTGGTGCTGTCCATCGGCGTCACCAATATGTCCAAGCGCAATGCGATAATCCGTCGCCTGACTGCGGTCGAAACCCTCGGCTGCGCTCAGATAATCTGCTCCGACAAAACGGGTACGCTCACGCAGAACAAGATGACGGTAACGGACTTCTTCGGCAGCGATGAGAAGCGCCTTTCCGCAGCCATGGCGCTGTGCAGCGATGCCGAGCTGTCGGGAAACGGAGAGGTCAGCGGCGAGCCGACGGAGGCGGCGCTCGTACAGTGGGCGGCGTCACTGGGACTTGAAAAGCCCGAACTCAAGGAGAAGGCTCCCCGCTTTACGGAGGCACCCTTTGACTCCGGACGAAAGATGATGAGTACCCTGCATCGTGCGCCCGACGGCATCGTTCAGTTTACCAAGGGCGCTCCCGACATAGTTATCGACCGCTGCGAATACTACCTTGAGGACGGCAAGCCCGTTCCCATGACCGAGGAGTACCGCAAAAAAATATTTGCCGCAAACAAGGCGATGGCGGACAGAGCGCTTAGAGTCCTCGCCTGTGCGGAAAGGCGTTGGGACTCAACCCCCGAAAGCGCCGTACCGCAGTATCTTGAACAGAAGCTCTGCTTTATCGGACTGTGCGGAATGATAGACCCCGTGCGACCGGAGGTCAAGGCGGCGATAGAGGAGTGCGAGGCTGCCGGCATCAGAGCAATCATGATAACGGGAGACCACGTCGATACGGCGGTAGCCATAGCCAAGGAGCTGGGTATACTGCACGAGGGCGAGCGTGCCGTTACGGGGCTTGAGCTTTCGGCGATGAGCGACGAGGAGTTTGAGAAGGTGTTCCGCAGCATCAGCGTTTACGCCCGTGTGCAGCCGGAGCATAAGACCCGCATCGTAAAGGCGTGGCAGAATGCGGGCTACGTCACGGCGATGACCGGAGACGGCGTCAACGACGCTCCGTCGATAAAGACCGCCGACATCGGCGTCGGCATGGGCATAACCGGCACCGACGTTACGAAGAACGTTGCCGACATGGTGCTTGCCGATGACAACTTTGCGACCATCGTCGGTGCGGTCGGCGAGGGACGCCGCATCTACGACAACATACGCAAGGCGATACAGTTCCTGCTGGCGTCGAACCTCAGCGAGGTCATAAGCATTTTCGCAGCGACGATGCTCGGCTTTACGATACTTCAGCCCGTGCATCTTCTGTGGATAAATCTTGTGACCGACTGCTTCCCGGCGCTTGCGCTCGGCATGGAAAAGGGCGAGCGTGACATCATGCGCCGCTCACCGAGACCCGCCTCTGCCGGAGTGTTTGCCGGCGGCATGGGCGTTGACATCGCATATCAGGGCTTTGTCGTTTCCGCACTCACTCTCGTGTCCTACTTCATCGGGCATTACATCGAAAGCGGTGTTTGGGAGATCGCAAACTCGCCCGATGGCACGACGATGGCGTTTCTCACCATGAGCATGGCGGAGATATTCCACTCCTTCAATATGCGCTCGCAGCGTGGCAGCATATTCGGTATCGGGAACAACAATAAGATGCTTTACCTCGCCGCCGTCGGCTCACTTGTCATGACCACCGCCGTCTGCGAGATTCCGCTTTTGGCGGAAGCCTTCGGCTTTGCGTCCGTTGAGCTTAACGAGTATCTCATCGCAATAGGTCTCGGCTTCTGCGTCATCCCGATAGTCGAGCTGGTCAAATTTGTTCAGCGAAAAATTGGTTGACATTGCGGGTAAACGGTGATACTATCATAGAATCAGCGATGGGTTAATACCCGTGACGGAGACATGCGGAGCAGTTTTACAGAGAGAGCGGCCTTGGCTGAAAGCCGCCGAAATGCCGACCGTACCACTCCCGAGCCAAAGTGAGGAAATGCACTTTCGCACCGCGCCCGTTAAGCGCATGATGAGACTAAAGTTGACGAGAGCAAAACATCTCCCGTCGGCTTAATCAAGGTGGAACCGTGTAAGCAATTACGCCCTTGACATTTTGTCAGGGGCGTTTTTTCCGTTCCGGCGGTAAATGAAAGGAGAAAAGAGAATGGACGAGAAGAAGTACACTTTTGAAAACCCCGAATTTAAGGATACCTACCGTCACACGACGAGCCATATCCTCGCTCAGGCGGTAAAGCGCCTGTACCCGGAGGTAAAGCTCGCTATAGGCCCCGCAATAGCCGACGGCTTTTACTATGACTTTGACGCACCCTTTGCAATCACTCCCGAAATTCTGGAGAAGCTTGAGGCGGAGATGCGCAAGATCTGCAAGGAAAAAATCAAGCTTGAGCGCTTCGAGCTTCCCCGTGCCGAGGCAATCAAATTCATGGAGGAGAGGGATGAGCCTTATAAGGTCGAGCTTATAAACGATCTGCCCGAGGACGCCGTCATTTCCTTCTACCGTCAGGGCGATTTTACCGACCTGTGCGCAGGCCCGCACCTTGACAGCACCGGCAGAGTCAAGGGCAACGCCATAAAGCTCACCTCCTGCACCGGCGCATACTGGAGAGGCGACTCCGACAGGAAGATGCTTCAGCGCGTTTACGGCACCTGCTTCATGCACAAGGACGAGCTTGACGCATACCTTCAGCGCATCGAGGAAGCCAAAAAGCGTGACCACAGAAAGCTCGGCAAGGAGCTCGGACTGTTTATGATAAGCGAGGAGGGCCCCGGATTCCCCTTCTTCCTGCCCAAGGGCATGGTGCTTAAAAACACCCTCATCGACTACTGGCGTGAGGTACACAAGAAGTACGGCTACGTCGAGGTTTCAACCCCCATCATCCTAAACCGCCACCTGTGGGAGACCTCCGGCCACTGGTTCCACTACAAGGAGAATATGTACACCACCCTCATCGATGATGAGGATTATGCGATAAAGCCCATGAACTGCCCCGGCGGTATGCTGGTCTACAAGTCGGAGCCGCACTCCTACCGTGACCTGCCCATGAGAGTCGGCGAGCTGGGCATCGTCCACCGTCACGAGCTGTCCGGCGCACTGCACGGTCTGTTCCGTGTCCGCTGCTTTACGCAGGACGACGCACACATCTTTATGACATGGGATCAGATGAAAGATGAGATAAAGGGCGTCGCAAAGCTCTTTGACGAGGTCTACTCTCTGTTCGGTCTGAGCTACGAGATAGAGCTGTCCACCATGCCCGAAGACCACATGGGTGACGAGAAGGATTGGGCGTTTGCCGAAAAGACCCTCGCCGAAGCGGTCACCGAGATGGGCAAGAGCTACACCATAAACGAGGGCGACGGCGCATTCTACGGCCCGAAGCTTGACTTCCATCTTCAGGACTCCCTCGGAAGAACATGGCAGTGCGGCACCATACAGCTCGATATGCAGCTTCCCGAACGCTTCGAGCTTGAGTACGTCGGCGCAGACGGCGAAAAGCACCGCCCCGTTATGATCCACCGTGTCGCATTCGGCTCCATCGAGCGCTTCATCGGCATCATCACCGAGCATTTTGCGGGCGCGTTCCCGACTTGGCTCGCTCCCGTTCAGGTCAGGGTTATGCCCATAACCGATCGTGCGAACGACTACGCAAAGTCCGTAGAGGAGAAGCTCACGGCGGCGGGTATCCGTGTCGAGTCCGACCTGCGCAACGAGAAGATCGGCTACAAGATTCGTGAGGCGCAGGGTCAGAAGATCCCGTATATGCTCATTGTCGGCGACAAGGAGGCCGAAAACGGCACCGTTTCCGTCCGCACCCGTGCAGGCGGCGACGAGGGCGCAATGGCACTCGACGACTTCGCCGCTAAGATCGGGGAAGAGATCGATAGCAGAGCAAAATAAAACACTCAATATGCTGAAAAAGGCACCGTCTGTGGCACGGGCCAATAGCGAAGTAATTATGTAGGATACGGTGAAGTCTCGAATTCGGAGGGGCTTCACCGTGTTCTGCGTTATGCAGAAACATTGAATCGTTTAGGGTTTTGCCGTATTTCCTCTATCATGGATTGCATTTCCTTCTCCGTGGGGATGGAGAAAAGTCCGACGGCGGTGA
>CAVFTS010000017.1:0-38146 GCA_963625655.1 Oscillospiraceae bacterium
GCCGTAGCCTTGAGTTATGCCGTTATCGGCAGCCCACAAAATGGCGTCGGCAAAGGGCTTGTGGCAACCGTTAACCTCAACGTCCGTGAACGGGTACTCCGCAGGGCGCTCAGGAGAGGGAACGGACACGGTGTAGTAGCTGTCACACTTGGTGCAGTTATAGCGTATGGTGCCGGGTTCGTCGTAGGTCGGGACCTTTATCATGGTGCCGCCGTCCCACTTGTGACCCGTGGCGGCGGTGTAATTATCCTTGTAGCTGTCGCCGCAGGTGCAGCTGTGCAGCGTGTAGCCCTGCTCCGTGCAAGTGGGAGCGACGACCTTGGCGGTATAGCTGTGCTGATGCTCAAGCGTGGGGATGTCCTCGTAGCGGGTGGCGGAGCAGGCGGTGCAGGTGTAGAGCATTACGCCGACTCTCGTTTCGGTAGGCTTACGAAGAACCTTTCCCTCGTCCCAGCTGTGACCGGTGGCGCTTAAAACCTCGTACTTCGTTGCATGACACAGCTTGCAGACGTAGTATGCTCTGCCGGGATTTGTGCAGGTCGGCTCAACACGCAGAGTGCCGTCCTCGTCCCAGTAGTGACCGTTTTCGTCGGGAGTAATCTTGCCCAAATCGTCGGGGTCGCCGACGTAGCGCAGCGTCACATAGAAGTCCTCAAAGCCGTCGTCACCGGTACGCTCATCAACCGTCACCTTGTAGGGGAAAACGCCGCTTCCGGAGGCTATCTCGGATGCGCCGATAACGGCGCTGATCTTTAGTGTGTAGTCTATCGCTTCGCCCTGCTCGTCGTAAATGTCAACGCAATCAAAGCTTTCGTGGCTCTGATCACGCTCAATAAGGCGCTTGTGCAGAACATTCTGCGCACCGTCGGATTTAAGCTCCGCAACGAGGTAGTCGGGACGTGCGGGCAGGTAGCCCTCGTCGTCCTCCCAGCTTAAATAGACGTCTATCTGCTTGTTGGCGCTCGGGTCGCTGCGAACGAGCCACAGCGCCTGGACCTCGCCCGTTGCGGGGACGTTTATATGCTCCGCCTTTTCGGGATCGGGCGTTGCGTAGAAATTGCCCTGCTCGTTTTCAAACGAACAGTTTACATAATATTGACCATACGGCACGTCGTAAAACCACGTTACCTTGTCGCCGGTCGTCTGCGTACTGAGCTTCTGATAGCGTCCGTCGGTGGAAACGCCGTACATATTGACCGTGACTCCGGCACCCGGGCGGCTGTAATCATCCTTGTCGCCGGAGGTGTTCATGTAGCGAATGTCAAGCCCGACATCGTCAACGAGGGATTTGAGGACGTACAGCGGCTTTTCGTCGTTTATGGTCTCATAGGATTCGTAGGGGATAAAGACCGACTGATCCCTGTGGACAAGCACGAGATCGGTGCCGTCGGTAAGCCCCAAAAGACCGTTCGTCGTGACCTCAAGGTGGCGCAGACGGGTGCGCAGGTACACGGGGGTGTCGGAACCCTGCGTAACACGGAACTTGCAGGTGATGAGAACGTTGGTGTTCTGAAAGACCTTTTTGTCCGCATCCTTGTTCACCTTGCCCGTCCAGAAGCCGAGGTCGGCGTTCGTGAAGTCAAGGACGCCGCTGTCTATGAGCGTACCTGCAAGGAGGTCGGTTTTCTGTACTATATAGCCCTTGCGGGTGTTGGGCATTTCGGAGCTTATGAGTGTGAGGCAGTCGGTGTCATATTTGATGTTGCCGCCTGCGGACTTAAGCTCCATCTTGGTGAGTGTGCCGATGTCGATGCCGCTGAGAGCGCCGTTCGGCAGGGTGATGCCGTTTTCCTCGGCGATCTTGGCGATGTAGTCGACAAGAAAGTCCTCGCTGTAATTTACAATGTCGGGGGCGAGCCTGAGCCAGTAGGAATAGGTAAAGGTGTCGCCTACGTTAAATGTGTAGCTGCCCGTTCTGGTCTGAACGGTGAGGGTATCGGGACTGCTTGCGGCCGATACTGCCGGCATGATGCCGACAAGAAGCAGCAGCACAAGACAGACCGAAAGGAAGCGCTTCATGCAAAATCACCTCAATTATGATGTGCCGTACCCGATAAGATGAAGAAATCGGCAATCAAATAAGGACATATGTAGAGGGAGTTGGGATTTATCGGGTACGGCAGGGCGTCGTAAAGGGCGCTTAAAACGGCACCCCATACAACGGCTTCAGAATAACAGCACAAAGCGGGGGATAAATACAGACACACGGGCGGATGTGACTAAAAAACAGACATTCATAAACGAATGCCTGTTTTTTGCGCATTATGTTTAAGCCGGCAGGGGATTCAACTTAGTCTGCCGTCTCGCCCTCAAATACGACACAGGTCGGACCCGTGAGGTAAAGCTCTGCGGGGGTCGTTTTGTCAGAGAGCGTGACGGTGAGGTCGCCGCCGGGCATCGAGACCGTAACATTGTCGCCGGAGAGAAGTCCCATGAGCGTCAGCGCCGTGGTAATTGCGCCGCTCCCCGTACCGCAGGCAAGGGTGAAGTCCTCCACGCCTCGCTCAAAGGTTATCGCCTTGACGGAGCTGCGGTCGAGGATCTTGACAAAGCTCACGTTTGCGCCCTTCGGGAAGGCGCCGGAGTATCGCAGCCGCCTGCCGAGATCGAAAAGCTCGCTGCGGTCTAAGCTGTCCCAATCGTCTAAAAGCAAAACGGCGTGCGGCAGACCGGGGCAGCCAAGCTCGACGTAAGCGCAGTCAAGCCCCTCCGCCGTGCGGTGCAGGTCAATGAGCGTCGGGTCGTTTAAGCGGATGCGATAGAGCACTTCGCTTATGCGCTCTCCGACCACGGGTCCCGCCGTCGTCTCGATGTGCTGCGTTTTCCCGGAGAGTCCGTGTTCATAGCCGTAGCGTGCGATGCATCGGGCACCGTTGCCACACATCTCGCCGAGCGAACCGTCGGCGTTAAAAAACCGCAGCTTAAAGTCCCCGCCGCTCTCTGCGGGACACACGAGCATCAGCCCGTCTGCGCCGATGCCGAGCCTGCGATCGCATAAGCGCCGTGCAAGTTCGGGCGCCATGTCATGGGTAATGCCCTCCGATACGGCGTCGATTATAACAAAGTCGTTTCCGGCTCCGTGCATTTTCGTAAATTTCAATCAAATCACCCCGTCAAGATTATAACACCACTTGAAAAGCCTGTCACGCTATTATATAATAATAAATTGTAATAAACACAAAAATATAATTCGAGGTGCAAAAATGACCGATTATAAAGCATTGTACGCACAAAAACTTACCACTGCCGACCAAATCGCGGCGGAGGTCAAGTCCGGCTGGCTCATGGGCATGGACACCGGCCCCTCTCAGGCTCCCGCAATTATGAGCGCCATTGCGGAGAAGATCAAAAACAGCGACATCACCGGCGTCAAGGTTCAGACCCTGCTTGACATTTACCCCTTTGAGTTTTACGCAGACGAGTCCCTCAAGGGTAAGATGACGGGCTGCAGCTGGTTCTCCTCCGGCGGCGCACGCAAGGCGATAAACGGCGGCTATGCAGATCTGCTGCCCTGCTATTACAGAGACATTCCGAGACACATTCTCGCCGAGTACAGCTACGACGCCGTCTGCGTCGAGGTCTCTCCCATGGACAGCCACGGCTACTTCTCCCTCGGACTCAACGGCTCCTACATCGAAGCCATGTTCGACAAGGCAAAGAGAATTTTCGTCGAGGTAAACGACAAGCAGCCCCGCTGCCTCTGCGGCACTCAGCTTCACGTTTCGCAGGTAGATGCGATCGTTGAGTATAACCACGAGCTGCCCGTGCTGCCTCCCGTGAAGCTTGACGAGGTCAGCATCACTATCGGCAACCTCATCGCAGAGCAGATCCCCGACGGTGCCTGCATCCAGCTCGGCATCGGCGCTATTCCCGATGCCACCGGTATGGCGCTGAAGGCAAAGCACGACCTCGGCATACATACCGAGATGTTCACCGACTCCATGGTCGAGCTTATCGAGTGCGGAGCGGTCAATAACTCCAAGAAGCAGATCCACAGAGGTAAGAGCGTTACCACCTTTGCATACGGCTCCAAGAGAATCTACGACTACATCGACGATAACCCGGCGGTCGAGATACTGCCCGTAAACTACGTCAACGACCCCAACGTCATCTGCAAGAATGACAATATGATCTCCATAAATGCGGCGCTTGAGGTTGACTTCTTCGGTCAGGTCTGCGCGGAGAGCGTCGGCACAAAGCATATGTCCGGCTCCGGCGGTCAGATTGACTACGTCAGAGGCGCCTGCCAGTCCAAGGGCGGCAAGAGCTTTATCGCATTCACATCCACCGCAAAGGGCGGCACCATCAGCAAGATAAAGCCCATCCTCACCCCCGGCGCAATCTGCACCACCAGCAAGAACGACGTTGACTGCATAGTCACCGAGTACGGCATTGCCCACCTCAGAGGCCGCAGCCTCGGCGAGAGAACAAAGCAGCTCATCGCCATCGCTCACCCCGACTTCCGTGACGAGCTGACCTTCGAGGCAAAGAAGAGAGGCATCCTCATCTGAGGATACAAAAAACGAAAAAACAGCAAAGCTTTGCTTCGCTGTTTTTTTCGTTTAAGCCTAACCGAGACGAGGGTAGACGGACGGGTCAAAGTCGCTCCACGGATACTCCTTCGGCGGCTTTACCTGAAAGCGCATGAACTTCCCGCTTGCGGGGTTTACAAAGCCGAGCATATACGACCAAAGCGCAATGTTGCAGCCGTCGTCCCGACCGCCGTACTTTTTGTCGCCGAGCAGGGGAAGACGGCGGTGCGTGAATTGCGCACGGATTTGGTGCGTCCGTCCTGTTATAAGCCTTATTTCGACCATGCTCTTGTCGTCTTTTGTGGCGAGCAGCTCATATTCAAGCACGGCGTCCTGCGAGCCGCGGCAGGGCTTGTTCACGACGAAGGTCTTGTGCTTTTCCTTCGAGCGCAGCAGAATGTCCTCCATTCTGCCGCTGCGCTCCTGCGGAACGCCGTGGACTATCGCAAGATAGGTCTTTTTAAACTGGTTTTCCCGAATCTGCCGACTCAGCTCGGAGGCGGTTTCGGGGTTGAGCGCATACACCATAAGCCCGGACACGACCTGATCGAGGCGGTGTACCGTCCTGACGTCGGCGTTTTCGTCGCCGAGGGCGCTGCGGATAAGCTCCGGCATACCGCCCGGCTCGTCGGTGGATATTACCCCGGCGGGCTTTATGCACACTATTAGATCCGAATTGCAGTAAATGATATTCACGGTATTATCTCCTTGTGGAAATGTCCCGCTGTGCAGGACCTTAAACGCAAAAGTCGGCGTCGAGAAAGATTTCCTCGGCATATTCAGTGTATAAATAATATCATACCCCGCCGCCGATTTCAAGCGCCGCCCGCCCGACAGATTTATCGCAGGTCAATGATATATGCAAACAGTGCATACAAGGCAGGAAAAACCGCCGCAATTTCACAAAATTGCGGCGGTTTTGTCATATCAGCATGATAAGCGTACCGGCGACTATCAGCACGAGACCGAGCGCCGACTTCTTCGACAGGCGCTCCTTAAACACCAGCGCCGAGAAGCCGATGGACACGAGAATGCTCAGCTTGTCGATGGGAACGACGACGCTTGCAAGACCGCCCTGCAGCGCCTTGTAGTAACACAGCCACGATGCGCCCGTCGCAAGACCCGACAGACAAATGAAGCCAAGCTCACTTTTCGGAACGTCCTTCAGCGTCTGGAGCTTGCCCTTTACAAACACGATGAGCCACGCCATAACAAGCACGACCCCGGTACGGATGGCGGTTCCGAGATTGGACTCGACGCCGTCGATGCCGATTTTTCCGAGGATGGAGGTCAGCGATGCGAAAACGGCTGAAAGCACGGCATACAGAAGCCAGCTTTTTCGTTCACGCTTTTCGCCGGAGTTTTCCTTCTTTTCAATCATCATAAAGGTACCGACGGCGATGCACACGACCGCAAGCGCCTTGAGCCACGTTATCGGCTCACCGAGGAAAATCAACGCCAGAAGGATGGTCAGCACGGTCGAGGACTTGTCGATAGGCACGACCTTGTTGACGTCGCCGAGCTGCAAGGCACGGAAGTAGCATAGCCACGATGCACCTGTCGCAAGACCCGACAGGATCAAAAACACCCACGTTTTCGCATTGAGCGATGTGATCGTCGGAGCCGAGCCGACTATCCACACCATGAGCCACGAAAAGAGCAGTACGAAGACGGTTCTGATCGCAGTCGCAGCGTCGGAGTCGGTTTTCCTGATGCCGCATTTTGCAAGAATCGTAGTCAGCCCGGCAAACAGTGCCGAGCCGAACGCAAAGAGAATCCACATAAAGATTGCCTTTCTTACGCTTTATATGCTGTTAAAATAGCACTGTTGCTCGTAATTTCAAAATGAGCATAATGATAACGCACACCACGGGACTAAACTTTTTCGTGCGTTTGCACCTCCGTAAAACTGCGATTCCGCAGAAATAACTGCATTTGAATGTGCGGAATGCCGTCCTCTGAAAATTCTTCGGAACTCTGACGGAAACCAAGCTTTTCATACAATGAACGGACATAGGTCTGCGCTTCAATGGTGATCGTGTCGGCATGAAGCTTGGTTTTCGCAACATCAATGGCTGCTTCTACGATTTTGCTGCCCAGTCCGCAGCGACGCTTTATCGCAATCACACGACCGATCGCAACTGTCGGAAAAGCTGTGTCTTGCGGCAAGACCCGTGCATAGGCTTTTATGCCGTCATCATCCCGCAGCCAAAGATGATACGCAACACGGTCTAAATCGTCAACATCCTGATAAGGACATTTTTGTTCGACCACGAATACCGAGATGCGCAGCTTATAAATTTCAAACAGTTCTTCTGCACTTAACTCCGAAAAATGCTTTACTGTCAGCTCCATTGTGACCTCCGGAAATTTTTGCTTATCAAGCGTCCCACTGATACGCTTTCAAATCGACGTGATCGGCGTCCTTCAAAACAACGCCCTCCTGCCGCAGCAGCTCCGCCTGTTCAAGCCAGCCGGGTGCCAGCCTGCCGCATGATTCACAACACGGTGGCACGGGTACTGCCCGTAATAGTCGGCACGGCTGAGTACCGTCCCAATTAAACGTGCGTTGCGATCTCTCCCGACCAGCCGTGCGATCTGACCGTAGGTAGCCACACGCCCCTTCGGTATTTCCTCTACGACCGAGAGAACCTCGTAGATAAGCCGCTCATCCGACAAAAGTCCCACCGTCTCGCCTCCCCGCAATTTAAATACGGCATACCATCAAAAAGGGAAGTTACACCTTCAAAATAAAGTGGCTTTTGTGAAAATCAATAAGCTCCTCGCTGCGCATTTTTCCAAGCTCCAACGACAGTCCGCTGCGCTCGACGCCGAGATAATCGGCAAGCTGCTGTCTTGAAAAGGGAATGTCAAATTCATAGGCTCCGAGCCGCTGCGCTTCAGCGGAAAGATAGGACATGATCTTCGACCGTGTTGTACGCTGCCCCATGTGCGTAAGCTTTTCGTTAAACCGAAGATTTTTGTCAGCAAGCTCGCCGAGGAGATTTCGGATGACTCGACTGTGGTGCGAGCAGGCAGACGGACACACATTCAGAATGCGATTTACATTCAGGAACATCACGGTGACTGGCGTTTCCGCTATGACGCTCATATTCAGCATGGAGCCGGGGACGCAGGCATATGCGGCGGCAAAAGCCTGTCCGGGTCCCGCTTTAGAAAGAATATTTCGGTTTCCCCAAATATCCTCCTGAATGATCAGAACAGACCCTGCCAGCACGAGGCCGATTGAGTCCGCCGTATCGCCGGCGTGCAGCACAAAGCCTTCCTTCGGAAAGTCCCTTTTTTCCGCTTTGAGGCAGGAAAGCATCGAGGTCAGCTCCTCTGCGGAGATGCCGGAAAAAAGCTGAGCAGAAAGTATAACAGGCAAAAAATCTTTCATAAAATCCTCTTTCGTCGAAAATTCAACCGACTTGATGATTTGAGTGTACTATAATTGAGTCACAAATGCAAGGAGGTATTGAAATGAAACGGAGGATCATCGAGATTGATCAGGATAAATGTATCGGCTGCGGCGCCTGTGCCGAAGCTTGCCACGAGGGAGCCATCGCCATGGTGGACGGCAAGGCAAAGCTGATGCGTGACGACTACTGTGACGGTTTGGGTGACTGCCTGCCAACTTGTCCCACCGGGGCGATCTCATTTGTAGAACGCGAGGCTGCCGCCTATGACGAAGCTGCGGTGTTGGCAAATAAACAGAAAAAGATGCAGCAGGAGGGGAAACGCATTCACGTCGGCTGCCCCGGAACACGGATGAAAACCATTCAGCACACGGAACCGTCGGGTGTTGAGGCTACTCCCGTAGCAGCTCAAAGCCGTCTTTCCCAGTGGCCGGTACAAATTAAACTTGTCCCTGTGAATGCACCCTTTTTTGACGGTGCGAAGCTGCTCGTTGCCGCCGACTGCACGGCTTACGCCTATGCCGCTTTCCACGAGCGGTTCATTAAGGGACATATCACGCTTGTGGGCTGCCCGAAGCTCGACAGCGTGGACTACTCCGAAAAGCTCACCGAAATCATTCGAAATAACGACATTAAGAGCGTGACCGTCGTACGCATGGAGGTTCCGTGCTGCGGAGGACTGGAGCACGCAGTGAAAACCGCTTTGCAGAACAGCGGAAAATTTATTCCATGGCAGGTAGTAACCGTTTCCACGGATGGAAATATACTTGATTAAATGAAAGAGAGGGTTTCAGGATGGATCAAAAAATGTTTTGCTTTCAGTGCGAACAGACGGCAGGCGGTATCGGCTGCAGGGGAAAAGCAGGCGTCTGCGGAAAAACCGCCGATGTGGCGAAGCTTCAGGACGAGCTGACCGGCGCTTTGGTCGGGCTGTCCCGTGCGACGGACAATGCTCCGGATGTGAATGAGGGTACATGGCGCCTGATAATCGAGGGGCTGTTTACCACCATTACAAATGTGAACTTCAATGAAAAGACCATCTGTGAACTGATTGATCGCGTGCATGAGGAAAAGGCTCGCCTCGTTCCCGACTGCTCCGGCTGCGCCTCTGTGTGCGGCCGCACGGATGATTACGATATGAAGAATGTTTGGGACGCACAGGAGGATGTGCGCAGTCTCAAATCCCTCATTCTTTTCGGAGTGCGAGGTATGGCGGCTTATGCACATCACGCCATGGTGTTGGGCTATACCGACGATGAGGTGAACCGATTCTTTGCCAAGGCGCTCTTTGCCGTTGGCGAGGATTGGGGCATGGATGAGCTGTTGCCTATCGTGATGGAGGTCGGCGAGAAAAACCTCAAGTGCATGGAGCTTTTGGACAAAGCCAATACCGAAAGCTACGGAACTCCCGTGCCTGTTACCGTTCCGCTGACCGTTGAAAAGGGACCGTTCATCGTTATAACAGGTCATGACCTCCACGACCTGAAGCAGCTGCTGGAGCAGACCGAGGGCAAAGGCATCAATATCTACACCCACGGTGAAATGCTGCCCGCTCACGCCTATCCCGAGCTGAAAAAGTATTCCCACCTCAAGGGCAATTTCGGCACGGCATGGCAGAACCAGCAAAAGGAATTTGCGGAGCTTCCCGCACCGATACTGTTCACCACCAACTGCCTGATGCCGCCGAGAGTAAGCTATGCCGATCGCGTATTTACCACGGCGGTGGTATCCTACCCCGAAATAACACATATCGGAGAGAATAAGGACTTTACCCCTGTAATCGAAAAGGCCTTGGAGCTGGGCGGTTATTCCGAGGACAAGCCATTCACCGGCATTAACGGCGGCAGCACGGTCATGACCGGCTTTGCCCGCGGCACGGTGCTCGGCGTGGCAGATCAGGTCATCGAGGCTGTAAAGTCCGGTGCAATCCGGCACTTCTTCCTGGTCGCCGGCTGTGACGGCGTGCGCCCCGGCCGCAACTATTACACGGAGTTTGTTAAGCAGACCCCTGCCGATACCGTGGTGCTGACCCTTGCCTGCGGCAAGTATCGCTTCAACGACCTTGACCTCGGTACTATCGGAGGCCTGCCACGTCTTATGGATGTCGGACAGTGCAACGACGCTTACAGCGCCATCCGGATTGCCGTAGCTCTTGCTGAGGCTTTCGGCTGCGGTGTGAACGATCTTCCGCTTTCCATGGTACTCTCATGGTATGAGCAGAAAGCCGTGTGCATCCTGCTGACTCTGCTGTACTTGGGCATCAAGAATATCCGCCTCGGCCCCACGCTGCCGGCGTTTATTTCACCCAATGTGCTGAATTACCTCGTGGAGAACTTCGGCATTGCCCCCATTACCACGCCGGAGGAAGATCTGAAGCAGCTCCTCAAATGACAACGCCCCACAGGATATATATAAAGAGATAACCGTTCTTATGTGGCGGAGAGTAAGGGATTCGGCCTGCGCTGCGGCGCAGGCCGCCTCGGGTTGCAAAGCGCCCCCGGCGCTTTGCTAAGAGCCCTCGGGTTCGAATCTCAATGGCTTTCATTATATATAAAAGCCCCCACCTATGGCGGGAGCTTTTGTATATGGCGGAGAGTAAGGGATTCGACCTGCGCTGCGGCGCAGGCCGCCTCGGGTTGCAAAGCGCCCCCGGCGCTTTGCTAAGAGCCCTCGGGTTCGAATCTCAATGGCTTTCATTATATATAAAAGCCCCCACCTATGGCGGGAGCTTTTGTATATGGCGGAGAGTAAGGGATTCGACCTGCGCTGCGGCGCAGGCCGCCTCGGGTTGCAAAGCGCCCCCGGCGCTTTGCTAAGAGCCCTCGGGTTCGAATCCCAATGGCTTTCATTATATATAAAAGCCCCCACCTATGGCGGGAGCTTTTATATATGGCGGAGAGTAAGGGATTCGAACCCCTGTGGCGTTGCCGCCTAACGGTTTTCAAGACCGCCCCGTTATGACCGCTTCGGTAACTCTCCATGTGTCTAATATTTATAACATATTTGCGCATCGGTGTCAACACATCGGGACGCAAACAACAGGTTGACGCAGAAAAAGAAATCGGCAAGTCTCAAAAGAGCCTTGCCGATTTGTGGCGCAGAAGGAGGGATTTGAACCCTCGCGCGCTTTTTACACGCCTACTCCCTTAGCAGGGGAGCCCCTTCGGCCTCTTGGGTACTTCTGCATAGCCGCTCAAATATAATAGCATACGGAAGCGCCTGTGTCAAGAATTAGTTTCCGTAAAAAGTCGCAGAGCATCGGCGTAGCCCTCAAAGCCCTTTCCGACTATGCTGTCAAAACAGTACAGAGCGGGGAAGGAGCGCTTTCTGAAATCCTCTCGTGCGTTTATATCGGTCAGATGCACCTCGACAGCGGGAATGCCGACAGCCTTGAGCGCATCGAGTATCGCAACCGAGGTGTGAGTGTACGCAGCGGCGTTTATTACGATGCCGTCAAAAGCTCCGTATGCCGATTGTATCTTGTCAACTATCGCTCCCTCATGGTTGGATTGGAAGATTTCAACGGCAAGTCCCAAGTCGAATGCGGTAGACATAATATAATCGCATAATGATTTGTAATCACGTCTGCCGTATATGTCGGGTTCACGAATGCCGAGCATATTGAGATTCGGACCGTTTATAACGAGTATTTTCATTTTAGCGCCTCCATGATTTTTTCGGCACATTCGGCGGCGCTGCTGCCCCTGACGGTCAGATCGCACCAGCTCCTGTACAACGGCAGACGTTTATCTGCCATATCGTAAAGTGAGCCTGCCAGAGATAGGGGACGGCCGTCGGTCGGAAGCTCAGATATGCTGCGGTCGAGGAAAACAATAACGCCGTTCTGGTGCAGAAGCCGATAGTTTTCAGGGCGCAGGATCACACCGCCGCCCGTGGAGATAATGCTGCCGCCCGATTTTGTTATGTCAACCAGAGCCTCGGTCTCAAGCTTTCTGAATGCAGCCTCGCCGTGACGTGCAAAGTATTCGGGTATCGTGCAATTGCAACGTTTTTCAAGCTCGGTATCGCAATCTGTGTGTCGCATTTTGAGTAGTTTACATAACTCAAGACCCACGGTCGTTTTACCGCAGCCGGGCATACCGATAAGGACGATATTACGCACACGGCGGAGCAGACTGCCATATGCATCCTGAAGCTCTTTCTCCGAAACCGGAGCTCCTGTAAAGAGCCGTACTGCGGCGGCCGCCTGTGCCGCAAGCATAAAAAGGCCGCCCGCTGCGGGGATGCCGAGAGCGTCCGCATCGCACAAAAGTGCGGTTCTGAGCGGATTGTATATGAGGTCGAAAACCCCGGTACAATTATGAAAGCGACTGAGCTCAATGAGCCTTTCACCGTTGTTCGGATACATTCCGACGGGAGTTGCGTTAACGATGATTTCAGCGTCACAATGATTGCTCAAGTTTACATAATTTACATCACCATTTCTCGTAACGGTGACGCTGGAAGCGGCACACAGATCACGCAGAGCAGCCCTGACGGTTGGGGCAACGCCGCCGTTTCCGAGGACAAGGCACTTCTTCCCGACGACCGAAATGCCGCTGCTTTCGATAAGCTTCATAAAGCCCGAATAGTCGGTGTTACAGCCTATAAGTTTGCCGCCGTCGTTCACTATTGCGTTGACGCTGCCGATCTCTGCTGCGGTGGGGCTAAGCTCGTCGCAGTAGGGAATAACGGCCTTTTTGTATGGAGCCGTGACGTTTATACCCTTAAAATTTCTTTCGCCGAAAAAGCCGAAAAGCTCCTCCGGCTCCTTTTCAATCAGAGCGTACTCGTAACCGCCGAGCATTCTGTGCAGTTCGGGAGAGTGGCTGTGCGAAAGCCTTCTGCCGAGCAATCCAAACTCAGTCATGTCCGATCATCTCCTTTTGCCGCACTTTTGAAATATCGAATATCTGCCGATACAGGTCGTGAAACTCCGGCGGTACGGCATCAAGGACTCTGCGCTCACGCTCGGCATCAAGTACGGGCAGACCATGCTCACGCTTGTACTCCGCAATGTCGGAGCAAAGAGCCAGCCGCTCATTCAAAAGCTCAATGATCTGCGAATCGGCAAGGTCGATCCTGCGCCGCAGCTCCGAAAGCTCCTGCGTTGCACAATCGGTTAACATAATATCATACAGCGCAATGGCTGCCGCACTTTCGACTACGGGCGGAGTGCGAAGCGCAAAGCATGCGTCGTGCCTGCCGGAGATGCGCAGCTCAACGTTTCGGAGCGTTTTGAGATCTACGCTTTGCTGCGCTTTGGCAATCGACGGCGTTGGCTTGAACGCAACCGAAAATCGGAGCGGCATGCCGTTCGTGATGCCGCCCAAAACGCCGCCTGCGTTGTTGGAAAGTATCTCGACTTTGCCGTCCTTCACGGAATATTGGTCGTTGTTTTCGCTGCCGAGAAGCGCAGCGGATGCAAAGCCTGCGCCGAATTCAATGCCCTTAACGCCCGGAATTGCAAAGATCAGCTCGGAAATGTGGGCATCAATGCCGTCAAAAAGCTCGCCTCCGATGCCGGAGGGAAGCCCGAAGACGCTGCATTTTACGATGCCGCCGACGGAGTCGCCGAGACGAGCGGCAGCTTCGGCATCCCAGCGCAGATCGTGATCCGGCAAAGGGGAAACCACCTCGGTACAAAGCGTAATTCCGCGGCGATTCAGCTCCTGAATGACGATGCCTCCCGCAATGCACAGGGCTGCGGTCATCCTGCCGGAGAAGGGACCGCCGCCGGACATATCGCAGTCAAGACCGTATTTTTGCCATGCCGCAAGGTCGGCGTGACCGGGGCGGGGAACGGCACTTAAGTTTACATAATCTTGACGCTTGACGTCATTGTTCTTAATCACAGCACGGACGATACCGTCCGTCACACCATCGGTTACCCCCTGGGTAAATATCGGAACGTCGTCCTCACGGCGCTTGCTGCACAGAGGATCGTTTCCGGGACTGCGGCGTATGAGAAAGCTTTGCAGCGCCGCTTCGTCGACGGCAAGTCCCTTCGGAAGCCCGAATATGCACACGCCAAGCTCACTTGCGTGCGAAGCGCCGAAGATCTCTATCCTGAGATTTTTTCCGCAATAGACACTCACAGAATTTGCCCTCCGAGTGATTTGAAGTCATGGATGAAGTCGGGGTACGATTTCGAGATGCATGAAATGTCGTCGAGGCTTGACGGCGAGGAAGCGGCGCAGGCGGCAATGATTGCTGACATAGCAATGCGGTGATCGTTAAATGCCGAAAGCGCAGCGCCGGAACTTTTACCGCCGAACACCGTAAATGCATCGTTTGAGCGATCGGTGCGTATGCCCATGGAGGTTAACATAATATCTACGGCACGGAGCCTGTTGGATTCTTTAAAGCGCAGTCTCGAGGTACCCGTTAAGCGTGTTTCCGCAATGGCGCCGGCAGCCAAAACCGCAAGGGGAGGGAAGAGGTCGGGGATGTCGGACACGTCTGCCGTGACCCGATCCGGACATGGTGCACAGGGGGTCACCGTCCCGAAATCCGAGACGGAAAAGCCCATTGCGCGGAGAATGTCGAGTATTCGTCTGTCGCCCTGTTTTGAGTCGCAAGACAGACCATGAACGGCGATTTTTCCGAGTCCCATGGCGCCTGCGCAGAGCCAGAATGCCGCCGCCGACCAGTCCCCCTCGACCGTGTGCAGTGACGGAAAACGGTAATCCCCGGATACGGAAAAAGTGTTTCCAATCCGGTTTACATAAATATTTGACAATCGCAGGTAATCAATTGTAATATCAATATAATTTGCCGAAACGATAGGTGATATTATGTTAACTTCTCCGCCCCCGACAAGCGGCAATGCCATTAAAAGACCGCTTATAAACTGCGACGAAATTGAGCCGCCAAGCTCATATCGCCCGGCTGTAATTTTGCCGCTCACACGGATAGCATCACCGAACTGCTCAATAGAGGCACCGTGCGTACAAAGAACCTTGCACAGCGGTGCTATAGGGCGCTTTGCGAGCTGCGGCGAAAGGCGAAACTCGGCACTGACGCCGAGTGCGCAGACTATCGGCAGCAGGAATCTCAAGGTGCTGCCACTGTCACCGCAGTCGAGGATAATGCCCGACCTCGGAGCTGCCCTGTCAATGGGGATGACCGTCTCGTCATCAAATCCGGCTCCAAGTGCCTCAAGGCAGCGCATGGTTGACATAACATCATCACAGCCGCTCAGAAATTTGACGGTACAGGGAGAAGCCGACAGAGCGGCGCATATTATCGCTCTGTGCGAACAGGATTTTGAGGGCGGCGCTTTCACGCTGCCGTTTAGAGTCGAAGGAAAAACTGTCGCCATCTCAGTCACCGAAAAGTGTGGAGTGAAGCTCGGAGCAGCTTACGGTTTTCAGCTCGCACGAACCGAGACCATTGTACAGCACAAGGTGCACATCGTCTCCACGGCGCTTCTTATCGTTCAGCATTAGTTTACATAACTCTTGAGCGTCAAAGCTCAGCTCGGTAGGCAGACCATGAGACCTCAGGTAGGCGCAGACATCGTCTGCTTGGCGTGACATGACGGCAAGCCCGATAGAGAGCGCCTTGCCGTGGCTGAGCGTATAATCGCTTTGTTTTTCAAGGGCGTGGGCAATCGTGTGACCGAGGTTCAGATACATTCGTATACCCTCGTCACGCTCGTCGCCTTCAATATAGCTGCGCTTTGCATCGAGCGATTCGTATATGATCTCCTCCGTTTTGCAGTCGGGAACGGAGAGCAAAGTGGGTTTACATAACATTGCATACTTTGCAACCTCGGCATAGCCGTCGCAGAGGTCGTCTGGAGAAAGCGTACTGAGTACATCGGGGTCGCACAGAACCGTGAGCGGCTGATAAAAAGCACCCACGAGATTCTTTCCGGCGCTCAGATCAATACCGCACTTGCCGCCGACGGAGGAGTCGACCATTGAAAGCAGGGTAGTTGGTATCTGAACAAATCCGACGCCGCGCATATAGCTTGCCGCCGCAAAGCCCGCAATATCCCCGGTGACGCCGCCGCCGAGGGCGACAACACAGTCGCTTCTGCACATATGAAAGTCCGCCATCGCATTGAGGAGGGCAATATATGTGTCGGTGTTTTTGTGCTTTTCGCTGCCGGGATAGACAAAGCACTCGGTCAAAAAACCTGCATTTTCAAGGCTTTGACGCACGATGCCTGAGTAAAGCTCCGACACGGTCTCACCGCATACGAGCATTGCACGGGTGCCTTCGCTTACGCTGCGCACATGCTCGCCGCTGTGTGGAAGCAGACCACGCTCTATAAGAACGTCGTAGCCCTTTCCGATGCCGATTCTCAGTTTTCGCATGGCATGACCGCCTTTCTGACGGCAAAAAGCTTTTTGCACAGAGCGTCGAAGTGCTGCGGCGTGAGCGCCTGCGGTCCGTCGCTCCGTGCGTGCGCCGGGTCGTTGTGAACCTCGATCATAACGCCGTCCGCACCTGCGGCAGCCGCCGCAAGTGCCATCGGCTCAACATATGCCGATTTCCCGGTCGCATGGCTCGGATCAACGATGACGGGCAGATGACTGCGCTCCTTGATGACGGGTACAGCCGAGAGGTCGAGGGTGTTCCTCGTTGCGGTCTCGAATGTGCGTATGCCACGCTCGCACAGAATAACGTCGGCGTTACCGCCGGACATGAGGTACTCCGCCGAAGTGAGAAGCTCGTCTATGGTGTTCGACCAGCCACGCTTTAGAAGTATCGGCTTGCCGCAGACGGAGAGCGCCTTTAAAAGCTCCGTATTCTGCATATTCCGGGCGCCTACCTGTATGACGTCAACATCTTCAAAGAGCGGGAGCTGAGACATATCGAGTATCTCGCTCACCACGGGAAGCCCCGTGAGACGCTTGGCTTCGAGAAGCAGCGGGACGCCGTCGCTGCGCAGACCCTGAAAATCGTAGGGCGAGGTGCGGGGCTTGAACGCTCCGCCTCGCAGAAGGGTCGCTCCCGACGCCTTGACCGCCGAAGCGATGCCGCATATCTGCTCACGGCTTTCGACGGAGCAGGGGCCTGCGATTACTGCAAAGCCGCCGTCTCCGATCCTGACGCTTCCGACCGATATGACACTGTCGTCGGGGTGGGAGAGCCTGTCTGCGAGCCTGTACGGAGCGGTGACCGCTTTGACGGACTCCACAAAATCCAGACTTCTTATATAATCTGCGGCGAGCGTCGATGTATCGCCGACGACGCACAGAACGCTTCTGCCTTCGCCGGGAACTGAGACGGCCTTGAGACCGCAGCTTTCGATATATTCGCACAGCGACTGCTCCTGCTTGGGCGCCGCATGAGGTCGGAGTATGATTATCATTGATATACCCCCGTTTGTTTAATCATTACATTATACAACAGTTTCCGACTCCAGTCAAAACGAAAAACGCATTTCGCCGGCGCTTTGACAAAAAACTCTTGACAATGCATCGGCTTATGATATAATGCGATACACAAACTCAATACCTTATCAAGAGCGGTGGAGGGAACGGCCCTGTGAAACCCGGCAACCTGTCGAAAGGCAAGGTGCTAAATCCGGCGGTGATGATCGAAAGATGAGGAATGCTATCAGGTATCTGACTCCGCCGAAGGGCGGGGTTTTTTCTTTGCCTGAGCCTCCCTGCGATGCGCTTTTGAGAGTAAAAATTCATTGGAGGATAATAAAATGAGCAAAAGGCTTTTCACTTCCGAGTCCGTGACCGAGGGACATCCCGATAAAATCTGCGACCAGATCTCCGATGCCGTGCTGGACGCAATACTTGAGCAGGACCCCGACGGCAGAGTCGCCTGCGAGACCACGGCTTCCACGGGTCTTGTACACATCATGGGTGAGATCAGCACAAGCTGCTATGTCGACATTCCAAAGATCGCAAGAGACGTTATCCGTGAAATCGGCTACGACAGGGCAAAGTACGGCTTTGACTGCGACACCTGCGGCATAATCACGAACATCGACGAGCAGTCTGCCGACATCGCTCTCGGCGTTGACAAATCGCTTGAGGCGAAGGCTCAGGACGACGGCGAGCTTGACAACGGCGCCGGAGACCAGGGAATGATGTTCGGATATGCCTGCAACGAGACCGAGGAGCTTATGCCTCTTGCGATAAGCCTTTCCCACAAGATCGCAAAGCGCCTTGCCGAGGTCAGAAAGAGCGGTCTTGTCGATTACCTCCGTCCCGACGGCAAGACGCAGGTCACGGTCGAGTACGACGACAGCGGTAAGCCCGTCAGAGTCGACACCGTGGTGCTGTCCACTCAGCACGCAGCCGAGGCTTCCCTCGACACCATCCGCAAGGATATGATAGAGCTGGTCATCCGTCCCTGCATCCCCGCAGAGCTGCTTGACGAGAACACCAAGTATTATGTAAACCCGACGGGACGCTTCGTCATCGGCGGACCTCAGGGCGACTCCGGACTTACGGGACGCAAGATAATCGTTGACACCTACGGCGGCAGCGCACCCCACGGCGGCGGCGCCTTCTCCGGCAAGGACCCGACGAAGGTCGACCGCAGTGCAGCCTATGCCGCACGCTATGTCGCAAAGAACATCGTTGCCGCGGGACTTGCCGACAAGTGCCTTGTACAGCTTGCGTATGCGATCGGCGTTGCACGTCCCGTGTCCGTCATGGTCGATACCTACGGAACCGGAACGGTCTCCGACGAGAAGCTTGCGGAAGCCGTAAACAGTGTTTTTGACCTGCGTCCGACGGCGATAATCCGTGACCTCGACCTCAAAAAGCCCATCTACCGCAAGCTTGCAGCCTACGGTCACATGGGACGTACCGATCTCGGCGTGCGCTGGGAGGATACCGACAGGACGGAAGCGCTCATAGCGGCGGTGAAGTGATGCACATTCCGAGCTGTGAGAGTACGGAGCTTGAGCTTTTGGGTTTTGACGAGGCACTGAGCGGTCGTAGCTTTGAGGGCTATGACCCTGAGCGTTGGCTCTATGTGCCGGATCATTACTCCGATTACCGTTACATTCTCGGAACGAGGGGAGCAAATCCCCTCATCTGCATCGGGATAAACCCCTCAACGGCGGCACCCGATGCGCTCGACAACACGCTCAAGAGCGTGGAGCGTATCGCAAAGGGGAACGGCTACGACGGCTTCATAATGTTTAATGTATACGCACAGCGGGCGACGAACCCCGACGACATGGACAGGATACCGAACGCTTTACTGCACGCAGAGAATATGAAGGCGTTCCGCTACATACTCTCGAATGTGGGTGAAGGGCATACGCCGGCTGTCTGGGCGGCATGGGGTACCGTCATCGAAAAGCGCCAGTATTTGCGTGATTGCCTGTGCGATATGCTGGAGATCGGCAGAAGCTACGGCGCACGTTGGCTGTCGGTCGGCAAAAGGAGCAAGAAGGGGCATCCGCACCATCCGCTCTATCTGAGGAGCGACGCCGTGACCGAGGATTTCGACATTGACGCATATCTTGAGGTAATAAAATGAAAACAAAGCTGCGCCTTGCCGTCTGTCAGATAAGGACGGAGACGGATAAAAATGCGACCATGGAGAAGACTGCCGCAATGATAAAGGATGCTGCCGACAAGGGAGCCGACATTGCGGTGCTTCCCGAAATGTTCAACTGTCCGTATTCAAGCAGGTACTTCAGAAGCTTTGCCGAGAACGAAAACGGCGAAAGCCTTGTCGAGATGTCACGTTGGGCAAAGGAAAACGGCGTCATCCTCGTCGGCGGCTCCGTGCCGGAAAAGGACGGGGATAAGATGTACAACACCTGCTACGTTTTCGATCGTGACGGTGAGCTTATCGCAAAGCACCGCAAGGCACATATGTTCGACGTTCAGATAGAAAACGGGGTCTCTTTCCGTGAATCCAAGCACTTTTCACCCGGAAACGAGATAACGGTGTTTGACACGGAGTTCGGCAAAATGGGCGTTATGGTGTGCTTTGACATACGCTTCCCGGAGCTGTGCAGGAGCATGGCGGAAAGGGGTGCTAAGCTCATCTTTTGCCCGGCGCAGTTTAACATGACGACGGGACCTAAGCACTGGGAACTGAGCCTCCGTGCAAGGGCAATGGATAACGAGCTGTTTTTTGTCGGAGCTTCTGCGGCACGCTATGAGGGCTTTGACTACGAATGCTGGGGTCACTCGGCGGTTGTCAGTCCCTTCGGCGACGTGATCGCCTCCTGCGACGAGAAGGAGAGGCTCCTGCTGTGTGACATCGACCTTGCCGAGGTTGACTCGGTCAGGCGGCAGCTTCCGACCTTCCTTAAGCTGCGTGAGGATCTGTACACCGTGTCAAAATAGTCAATATCGACAAAGTTTTTACCGGCAGAGAGCAAAGCTTTTGCAAAACGACGAAACTGAAAAAAGGGCTTGCAAAACAGACGGCAAGCCCTTATGATATAGAAAAAGATTTTTAAGCGGGTCCCGTGAGGCCGGCAAAGTCGCTCATATTGCAGGGTCGTGCATTGGCACGTCTGCGTTTGCGTATCTTGCCGGAAGCGGCAGGATATTTTTTTTGCCACGCAAAAGCATAGCAAAATAAGAAATGTATGCCCGGAGGCAAAGATGGAGATCAAATCAAAGCTCATGGACGAGGCGGCGATGAACCGTGCGCTCATGCGTATCTCGCATGAGATCGTCGAAAGAAACAAAGGAGCGGGAAACGTTGTCCTGCTCGGTATAAGGCGCAGGGGAGTGCCGATAGCGAGGCGCATCTGCGAAAACATCGAAAAGATCGAGGGACAAAGCGTCCCCTGCGGCGAGGTGGACATCAGCTTTTACCGTGACGACCTCACTAAGCAGAGCGATATGCCGCAGCTTAAATACACCGACTTCGGCTTTGACGTAAACGATAAAGACCTCGTGCTTGCGGACGACGTGCTGTACACGGGCAGAACAGCAAGAGCGGCGATCGAAGCGGTGTTCTCCGCCGGAAGACCGAAAAGCATCCAGTTCGCAGTGCTTATCGACAGGGGTCACCGTGAGCTGCCCATAAGGGCGGACTACGTCGGAAAGAATGTTCCGACCTCCAGAAGCGAGCTTGTTGAGGTGCGGCTGCCGGAGTACGACGGCGACACCGGCGTATATCTTTGCGAAATCGAAAAGCAGAATTAAAAGAAATAAATATAAAAGAGAGGCATAACGATGAAAGAGAAGAAAGAGATCAGCGGCCCCGTGTATGATGCCCGTACACTCGGGGTAGGCAAAATGGGCATTTTGGGACTTCAGCACATGTTTGCGATGTTCGGCGCAACGGTACTGGTTCCTATCCTTACCGGAATAGATATTGCGACGGCCTTGCTGTTTGCGGGTATCGGAACATTGCTGTTCCATCTCATCACCAAGGGCAAGGTTCCTGCGTTCCTCGGCTCGTCCTTCGCCTTTATCGGCGGCTACAATGCCATCACCGGATTTGATTCATCCACGGGAGCTGCCGTCAACAGCGACCTATATGTGTATGCCTGCTTCGCAGTAGCGATTGCGGGACTAATGTATGTGATTCTTTCGGCGCTGTTCAAGGCATTCGGCGTGAACAAAGTTATGCGCTTCTTCCCCCCGATAGTGACCGGACCCATCATAATCTCTATCGGACTCATACTTTCCAGCTCCGCAATAACGAACTGCTCCGCCAACTGGCTGATAGCAATTTCCGCAATAGTCATCGTCATATGCTTCAACATCTGGGGCAAGGGCATGGCAAAGATAATTCCCATTCTCCTCGGTGTTCTCGGCTCCTATCTGATTGCGGTAGTCGTCGATCCCTCCGCAAGAGAGAATGTCGTAAATACGGTCTCCGAGGCCAAGTGGATCGGACTCCCCATCATATGGGAAAAGAGCGTATTCCATCTGTTCAATATGGACGTTGACACCGGTATGCTTTGGTCGGCGGTATTTACCATAGTTCCGCTGTCCCTTGCAACCATGGTGGAGCACATCGGTGACATCTGCGCCATCTCCTCCACCTGCGGAAAAAACTACATGGCAGATCCCGGCTTCCACCGCACCCTCCTCGGCGACGGACTTGCAACTACACTTGCGTCTCTGTTCGGAGCACCGGCAAATACAACCTACGGCGAAAATACGGGCGTTCTGGCTCTCTCTAAGGTATATGACCCCAGAGTAATCAGAATAGCTGCGGTGTTTGCGATAATCTTCTCCTTCTGTCCCAAGTTTGCGGCGCTTATAACCGCAATGCCCACGGCTACCATCGGCGGCGTGTCCCTAATTCTTTACGGTATGATATCCGCAGTCGGTGTCCGCAACGTGGTCGAGAATCAGGTCGATTTCAGCAATACCCGCAACGTCATCGTGGCTGCACTCATCCTCGTGCTCGCAATCGGAATCAACTATTCCGTCGGCAGTATCCGGATCGGCATCGTATCTCTTTCGGGTCTTGCGGTTGCCTCCATCGTAGGTATTGCGATCAATGCCATCCTGCCGGGCAAGGATTATGTGTTCAACCAGAATGATAAGGGTTCGACCTCCGTTAACTTCAAGGTCTGAGCGAAACGGTAATTAAAGATTAAAAAGGTGAAGAACGATTGATTTCGTTCTTCGCCTTTTTTGCGCATTGAGTTTTACGGTTAGGGCAGCGCCAAAAAGTCGGAAATGCAGGCTGCTGCTCTGCGAACCGTTTTTGGATTCGTGAAAAGATGCTTTGCTCCTTCAAATTCGATAAGAGCTGCGTTTTCATATGCCTGCGCCGCCGTGCGTGAATATGCGATGTTCACCATACCGTCGGCTGTCCCGTGCAGGAGAAGAACGGGGCCTTTGTATGAGCAGATCTCGCTCCACGGCTCCAGAGTACGGGCGTCGGTAACATATCTGCTTCCGAGACGCACATATCCCATAACCGTAAAGCTGTCGGGAAGATCAACAGGGTCTATCTTAGTTCCGAGCATTGAGCCACGCCGTGCGTCGTCCGGGATGCAAAGCGCAGGATAAACAAGAAAAATCTTTTCCACGGAATCCGGCATTTCCGCCGCCGCAATCGCCGTAACAAGTCCACCCTGTGAGCAGCCGCCGAGAATGAGCCTTTGGCAGCGCTCACGCCTTTTTACATAATCAATGACGAGCAGGAGGTCTTCCTTTTCCGTAAGCACACTCATTTCACGGCTGCTCCTGCCTCTGCTGAGTCCGGAACCGGAGCCGGTAAAATCGTAGATATAAACAGTATATCCTTTTTTGCAAAGCAAGCGTGCGTAGCGTGCGGTTGACAGCATATTAAGCCCGAATTCATGACTGATAATTATCGGAAGCCCGCAACGGCATTCAGGCAAAAAGCACCTGCCTTTTATGAGGAGAGAACCGCTGCGAATTTCAAATTTTTCTTTTTTCATACAAAATCACGCCCTCAATCATTATTCCTTATCAGCAACCGCATCCGCACTGAAGGGACAGTTTTGCAGCGCAAGAAGCTTCGTCGTGAGAAGCTTTGAAAAGTTTGCGATGACTGCGGTCAGCAGTACGAAGCTCTGTATTCCGGCATCGATGTCGCAGACGGAATCCGTGTCCTGAAAGGCATCCTTTGCGACCTCCTCCACAAGTCCCACAAAGAAGTTCACGGAATCGGTGTACTGCCGGACGAAATCGGTGTAGGCGCTGCGAATCTCGTTCTCACTCAGCCCGGTGGGGATGATTTTTTGAATTTCCGACATCGAAAGGCTCTGCTTCAGCGAGCAGATCATAATAAGGTACGCAATGTGTATGCGCTCGTACTTTTTTCTGTTCGGAGGAGGCATGATTCCCGTGCGCACATAGTTGTTGATGGCGCTCGTGGTTATTACCTGCTCATCACTGTCCTGCGGTAGGAAGGAGAGGTACTGCGCCAAAAGCGTCTGCACCTGATCCATGTAAAGCCCGAAGTCGGGAAGCTGTTCCCATTCGGGCAGATTGTGCTTATGGAGATAGTTGCTCCAACGCCGCAGCTTGCCTGAGATCAGCTCGTTATCGTACATATTACCAACCCCTGTTGCTTGATATTAATGTTAATATTATACGATATAATTTGCTGTATTGCAAGAATAATTAAATATGAGGTTGACAAAATGAAAAATATTATATAAACTAATGCAGAACACAAGATGAAAAGGAGGGACAAATTATGTCCTTTGTGATTTCAACGGATTCCTCGGCAAATCTGCCGTATGATATGATATGTAAATGGGAGCTGTCGGTGGTGCTGCTTTCATACTGCGTTGACGGTGAGGAGAAAAGCTGTCTTAATTTGTCCGAGTTCGACGGACACGGGTACTATGCCTCGATAAGGAGCAAGACGGTCAGAACCTCGATGGTCAACATCCTGCAATACGAGGAAACGTGGAGAAAGCACCTCAGCGAGGGCAAGGACATACTTTTCCTCGGTATGTCGTCCGGTATAAGCGGAACGTATCAGACCGCCGTGGCTGCCGCAGCGGCGCTTTCCGAGGAGTTTCCCGAACGCAGGATAGTGACCTTTGATACGCTCGCAGCCTCGCTCGGCGAGGGGATACAGGTCATATATGCCGCTTCCTGCCGTGACAGGGGCATGAGCATCGACGAGACCGTGGACGAGCTAAAAAAGTACCGCTGCCGTATGCATGAGATTTTTATGGTTGACGATCTGTTTCATCTGCATTACGGCGGGCGCCTGACGAAGGGTGCGGCGGTGTTCGGTACGGTGCTGAACATAAAGCCCATACTAACGGATGACGAGCAGGGCAGGATAGTTCAGCATAGCAAGGTGCGGGGCAGGGGAAAGGGCATTAAGACCCTTGCCGAGGACTTTGCCGCCCATGCCGACAGCAGCAGCCCCCTGCCGGTCGGAATTGCTCACGCCGACTGCCCGGAGGATGCACGGCGCCTTGCGGATGCGATAAAGTCAGCAGACCCCGGCAGGGAGGTGCTGACCGTTTGCTACGAGCCGGTAACGGGAAGCCATGTGGGCCCTGCCGCACTTGCGCTGTTTTATATCGGCGACCTGACCGAAAAGCCGCAATAAGCGAAATAGAGATGAAAAAGCTCTCCGAAGCGCTTCGGAGAGCTTTTTCCATGTATCATGCTTCGTCTGCCGCAATCTTCAAAATTGCCTGCTTTAAGCGGAATATCTGCGTTGCCTGACTGACGTTCATTGCGTCAAGCTGAGCGTTAAAGGCTTCAATCGCCTTGAGCTGGGATTCGGAGAGCGGGGACTTGGTCATGCAGCGCTGCTCCTCGGCGCTGATAAGCAGACGGTTCGCTTCCTCGTTTGCCTCGTCCAGCACACGCTGAGCCTCCTCGTTTGCTTCCCTCACAATGGCGGCGGCTATCTGCTTTGCGGAAAGGAGGGTATCTCCGATCTCGGCTCTTGCCGCTTCGACCTCCGCATTTGCGTTTTTGAGGCGTTCGTTCTCCTCAATAAGCTCCCTTGCCCCGGCAATAAGCTCGTCAAGGCAGGCATTTACCTTATTTGCGTTGTAATATTTTTGCTTGACGGTATCAAAAGCGATACCGTCAAGGAATTCTCTCGTAATCGCCACTGAAGTCACCCCTTCTAAACTACTGTAAGAATTTTAGCAGATTTGCACAGAAAATGCAATGAAACATTTTTGTAACAAATACCTCCACATTAACAACTATACCACAGCATTGGAGGACGTTTCAATTAAGCTTGAAAATTTCACCTTTTTACCAAACGAAGATGCTTAAACTTATACAAAAAATCGAAATTTGCGAAAGTTTGTATCACTTTTCCATTAACGGCTGTCTATATTATATGGGTGAAAAGTTGCTGCACCGTGCGGTGCGGCTTTGTGGGCAAACGGAGATATGGGATGAGAAGAAAAAATATACCGGCTTTAAACGAGCTTGTTGAGCGGCAATATGCCGACAAGCTTCGCCAAAACGGTTTTATACCGTACAGGGACTGTACCGAATGGCTGCGTCTGAAAAACGGGGAGATCGTGCAGATAATCCTGTTTTACGAATACCATTATTGGCTCGAAGTGTTTTTCTACTCCGAGCTGCTGACGGAGTTTCAGTGGTTCGGCTACAGGGAACACAAGGGCATGGACGGCATTGTCGGTCAGCATTACTGCAATGTGCACAGGAAGTTCGGGCTTGACGTTTTCAGGATGAACGACGTGTTTGATTCGGGAAGCCGGAGCATTTGTGCGAAAACGCAGGAGCTGCACCGTCACCTTGACTATGCGATCATGGCGCTGGACGAGGTGAATACGCCTGCCGACATTGCGGCGCTCGACGTGAACGAGGGTCGGAAGCCCGAACGCATATGCCTTTACTATGAAAACGGCGATCTTGATACGCTGCGCATAGCGCTCAAAAATGCATCGGTGATAGACCCGATGTATTACGACAGCGACGATCCGCCCGAACGATTAAAGCGTGACTGGCGGCTGTGGCAGGTAAAGACCGCATTCGTGGCGAGGGACGTGATGAACAGGCAGAACCTCAAGATACTAAAAACCTTTACCGAAGAATGCAGACGGTATAATATCGCCTACTTAAAAAGAAAAGTCCCGGAGCTTTGGACGACGTCGGAGACTGCCGATAAAGCAGCCCCTGCGCTGCCCTGAGCTTCGGCAAAAAATACGGGAGGTCACAAATGAAAAGAACCATCAGCTTAATACTCAGTCTGCTGCTTGTTTTCAGCATCGTTTGTCCCTGTTTTGCCGTGACGGATGCAGAAGGCAGAAGTGTAAAGCCCCTTACTTTAAGTATAAACACCGGCGGCGTTGCCACTGCCAAGCTGAATTTCAGCGGCGGAGACGATGTGTACAAAATATCGGCGACGGTGTATTTCGAGAGAAATACAAACGGATTTTGGACGAGAGTGTACATTAAGCTCGTAGACAATCAGATCGTAATTACTGAAAACGATTCGTCGCTGAGCCGCACAATGAGGGTCACGGTGCCGAACGCCGGAGAGTACAGAGTCGTTGCGGTGATCACCTGTTACGGTGACACTACAAAGACTTATACTAAGACAGCAAGCGCATATTACAACGGAACCTAACAGAAATACGAAATAATACGAATTAAAAGACACAGGCTCAAATCCTGTGTCTTTTATTTATTCCGAGTCTTTTAAGCTGCTGTCCGGAACCACGCTGCGGATAACGTGTTCCATATCTTGTTTGCTGATGCCGGGAGAAAAATAGATGCTGAAAACATAGAAGTCCGTCGTCCAAACGGCGAGAGTGTCCTTACTATCCGGATCATATATGAAGTGAACCTGCAAGTTGTTGATCACATCGGTGTATATTTCGGCATGATCCGAGCATATTCCCATGCCGTACTCACCACGGGTCTGCTGCGACGTACAATCCTCGGGAAAAAACTCTGCCAATATGTCTTGCCGGTACATTATGAGTTCGCCGTCGCTGCGTGTATATTCCAAGCAAAGAGTAATTTTGCCGATAATACTGTTGTCAAGACACAATTCAAAGCCTTCCGGAAGATAGCAGGGCGCTTGGTACGAAAGCACGTCCGGCATGGAACCCCTTTCCTGCAAAACGGTTGCGTAATTATAGCTGTCGTCGTATTTGTATATAATGAGACCGGCCTGCTCAGGAGGCTTATACGGCGTCGCAACGGCGCTTGACGCAATCAGGCAGCAGACGAACGCAGCAACAAGCACACGCCGAAACCGTGCCCGTGAGATACGCACGAGGGAGCCTCCGGCGGCTTTCCCCGTACTGCGCACGGCACGGTAAAAATTGTCGGAGAAGTCGGGCGAGATAGCGCTCTCACACGGCACGGAGCGGTACTCGCAAAGTACGGAATCAAGCAGAGCCTGCTTAAACGTCGACATCGCATTTGTAGTCGTCAAAGCACATTCCCTCCTTTTTGCACAGCTCTATCAGCATCTTTTTGCCTCTCGTTATCTGCTGATGTACGGTCGCAGGTTTGCGGCCGAGTGCGTCTGCGATTTCTTTCGTTTTCATTTCATTAACATAATGCATCATGAGGATTTCCCGGTATTTCAGCGGCAGCTGCATGAGTGCCTTCATAAGCAAAGCATAATCCTGTGAGGCGCACAACTTCTCAAAAAGACGGTCGTCCGACGTCAGCTCATAGTCGTTTATGTCAAGAGCCGCTTCACGGTGCATGGTGTGCTTGCCGAGAATGTTCAGCGCCGAGTTCCTTGCCGCAGTAAACACATACGCCTTTAATGCCGGTGCAGATTGGAGCGGCAGAGAGTCGATCTGCTTTGCAATCGCAAGGAGCGCATCCTGAACCGCATCCTCGGCGTCATTGTCGTTATTCAGAATGCCCTTTGCTATGAAGTACATTCGATTGCGGTAATTAGAGCAAATATCGTCAAATATCTTGCTGCTTCCGGGGTCCTCAATCATTGCCGTACAAAATGCCAGCAACTTTACCACACCTCAAAGAATGATTATAGAACGATTGATTATACATTTATTGCAAGGGAAATTCAACCGATTTCGACGTTTTTTTACTGCCTTCTTTATGCTTTGTTAATTTGCTGAAAGAACTGTATCATTTTTCGGGTTTCATTTGTCTAATACTATGTAAATTCAATATAATCAAGTACAGGAGAGGGGACAAGTGCAAATGCATACCGGGGGATATGCGGATGCTACCCGTGCTTAACAGGTATCATGAGTACGTTTTAAGGGCTTTCCTCGAAGCACAAATTCCAAGCACGCTGAAAGAAAAAGCGCCGTCGCTGCTGGTGACGGACTCGGTTATCGGAAGCTGCTGTGCGCAGCTTATCAAAAAAGACAAATTTCTCAAGCTCCCAAGCAAGAGCATCATCACGACCGACGACAGAGAGCGTCTCGTGAAGCTTATCGGCACAGCAGACGAATATGAACGAGCGGAACTTGTGGACTACTATCGGCTTGTTATGCTGACAGCCTCCGTTTTGAAGGAGTACGCCGAAAGTTAAAGCAAAGAAGCAAAGAAGCTTTTGCTTCTTTGCTTTAGGTTTACATAACAACGCAACAATGATGCCGAAGAATATTGCGGCACATATTCCGGCGGCAGCGGCGGTAAGTCCGCCCGTGAACACACCCAAAAAGCCGTCATTTGCCACCGCTTTTTTGACACCCTCGGCAAGCACGTTGCCGAAGCCCGTCAGCGGAACCGTGGCTCCGGCGCCTGCCCAGTCCGCAAGCGGCTTGTACAGACCCAGCGCACCGAGTACGACGCCCGCAACGACATAGGAGGTCAGTATTCTTGCAGGAGTGAGCTTCGTTTTGTCGATGAGTATCTGTGCTATGGCGCACAGAGCGCCGCCTGTCAGAAATGTCTTGAGATACATTAACCAGTCCATTTACGCCTCCACTGCAACGGCATGACATATGCCGGAAATGCTGACGCCCTGCTGCGTGCTGGTGGGGGACATCAGTGCACCCGTCGGTGCAAAAAGCACCCTTTTCCAGCGCCCGTCGGCGATGCCGCCGAGGATATACGAGCAGAATACCGCCGCCGAGCAGCCGCAGCCGCTTCCGCCGACATGGACATCCTGAGCCGTGCGGTCGTAGATGAGCAGACCGCAGTCGGTGTAATGCTCGCCGAGGCTCGTTCCGTCTCGGCGGAACAGCTCCTCAAGATTGTCGTGTCCGAAAGCGCCGAGGTCGCCGGTCACGATGAGGTCGTAGTATGCGGGGATTCTGCCCGTGTCGGCAAAGTGCGCACTCACGGTGGCGTATGCCGCCGGAGCCATCGCAGAGCCCATATTGTTTGCGTCCGTGATACCGGCGTCGGTTATGACGCCCGTGGTCACGGCACTTATTTTTGCTCCCTCTCCGCCGCTTTTGAGGATGACAGAGCCTGCGCCCGTCACCGTCCACTGTGAGCTCGGCGTGCGCTGGCCGCCGTATTCGAGAGGGAAACGAAACTGGCGCTCGCTTGAGCAGAAGTGCGAGCTGGTCGCAGCCACGACCGTTTCGGCAAAGCCGCCGTCTATTGCCATCGCCGCAAGCGACAGGCTTTCGCCCATAGTCGAGCAGGCGCCGTACAGCCCGAAGTAGGGTATGCCGCTGTCCTTAAATGCGTATGCAGAACCCATGCACTGGTTTTGAAGGTCACCCGCAAAGACGTAGTCGAGCATGGAGGGGGGAGAGCTTCGCCTTGTCGCAGCGCCGTGTAAAGCAGCGTGCGAGCATGGCGCTTTCCGCCTTCTCCCAGCTATTTTCGCCGAAGTAGTCGTCGGGGGACACAAAGTCGAAGCACTCGGAGAGCGGCCCCCGCCCCTCCTTTTCGCCCACCACGGCGGCAGACGCCGCAATGACCGGAGGAGCGGAGAAAATTATCGTTTGTTTGCCCGTTTTTTTCATAAAAAGATCACCGGACTTAGTATGTCCGGTGATCGTATTTTTATGAGTATTTTCAGCCGCCGTGCATGATCTTGGTCTTTTCCTTGCTTCGTGCAAAGCGCAGACGCAGAGGATCGAACAGCTTTCCGCCGAAGATGCCGATAAGCACGAATAGTACGCACATCAGCAGAAGCACGAGTATACATTTGACGTAAGTGTGATCGTAGCTGCCGCAGATCGTCTCACGCATTGCGTTCATTGCGTAATTAAACGGCATGAACTTGTACAGCGTTTGGAAGAAGCCGGGGAGCATCTGAATCGGGTAGGTGCCGCCGGAGCCTGCGACCTGAATGACGAGGATGATGATGCTGATTGCTTCACCGATGTTGCCGAATGCGAAGATGAGCGAGTAGTTGATTATCGTGAACAGCAGGCTCGTCACCGCCGCCGCAAGCCAGAACAGGAACGGCTCATAGCACTGGATGCCGATGTAGAACAGGTTGCCGAGAACCGTGATAAGTGCCGTGAACTGACCGATGGCGAAGAAGGTGAAGTAGCGTCCGAAGTATTCCTGAGAGTGGGTAAGCTCCGGGAGGTCGTCCCGGCGCTTTATGTGCGTGTGCAGGAGACTGACGGACAGCAGCGCACTGGCGTAAATGGCAAGCACCGTGTAGAACGGAGTCATGCCGGAGCCGAAATGCTCAAGCGGGTAGACCTTGACGACTTCAAGGTTTGCGGGGGAGGAGAGGTAATCCACAAGACCCGCAACGTCGTCGTTCATAAGGTCGATGATGTTGCTGAAGCTTTCGCTGGAGCGCAGGTCGTTGATATTCGACTGAATGTTCGTGACCATGTCCAGCATATAGCTCATAACGTCTCTGGTGCCGTTTATGCTTGCTGTGCAGGAGTTGAGTGCCTGCGTGAACTGCGAAAGGGTGAGCGATTGACCGTCAATGTCGCTTTCAATCATTGCAAGCAGGGAGTCGAGGTTCGTAAGCGACTCCTGAAGCGTAGAGATCGAAGCAATGAGATTGCTGTCAATGCTTGTCTGCTGAATTATGTCGTCAAAGCGGATGGCACTGTCGTGAAGCTGCTTGTTGACATCGTAGTACAAGTCGTCGAGAATCTCCGCCTCGTACTCGGTAATTCCGCCTTCGCCGTAGAGAGCGTCCCAGTCAACATAGGAACTGCCGGCCTCACCGGGATTGCCGTCAGTTGCGGCGTCAAGCCGTTCAATTGCGTTGCGGAGCTCCTCCGAGGTGGTGCGAATGGAGTCGGCGGCATAGATGACGTCCTCCTTAGTGGTTGCAAGCCTGTCCTGCATATTGGACACGCTCTTGCGGCTGTCGGAGAGCAGACGCAGAACGTCGGGCATCAGGTCGCTGGTCATCGTCGTGACCGCCGCCGCCGACTGCGTTACCGAGGACATGGAGTCCATTATGGATATGTATGTGCGCAGGTCGGATTTGATATTCTCAAGCTGCGTGTTAAGCTCATCGAGAGACTCCGTGGCATCGATGCCCATGCCGGAGAAAAGCGAGGTGAACGACGACATTTCGTCTATGATGGTCGCAAGAAAGATGCCGTTTATCTGATCCTCCACAATACCCTTGGCTCTGTCGGTGACACGGGATGCGACGGCGTTGAGCTTCTGGTTGTCGTAGAACCTGATGGTCGCCTTTTCGACCTCACCGTCGGTAAAGCCGAGTACCTTTTCACTGAAGTCTTCGGGAATGACGAGACCGCCGTAGTATTCGCCGCTGTTGAGACCGTCAAGCAGCGCCTGAGACGACTCAGGGAACTGCCAGTCGATTTGATCGTTTGCCTTGAGGCGTTCGATTATAACGTCGCCGACGTTAAAGTCCATGCCGAGGAAGTTGGTGCCGAGGTCCTCGCTCGCAACGGCAATCTTCAGATTCTTCGTCGAGTCCTCGGTGTAGGGGTCCCAGTTTGACATGATGTTGAACCATGCGTAAAGGCAGGGAACCAGCGCAAGTCCGAACACGCAAACGACTGCAACGACGCTGCGGCTCAGACGCTTTGCGTCCGACTTCACAACGGCGAAGATATTTGAAATTGACTGTTTAAAACTCTTCATAAGCATTCATCGTTCTTTCGTTCGTGTCAGACATTGACCGTTTCGGATTTTTCGGTGTCGGAAGCGGTATTCTCGGCGGGGGAAGTCTGGATGCGGCTGCGTATGGAGCGCCGTATCTCCTCAATACGCTCTTTGCTGGGAGAGTCGCTCTGCGGTGCTGCGACCTTTGTGCTGACCGCAAGTTCGTTGTCGGCGTTCTTCTTGAACATCTTTTGCAGCTTGTAGTCCTGATACTCGATGACTATAAGCACCGACGCAATGATGAACATCGAAACTATCCACAGTACGAGGAAAATGGTCTTGCTGCTGTTCGTCAGGAAGAGAAGAATGAGGAATATCGTCGGGACGATGAGCAGACTTTTAAGCGCAGCACTCGTCCTGCGGATGTTGTTGCGGTGCATCTCCTCAAGATCCCCGATGAGATCCTTATAAAGCTTTTCGTATGCCGATTCCATGCTCATGTCGTCAACTCCTCCTGTGGGGTCGTGGTCACATCATTTCCGTTTTCTCAAGCTGCTCATCCATGTACTTGTTAAGTCCGCTCAGTGACCGCCTCAGCACAAGGCCGATAAACAGTCCCGCCGCAAAGAACAGGAGAAGCTGCAGAGTGTAGATAAGGTAATTGTTCTGATAAAGTCCGGCGATCGCTTCACGCATGGCATTGATGGCGTAGGGGAAGGGGAAGAACAGGTATGCCTGCTGGAAGAAGCCGGGGAGCAGCTCTATGGGGTAAGAGCCGCCGGAGCCTGCTATCTGCATTATCATGATGACGACGAATATCGCCTTGCCGATGTTGCCGAAGGCGACGGCGAAGGAGTACGCCAGCATGGAGCAGGTCAGTGAGGTGAAGAAGCCCGCAAGCAGGAACAGTCCCGGATGCACGCAGTCGACGCCCATGATAACCAGATCGCCTACTATTATAATAAGTGTCTGAACCTGACTGAGCAGGAAGAAGATAAGGTATCTGCCGAAGAACTTCTGCGTTCCCGTTGCGCCGGCAAGCTCAATCGTGCTTTGATCGGCCTTCAAAATAGCGTTTAGGATAACGCAGCCGACCCATATCGCCAGCATGGTGTAGAAGGGAGCCATGGCGGCACCGTAGGATTCCACGGGGAACACGACCTCGGACTCGACGGCGACGGGACTTGCGAGGAAGCTGCCGATGGAAGCCGGATCGACGTTGAAGAAGTCAAGCACCGCCTGAATCTTGTCGTTATCGGTATCGCCGTTTAATATGTCGATGAAGTCGTCCAGCCTGCTTATGTACGAGGACAAAAGATCCTTGACCTGAATAAGCGCATTGTTTACCGTGCCGAAGGTGTTGCTGAGCTGGTCGATTATGGGCTGAGTCTTACCGAGGATGCCGTTCAGCTCAAGCAGCAGGGACGACAGGTCACCCAAGGTATCCTGAAGATTGTCGAGCATGGTGTCGATCGCAGGGTAAATGACCTCGGTGAGGGTCACTCTCGCAGAGCCGAGTACGTCGCTTATGATCTGAAGATCACGAACAAGGTCGATATCGCGGTTGCCGTTCAGAATGTCGTCGATGACATCCTGCACGTCCCTTGTGTCCTCTGCCGTGGAGTCGAGCGCTTCCTTGACGGAGGCATTGGTGCCTGCGTTGTCTGCGCTGCTTATCGCATCGTATGCAACGCTGAGGGCTTCGACCTCCTGCTCGACGATTGCGGCGTCGCTCTTGGCGGCAAGAAGCAGCTCATCACGCTCGGACTTGTCCTTGGTCTTTGCTGCCTTGGCGATATTCTCACGGATGCTGTCGATCCTGTCGGTCGAATCCTCGGACATGAAGGCGATAAGACCCTCAATGTTCTGATTGCTGGCATCGGGATCGGTCAAATCCTCGTAATCGTAGCCGGTTATCGCCTTGTACAGAGCGGGAACGGCGACCTGATCAAAGTCACTCTGAATGCTCTCTATCGCATCCTTGTTATGCTGTGCAAGCACACGGATCTGATTTGCGGCGTTGGGGCCGGTGAGGGAGCCGTCGAGACCGAGCTTCTTGCGCAGCTCGGTGATCTTGTCAACGAGCTTATTAAGAGCACTGAGCGCATCGTCAAGCTCGTCACCCGTGAGACCCGAATGCTCGAGGTAGTCGATAAGCTCCTGATACTGGCGTTCAAGTTCCGCCAAAGCCTCTTTTGCGGCTTCGGCGTCGTCGATGTTGCCGTCGTAGAGCCTGTCGAGCTTGTATATTGCCTCCTGCACCGAATCCTGAAGACCAAGCAGGAGATTGTTCATCTCTTCATTGAACAGAGCAAGGTCGCCCTGTGTCTGCTCTATGTAGTATATCTGATCGGAAATATTGATCCTCTCGTTGCCGATGAGGTATATTGAGTAGCCGAGAGTGTTGTTGGTGTCACGCAGGGTGTTTATGAGGGCGTTGTTTGCCTCGATAAACTGGTCGATGGTGGAATTGTAGCTGCCGAGGTTGTCACGAATCTTTATGAGTGTGTTTTTGAGGAACTCGGCGGAGGTGTCACCCTGAACGTCGGAGGAGAAGGCGTTGAGCTTGCCGAACAGCGTTTCGACGATTGCCTGAATGTACTTTTCATTAACTCTTGCCTTAATGTCGTCGGCAGCTGCCTCGACAATCTTGACCGCAATGGCGTTCGTCTTTTCGTTCTGATAGAATTTTATGGTGGGCTTGAACATATCCGTCGAGAGAAAATTGTACATATTGTATGTAAAATCCTCTTCGATTATGACTGCGGCGTAATAGGTGCCGTCGTAAACGCCGTTTACTGCCTTGTCCGCATCGTCAAGAAAGACATAGCCGATATTCTCTACGTCCTGAAGCTCGGTCACAAGTTCACTGCCCATGTTAACAATGTTGCCGTCGGTGTCCAAGTAATCCTTGTCATCGGAGACGACCGCAATTTTGATGTTGCCTGTTTTGCCGTAAGGATCCCAGTAGGCATAGATGTTGAACCACGCATAGAGCGCCGGCAGGATGCAGATTGCTATTATAATCAGGAAAGCAAAAAAGTGCCTGCTCAGCGAGTACAGGTCATGGCGGAAGATTCTGAATACATTACGCATATCGGGCAATACTCCTATCAAAAAGAGTGACTTATCAAAACATTAAAAAATATCAAAATAGTTACGATTTAGATACAGTGTCATTGTACAGGCAAGCAACATAATTGTCAAGTAGACATAAGTACATAACTCGACAAAATTTTTTGCTGCTTGTGGCAGAAAAACGGAGAAATACAAGATATAGTGTTGCACTAAAAGAAACAAAACGGAAACAAAAGATTACACGCCATTTTTGGCGGACATACATATTTAAATGTATTACGAAAGCTTTGCGAAAGCGGGAGAAAAAGGACGAGCGGGAAAGCGGATTGTAAATTATTGCATAGGCTTCGGCGAATAGACGGCGAAAAAGCGGCAATGATAAGAACGGGCGATGAAATAAGACCCAAAAAACAAAAAGGAGATGTAAAAGAATGTCTAACAATTCCGGTAACCGTCTTGTTATCCCCGCAGCACGCGAGGCAATGGAGAAGTTCAAAATGGAAGCTGCCAACGAAGTCGGCGTGAACATGAAGAACGGTTATAATGGCGATCTGACTTCCCGTCAGGCGGGCTCCGTCGGCGGCCAGATGGTCAAGAAGATGTGTCCCGTACAACTTACGAAAATTTTATCCTTCCAAAGAATTATGCGGACGAAAACCGGACACAAGATGGAGGTAGGATATACTGCAGGGGTAATCTTATAGTTACTTACACGATAGCTACATATTGTTTCGTAAAACGAGAAGAAAATAGGAAAAAATCAGTTGAATAAAGGAAAAGATTCAAGTAAAATGTAAGCGGCAGTGTGCTGAGCTACACCTACGATGAGCAAAACCAGCTCACGACGGTGAAAAACGGCAGCGGGACGACGCTGTACAGCTACAGCTACGACACGATGGGGAACATCCGCAGCAAGACGGACGGGAGCGTAACGCACCTGTACACCTACGGAAATCCCCAGTGGGCAGACCTGCTTACGGCGTATGACGGGCATATCATCACCTACGACGGCTCCGGCAACCCGCTTAGCTACTATAACGGTGCGGACTACACCTTTACATGGGAGCAGGGCAGACAGCTTGCAAGCGTGACGAAGGGTAATAAAACCGCAAGCTATACCTACGATATGTCCGGCGTCCGCTCAAGCAAGACCGTGAACGGTGTGAGCTACGAGTACACGACGCTCAGCGGGAAGATAACCCGCATGACGTGGTCGGGCAACGCCGTGGACATCGTGTATGACGATGCGGGAAGACCGTACCTCCTTCGCTATACGCCGTCGGGCGGTGCGACGCAGACCTACTACTATGTCCTGAATTTGCAGGGCGACGTTGTGGGACTGATGAACACTTCGATGCAGATGGTGGTAAAGTACAGCTACGACCCGTGGGGCAAGCTGACGGGAACGACTGCGACGAGTGCATACGTTGCGCTTGCGCAGGCAAACCCCTTGCGCTACCGCAGCTATTGCTACGACATCGAGACGGGCTTCTACTACCTCCAAACCCGCTACTACGACCCCACGATTGCCCGCTTCATCAACGCCGATGGCTATTTGTTTACTGGCGCTACAGGGCTTCTGTCTTACAATATGTTCGCATATTGTGAGAATAACCAGGTGACGTGCAGCGACCCAAACGGTAAGTCAGCCAACATTTTTAGCAACTTCTGCGTCAACATGACCGACGGTGGTGGAAGTGCTAGTGTCCATTATGTTGATATTACTGATAGGCTTAATGCTGAAATGATTCGGAACGCAGAAGAGTTGTCCCAAATAGCAACTGTGTATGGCGGATTTGTAGCAGCCATGTATTTTAAAGAAAAAGTACAAAGTGGAGGAGATTGGGATTTAAAGGTTCAAGAATCGTGGAACCTCAAACCTGATGTGACGTATGTTTATAATGGTAAACTCTTAAGATATGATGATATTGGCAATATACATTATGGCTTTGTAGGACGGGTTTTGTTTCAAGAAAATACTTTGCTGATTGGTGGAGGTTATGCTCAGATTGTTGCTGGCACTGCTAAAATTGAATATATCGCAACATGGTTTGACGATCCACACGATAGCGAGATGATAAGCTTTGGTTATCACTTGTGGGATAAAAGGTGAGATGCTATGAAGAAGTTTTATTATAAAGCGTTTGCTGATGGAGCTGTTCGCGCAGCAGCAGTAGGCTCGATTCTGAATGTACTTAGTTTGCTGATTCGAACCAATAGAGGAGAAATGCTTGCACAGGATCAATGCTTGATTTTTGGCGTTTTGCTCTTTGCTTGTCTTTGCCTTCCAGCAATTGCTCTGATTGAATTTAGAAACGATGCTGTAGGATTTAAAATTGGCAGATATTTTATCATAAGTGGGACGGCATTTATATTGATATTTATAGCATTACTTTTCACGGATAATCCTATTATACCGTCAAGAGAAATTAGCAATATTGAAGGGTTGACGGCGCTCGCAGTGAACGTTGCTTGCCTGCTTCTTAACTGTATTGGACGCTTTATAGTATTAGTGATAATGATTGTCAAAAAGAACCTTGTATACAAAAAAGAGTGCTGATTTAGAAGCGACGAAGAATAGAAGTGAAGAGCGGTTGGGTTTTCCCGACCGCTTTTTGTGCAAAAAAGTGGGAAGAAAATAGGAAAAAAGGCTCTATGTCAATAGTTGGGGTAGAGCAAATAACGAAGATCTGAGAGAAGAGAGTGTACGGAGTGGCGTGCACTCTCTTGTTTAGTAGGAAGGATCGCAATGGAGTATCCTGTTTCTGAAGGTATCGAAGTTTCTGACGCCGAAGCAGAC
>CAVFTS010000018.1:0-36728 GCA_963625655.1 Oscillospiraceae bacterium
TTGCCTTGCCGAGGGAGTAGTTGGTGTACTTGCCGTAGGCGGGGTCGTAGCCGTAAACTTCATTGCCTGCGCTCTGGCGAATCTTCGCTATAAGCGCATCGTTCTTTCCATCGTCATACAGCGCCGTCCATCCGTCGGAGTAGCTCACGAAGCTGTCTTCGTAGTACACGCTCGTTGCCGGGATGATCTTTACGCTTGCGTATTTGACGTTTCTTCCGGTGTTTGCCGCATAGTATACGGTGTCTGCCTCGCCGAGGATGGAGGTCGGGGTGTAGGTTATGACCTTGCCGCTTGCGCTTGCGACGCCGGACTTGAGGGTTACGGGATCAAGGCTGCGAGCGCTTGAATCGTTCATTTCTTTGCCGCTTATACCGACGACGGTGTAGTTTACGTTAATGTCAACGGGAAGACCGAAGTCGATGACTGCGGTGCTGTCGGAGACCGGCTCGTACACCCTGTAGGTGTTGACGGCGTTGACGGTCGTAATACCGCTGAGGGTGCCGCTGAGCGGAGTGCTGCCGCTGTAGGACAGCGTGTAGTACTGCGGCGGAGTCTCGCTTATAGAGTAGCTTGCGCCGGAGGCGATATTCTCAATGACAAGCCTGTAGCCGTCACCCAGGTTTACGCTGACGGTAGCCGTACCGGTGCTCATGTCAACGGACTTGGCCTCAACGACATTGTTGTTCGCATCATAGACAAAGTAGTTGATATCGGTCACATTGGCACCTGCGCTTAGCGTAACCGCAAAGGAGAACAATTCGCCTGCGGGAGCCATCTCTTCGGAATCGCTTGCCGTGACGACGCTCTTTTTCACAATAAGGGTCGTTGTGTCGGTCTGCCACAGAGCGGTGAAGGTAGTGTTCTTATTAAGGGTAAGGCCGGTAATGTAGACACCGGGCTCGCCGTCCTTGTAGAACTTGCCTGCGGCTTCGTCGTACAGATATTTGTCGCCGTCATCGGTTTGGTAGCCGAGGAAATTGACCTTCTGACCGTAGCCGTCCTTTACGATGATGTCTGCGGGGTATGCGGGGATGTCGGAAACGAAGCTGCCCTTCTTTGCGATGCGGCCTTCGGGCATGAAGCCGGTGATTAAGTACTCGGCAGGGTCAAGACCGATGTCGTAGGTGTAGGTGACGTTATCGACGCTCTTGAGGACGCAGTCAATGTGCCAGCCCTGCGAAGTGCCGTGCTGCACCTTAATGACATAGGGTACAAGCTCGTAGTCGTCATATTTCGCAGGATCAATTCCGAGATGCTGAAGGAACATTTCCTTTACGGTGTTCCAGTTTTCGTCGCTTATGGTCAGATAATCCTTCGGCGAGTATGAGACACCGCCACGTGTTTTCGAAGTCAAGCCCCATGTGCCGCCGTCGGACGAGGACTTCTCGAACGCCGGGCTGGTCAAAATGCTTGAATCGACGATGCCGTTCACCGTCGTGAACGCCCACGGCTCAGATTTCGTGCCGACGGTATATCCCTTGCCGTTTATGACTTTATAAATGCTTGCGGAGGTGTCGTCGGTCGGGTTGATGAATCTGAATTCACGGATCTGAATTCCCGGTTCCGCAGGAACAGCAACATCTATCTCAGTCAGGCATGCGATTGTCGCCGGATATGCCGTGTTGCTTATTGCCGAGGAATCAAACTGCCACTGAGCGTAAAGGGTAATCGGCTCGCTGAGAGAAAGTCTGCCCTTGTTCGCGGGATAGGCTATCTCGCCGGACTTTTCCCTCATCCAGCCTATGATCTCCGAGGATTCATGGTTTACGCCGGTAGAGCCGTTGCCGTAATTGTTTTTGGCGTTGGCGTAGAATACGCTGTTCTGAACGATGCTGCCGCCGTCCGCTCTCACGGTCTGCTTATATATGTAGTTGGAGGCATCGGCTTTGAAGTCGTTTGAGTTGTAGGTAACGACGTAGCCCCAGATGGCGTAGAGAGTCATGTTGCTCGTCGGGGTTATGGTCGCACCGTTGGCGTATTCGATCTCACCGTTGGGAGAGGTCGCCCAGCCCATGAACTGAGGATCGGTTCCGGGGCCGGTGAAGGCGTTGGAACGGAGCTTGAGGCTGCCGCCCTTCTGTACGCTCTGAGCCGCCATGGTGCCGCTGCCGCCGTTTGCGTTGTAGTTTACGGTGTAGGTACCGGTGACGGTTACGGTTTTGCTTTTACAAACGGCGCAGATTTGACCCGTCGCCTCATCTTTCCAGTAGAAGTAGCAGGTAATAGTTGCCTTGCCATCGGAGAGATATTTGACATTGCCGTCGCCGTCAACGGTTGCGACGGAGGGATTGCTCGACACCCACAGATAGTCGCCGCATTTATCGTATGTTACATTTGCATTTCCGTTGTAACGATAGTTATTGCTTGGTATAGCCGTCATCTTCTGACCGCCGCCGACAAGTCCTCCGTCGCTGCCGTTAAGAGTAAGATAGACCTTAATTGTCTGGTTTTCACGGAAAATCATCAGGTTGGTTCTATCATTTCGAGTTGTAGTTCTTTCCCAACCCACTCCTCCGGAAAGGTCATCGTATTTAAGGAATTTATTCTGAAGACCATCATAGGCTATTGTAATAACCCATTTTTGATTTTCATTATAGCCTGACCATTTTGAATCAAATGTATACCATTTACTAGGTTTAGCTCCGCTGGTTCTAACACTTGACTGAAGTGTTAATTTGTTATTGTCTAGTTCTCCCAGATCATAATACCAAGCGAGGTATCCGCCGGATCCATTTTCTGCCGTGCCCTTCCATTTGTCGCCTTCCCATTTCCACTTGGCTTGAGCTGACGGGTTCACGTTAACGTACGGTTCCGAACCGTCTGCCGGCATCTGGACTGCATAGAGGGTTGTTGTGGGTCTTCCCCCTATGGTTGTGGCTTTCATAAATTCGTTTTCAGGTTGAGCCTTGTCTTTATAATAGGCATTTAATCCTTGGTCCTTGTCAATGCAGTCACCAATCAGATAAGTACAATCTTTCTCTACGCTGGTGGTAAGTTTCCAAACCGTCATATCAAGCGTCTCGCCACATCTGACGGGATTTGCCGTCGTAACGGACTTAGAATTGTAAAGCTTGTAATTCACGCCGCCTTCAGTCCAAGAGTAGGCACAGGTTACGGTTGTGGAACCGGAGGCACCCGTCAGTGTAAGCTTACCGCTCTGGTCAATCGTACCGACAGCGGGATTGCTGCTCGACCATGTGACTGTGCGGTTGCTGCCGAAGGTGTAGCCGGGGTAGTTTGCGTTTTTTACGGTGCTGCCGTATGCGGTGTTCGAACCCAAGAGGTTATCGTTTATGCTGAAATAGTACTGCACGACTGCGCCCTTGCCGGCGAGTACCTGAGACGCACCCGAAACTTCGATGCTGAGATTCAGTTTCTGCTTCTGGAATATATAGGTGTTCGTGGCGTAGTCTTCCAAGCTGCCGCCGGTGTTGATAGCCGTCCAGTAGCCTTCCTTGGTATACCATGACATGACCTTATCGGACACATCGCCGCCGTAATACAGCCTCGTTTGTCCGGTGACATTGCCGATTACATCCTTTTCAGTCGCAACAACGTCCTTAAAGGTATACCAGCCGCTGAGCGTACCGTCGTTTTTCGGCGTGTCGCGCTGACCGCTTATACGGAATTTATCATGTACACCCGTACCTGCACCGGTATAGTTAAAGCAGAGGTAGTAATCATTGGAGCCGTTGCGCCAGTACCACGCACCCTTGTTACGGCTCGCCGTCCACTTCTCGTTGGAGCTTGCATTGGAATTAAGGTAATATGGGATACCGGATGAACCCTTTATGACGGCCTGGTCACGGTAGCCGACATCGTTTCCGTTGAGCGTGAGCAGACGCGCGGTATTGCCGTTTACCCAGCTTATCGTGTACTCTCCGCCGTTCGTAATGCTCCTTGTCGGCACCCAAACGTTATCGACTTGTACATTCGTGCCCGAAACCGTGGTCGCCGTAGCTTCGTCCGCATTGTCAACCACCGCATTTGCCTCAACCGCAGTCACGGGAATAATCGCCAAAAGCGATACCACCATGATTACGCACAGCAGCAGTGACAACGCACGTTTCGCAGTTCTCATAGTTTTTTGCTCCTCTCCTGAAATCACTGATTTTTTGCCATTTTGCCGCACAAAATATGTTCCCCCTATGCGGCTCGGATAAACATGAAGTCTGTCGGCAAGAACGCAAAGCAAGGCACTTAGTTTAAATTCCGCCATATGCCAAATACGCTTTTTGCCCTGCCGACGGGCGCACTTGCCCCCAACTTCGCTATTTTGATTTCATAATATCATCACAAAAGAAATTTTTCAATAACCTGTTAAAAGTCTGTTCTTAAATTTTCGGCCATTCTAACTAATTTACATAACTTCCAATCGTCACCGTGCAATTTGCTTTATTTAGTGCATTTTTTAGTTTTTCACGTAAAATTGCACCTATTTAAGTAATTTTCAGCTTTAAATAACACTTTCAAAATCTGTACTATTTATCGAGGTGTCTTGCACCATATTTTGCTATTAAAAATTTGTGAAAAACGTCAACTGGTTGTGGGGCTTGGCCTTATCGGCACAAGATACGCAAAAAGCCGGACGATACAAAACGTATCGTCCGGCTTTGCCGAATCTCGGTATTTCCTTTGCTTTATGAGTTAAAAAGCATTTCGTTGGTCGACGGAACCTGGTAGCAGTACGGGAGACCGTTATCTTCAGGTAAAATATTGCAGCCCATGTACTGATCTACGAACAGGAAGTCTCCGCCACCTGCGTCAACCTTGCAGGTAGTGTAGCTACCTGCGTAGATCTTATCCTGATACATCTTGTTGCCGCAATTGCCTGCTATCGAGCTTGACAGCTCGTACTCTTCGAAATACAGAGCGGGCTTTTCATATTTCCTCTTCATTTTACGCCACCTCCGAGTATTTCCGTGATAAGCTCGCCCACCGTCTCGGACACGAGCTGTGCCTTGCCCATTGCGTCAAGTTCCTTTATAACCTGCTTGATGTCTGCCTTGACGGTCGTCAGAGTCTCATTCGTCTCATTCGTCTCGTTCGCCGCCGGCTCTACCGCAGGTGCTGCCGGAGTCGGGCTTACGGGAACAATGCCCGCACCCGCCGGGGTCTTGAGTATCTGCTTTACCGCATACTGCATAAGGTCCGCATCGGCGATTATTCCCGTCGTTGCGGCGCTGCCCTGCTTGTAGGTCAGCTTCACGTTTGTGACGGAGAGGATGCCGGTTCCGTTATTCACGATGACAAACTTACCGTCGGAGGCAGTGACCTTGTAGTACATCTCGGTGCTGCTGCCGACCGTTACCGTCTCGCCGTTTACGGCTGCCGATACGGTTTCGCCCGATGCGCTCTTGAGTCCGAGTTGTACGCTCACGACATAGCTCATGTCCTTGACCTTGAACGCAATGCCCTGACCCGCCGTGAGGTAGACCTCGTTTTTCGGTCCGTAGTTCTTGTAATCGGTGAGGACGTTCTTCGTCGTCACCTTTTTGTCGTAAACGAGGTAGCCGTTGTCGTCGTATACAAGCTTGCCGTTTGCGTCACACTGCGGACGTCCGTCAATGTACACCGCACCGCCCATCGCTTCGCCGGTACTGTTGAAGCTTGCCGCCTTTATGAGCTGGTCTCTCACTTCGATGTACTGTGCGTTGTATTCGCCGTCCTTTGCGTACTCGTCGCCGTAGGTCTTATTGAGTTCGTTGTTGTAAATCCTCACGCCGTCGAGTATGAAGCTTACGCTGTTGGTCTTTACCCTTTCGGAAGTCGCAAGGTCGAGTGCGGGAGAATACGCAACCTCGATCTTTACGGTGTAGGTTCCGTAAGGCAGTGGTTCGTCGTTCTTAAATACGGGGATCTGCCAGTAGTTGTCAAAGGCGTTGGTCGAGATCAGCTTCTTCGTGCCGACCATCTTGCCGTCTGCGTCGTACACGCTCACCTTGAAGCCGCCCTGAGTCGAGGTCGTTGCCGAGTACAGCTCAAAGCCGGTTCCGGTGAAGGTGAACTGTGCGGTTGCGGTATCGCCGCCCTTTGCGACCGTGACGGTCATTGCCTTGCCGAGGGAGTAGTTGGTGTACTTGCCGTAGGCGGGGTCGTAGCCGTACACTTCATTGCCTGCGCTCTGGCGAATCTTCGCAATAAGCTCATCGTTCTTGTCGTTGTCGTACAGCGGCGTCCAGCTTCCCGTGTAGGTCACGAAGCTGTCTTCGTAGTACACGCTCGTTGCCGGGATGATGCTGATATTTGCGTACTTGTAGCCGTTGTCGACGGCTGCGGAGTAGTAGACGTTATCCTTGTCCTTGAGGATCGTTTCGGGGGTGTAGGTCAGCGTATTGCCGGTGAGCTGTGCGCTGCCGTAGACAGTCTCTGCGCTCTTTGCGCCGTTGAATTCGTCGGTCGTGCTGATGCCGGTGTCAAGTGCGGTCTCAGGTGCGGTTGCGCTGATGCCGGATGCGTTGCCGGTAAGCTCGATTTCAACGGGGAGACCGAAGTCGAGTACCGCATTGCTCTTGCCGACGCCCGCCTTAACGGTAACGGTGACGTAGCTTTCATAGGTCTTGTCGCCGAGGGTGTATGTAAGCTTGAGGGTCACCGTGGTATCGCTACCGTCAAAGGTGAGCTTTGCGGTGCGCTTATCCGTGTCGCTGAGGGTGACGCCGGAGGACTGCTCGCCGTCAACGCTCCATGCGTAGGTGCCGCTCTCCATGTCGAGTGCCGATGCACCGACGCCGACGGGCTGTGCCGTGAGTGAAAGCGTATCGCCGGGGTTGATGCCGTTTATCACCTTGAAGTCGGGGTATGCACCCGTCTCGGTGTCAATTGCGTCACTGCCGATCTGAATGTCAACGAATGCGGTGATGTTGGTTATCGCAACGGTGTCGCTGCAATAGGTCACGCCGTCTTTAACATAGGCTGCGGTGAGGTTTGCGGTGCCTTCCTTGTCGGTGAAGCTCAGCGTTGCGTTGGTGCCGGAGCCGGAAACGGTGAAGATCGAGCTGTCCGCACTCGTCCATACCCAGCTGCCGCCTGCGGGAAGCTCCGCAAGAGGTACGCTGGTGTAGGTCACGGAGACATCCTTGCTTGCGTTGCCGACATAGTTTTCAAAGCTGTATGCATCGGGGTACTCGCCGTCAATGCAAATGTCGGCGCCGTAAACAATATTGGTAACGGCTGCGGTGTCGGTCATGGTGTAAACGGTGCCGTCAAGCTCTTTCCACGTTACGGTCATGGTCAGATTTGCGGTGCCGCCCTGTCCCGTGAGGACTACGTTGCCGTTTGAGTCAATCTTTGCAACCGCTTCGTTATCGCTCGTGAAGCTGACGCTGCGGTCGGCGCTGCCGCCGTAGGTGTAGCCCTTGAAGGAGCCGTAGGTCTTGAAGCTGTCGGTCGGATAAGTGAGGCTGTTTACGTTATTGCCGCTGCTCACCATCGTCGGAGAGTTGAGCAGGTTATCGGTAAGAGTGTAATTAAACTTAACGACGGTGCCGTTTGCGCCGTTGTAGAAGGTCTGTGCCTTGCTTGCGGACGCAATGTCAAGCTGCGTATCAACGGTGCCGGGAGCGTAAAGCGTTACGAGGTTGCCGCCGTCCTTGGCGGGGGCATGGTCATCTGCCTTAACAACACGGAAGCTGTAGCCGCTTACAACATCGTCCCATTTATCTTTATCGGGCTTGTCATAGAAGAAGCTCAAATACTTGCTGCTGTTTATATCGGGCAAAACCGTGCCATAGTACACATAGGACTTATACGAATTTGCGGAATCAAAAGCCTTGATCGTGTTTAAAGAGAACCATGCGCTTGAAAGACCGCCAAGTTCTATACTCGTTTGTACATCTTTTCTTACGCCCGTATCATAGACATCGGGGGCATACAGTGTGGGGAAATACCATCCAAGGTACAGAGAATTATATCCGTAGTTTCTCCATGTAATTTCGGACGCAGCACCGTTCGACTGCTGCCAGTAAGCATTCTTATAGCTCTGTTCCACAGGAACTGTGGCATTGCTGCTGTTCTCAACGGTCGACTGAACGGAGAAATACGGAGCGCCGACGGTACCTTTCTGCAGCGTAGCAGGCTTGAGTACAATGTCGCATACCGGGTTTTTATACGCCGCACCGCGTCCATCGCCACCAGAAATTTTGCTTTTGATATCTGCGGTCTCGCTTCCGTCGGTCGCCATAAGAGAAATGGTACCCTGCTGGTCTTTGCTTCCCGCCGGGAGGTTCTCATCGCTGCCGAAGAAGTAGTAGCCGCCGCCCTGAGTGGAGTTGGTCGCAATGTAGAGGTTGCCGACCTTTGCCACCTTATTTGCGGCATCTCCGGTCGGAACGCTCTTGAAGATGCTGATGGGAATATTGCCCGTCACAACGTTCTGACCCGTAAGCGTGTAGTGGATGTGGTCGGTGGTGTAAGCGTCGGCTATGACCTGCTGTCCGGGATGACCGCTGCGCTCAACGCCGATAACGTCGCTCGTGGTGATAAGACCGAAGGAGTAGCCCTCGATGGGGTCGACCGTCATGTAGTCGGAGTCAACATAGCTCGTTGCGTTATCATGGAGCCACTTGTTTACTTCGAGACGGACGTTTTCCATCTTTGCAATGGTCGCCTCGTCGGTAGTGACCGTACCCTCACGGGTGTAGCCTATCCACGGGCTGATATCGAAGAAGTATATCTCTATGCCCTTTGCGTGTGCCGCCGCAATAAGCTGCTTATAGCCGTTTATGATCTCATCGGCAGAAGGAGTACCGTCAAAGTACTTGGTGAGGTTCGAGCAGTTGGGGTGAACGATGTCGTTTATGCCTATCTTGACAAAGACCTTCTTGACACCCGCAAGGTTAAGTGCGTCCATGTCGAAACGCTTCAGAAGGGCATCGCCCTCAAGGGGACCGTCGTCTCCTACGCCATCCGCAAGAAGCTCGTTGCCCTTGATGCCTGCGCCGACAACCGCTACCTGAGAAGCGCCCTCGGTGCGAAGTCTGGACTGGAGCAGAGACGGGATATAGTTCGTGACCGTAGAATCGCCGATTATCATGGTGGTGTAAGCGTCCCGGTCAGAGGTCTTTACCTCAAGGCAATTGAGCAGCGGAGTGATGTTGTAGTCGCCGACGTTGGCGTCTTCCTTAACAAGCTTGCCGAGCGCTCCGTAAGACCACTCGTAGTTAGTGAGCTGATTGCCGGACCAGCAGTAGGAAATGCTGCCCGTAAGACCCGCATCACGCACCTCGCCTGAGTTCTTGACATAAGTCGAGAACACAAGATAGCCGCCGGAGCTGACTGCCGATCTAAGAGTAAACCAATCGGTCCACACATAGCCGCCCTTGGGTATCGTAAACGAAGTGCTGCCGTTTACCGTTACGTTTACAACGGAAGATTCTTTTACCGAGGTGGCATTGCCCGAGCCGGCAAGGCCGACATTCATGCCCCTGACACTGAGTGCCTCGGCGCCGTAGTAGTTTGTAAGCTTAACTCTGAACGTCGTTCCGCCCGCAGATACCTGAATCCTCGTGCGGAAGGTCGAGTTGGAGGCAAACAGGCTGTCGAAATACTTGTCAACAAGCGCTTCCTTCGTCTGCTTGCCGTTAAGGTTTGTCATGGCGGTATACCATGACGTGATGGTGCCGGAATTTTCGTAGCTCTTAGCCTGAGCCGTGCCGCCGAGCGCCGTGAACGGTATGACCGTCAGCAGCGAAAGCAGCATCAGGAGGCTGAGGAAAAACGAAAATCCCCTTTTCAGTTTGCTCATAAAAGGTACCTCCGGGATAATAATCACTGTTTCTTTTCAGACAATTTAACACACACTGCATCATACCAAAAACAAAGCCATATTTCAAGTATTTTAAGCTGTTTTTTTCAACTGAATTTCTTATTTTTTTCTTTGTTTACAGGCGCTTTTTCGCTATTTTGCCTATGGGCTGTACAATATGTAAAAGCTTTTAGAATTTTAAAGTTTTTTTACTTTTATTCTCAAGCTGAACGTGGTAAAATTCGGCTTCAGTCAGGTTTACGGAATTCGGAAAAACCGCTGCAGACTCTTGACCGAGAATATAATTGAATATCATGCACAAACTACCTCAGTAACAATAATTACGGAGGTAGTTTTATGAGAAAATTTATTGCTGCCGCATTGTCCGCAGCGGCTCTGTGTCTTTCTCCTGTAAGCACGCTTTCCGCCGGAGCTTTCGCTGACAACGCAGCGCCGATAGCGGAAAACTTTGAGTTCGAAACCTATATGGGCGTCTCCTACGGCGGAGAGCTTTCCGCCGTTGACCCCGACGGCAACGCCCTAAGCTTTGAGATCACGACGAATCCCCGCAAGGGCAGCGTAGAGTTGTCGGACGACGGTCACTTCGTCTACACCCCCGACAAGGGTGAAAAGGGTCGTGACTACTTCGGCTACCGTGCCGTAGACTCCGCCGGAAAGCGCTCTCAGGAGGCAACGGTCATAATCCGTCTCGTGAAGCGGAGCTGCGGCGTCAGCTACGGCGACATGAAAAACGACGGGCGCTCCTGCGCTGCGGTCTTTCTTGCTGAATGCGGCGCTTATACAGGAGAAATGCTTGCGGGCGAATACCGCTTTAACCCCGACACCGCTCTCACAAGGGGCGAGTTTCTGAGCCTGTGCATGAGCGTAACGGGAACGGAGCTGCTCTCCGGCGTCGTTGGCACCGGCTTTTACGACGATGAGAGCATCCCCGATGCGCTTAAGCCCTGCATCTCCACCGCAGTCAGAGACGGCATCGTCACCGGCTACAGCAGAGACGGGCATTGTGTGTTTGACGCTTCCGCCGAGATAAGCAAGACCGAGGCAATGGTCATCCTCGACCGCTGCCTAAAGCTCAACGACGTAAGTTATGTAAACCTCGATACGGCAGTCCCGGCATGGGCGTCGCAGTCGGCGGCAAATCTCTATGCCTGCGGAATAGTCGGCGAAGGCGTTGACGGCAGCGAGGTTCTCACACGGGGCGACGCCGCTGAAATGCTGTACGCCGCAGCGCAGATATTGGGCGGCCGCTGACTTGACGGCGTGTTTTCCGAGCGTTATAATTCGCATATAAACAGCAAGGAGGAACGAAAACATGAAGCAATATGTCGTTGATGCCTTTACCGACAAGGTTTTTTCGGGCAACCCCGCCGCCGTGTGCGTGTTGGATAAGCCCCTGTCGGACGAGCTGATGCAGAAGATAACGACGGAGAACAATCTTTCCGAGACCGCCTTTGCCCTTAAAGAGGGCGACGGCTATAAGCTCCGCTGGTTCACCCCCGGCGGCGAAATCGACCTTTGCGGTCACGCAACCCTTGCAACGGCATACACCATATTCCGTTTTTACGACAAGGAGGCTCAGTCTCTGAGCTTCAGCACGCTCAGCGGCATACTCACCGTTAAGAGAAACGGCAAGCTGCTTGAGATGGATTTCCCCGCATACAAGCTTGCTCCCACAGCCGTTACCGACGAGATCGTCGATGCTCTCGGCGTTCGCCCCGCTGCGGCGTTTATGGGGCGTGACCTGCTCTGCGTCATGGAAAGCGAAAGCGACGTTCGCTCTGCCTCTCCCGATCAGGAAAAGCTTCTGAAGCTTGACGGTCTTTTGGTGCACCTTACGGCTAAGGGTCGGGACTTTGACTGCGTTTCGAGGAGCTTTGCGCCGAAGTGCGGAGTCGCCGAGGATCCCGTCTGCGGTTCGGGTCACTGCCACATCGTGCCTTACTGGTCGGATGCTCTAAAAAAGGACAGCCTCACGGCGTACCAGGCGTCCCGCCGAGGCGGTGTGCTGCACTGCCGTATCGACGGTGAGCGCATCGTTCTTGCCGGAGAAGCCGCACTCTTTGCCGAGTCCGAAATCCACGTCGGCGAGTAACGGAAGCCGAAAGCTGTGTTCGTAACACGCAAGCGCAAATTACGCTGCCGACTTCTCTGTCCGTCCGGCTCTCTGCGCATATTCAATTTTCCGCTTTGCCGTCGGCTTCTTTGCGGAGCTGCAAAAGCTCATTGATTCCGTTTAAACGCAGCCAATATAGCACAAAGCACCGCCGTGGCGGTGCTTTGTGCTATATTGGCTTACTTATCGAATTTATCCTGCTTTAAGTAATCGGTGTACTGTCTGTCGAACTTTTTCTCCTCCGGCATGAGGTCAAGACCTATCGTGCCGCCGGGATTCATGTTGTAATTCGGGTCGAAGTAGTTCTTCAGAGCCTTGAATACGCCGTACTCCTTATCGCCGATGTAGCCCTCAAGCCACGGCGCAAACATCTTGCCGATGCCGTGATGGTGACTTATCGAAGCGCCGGAGCGCTGGATTGCGTCCAGTATCGTGGCGTGGTACGCCTTGAATTCCTTCTCATCCTGCATCTTGGTAAGGAAGATAAAGTACAGGTTTGCGCCCTGCGGATAGCAGTGACTCATGTGCGTGGTGACGACGGTGTTCGGCAGAGCGTGGCAGACCTTGCGCACGTCAAGATGCACCTGCTCCATGTTCGACCAGTTGACGGTACATTCGAGCGTATCGGTGGTGATACCGAAGTCCATGAGCGTATCTCTGAGGTAGGGGTCATTAAAGCGTCCCTTCTCCCAGCTCTTGGTGACGTAGCCGGTGAGTGGCAGACCGCCGTACTGTCTTGCGATCTTGCGGATGTTCTTTGCGACGTTCTTGGAGTAGCCCTTTTCGCCGTCGGTGAAGCCGAGGAACAGGCAGCGCTCCATATCCTTATAGCCGAGCTTGTCAAGCAGCGGATACAGCGGAGTGTCGTCCACATTGTACAGGCGGAGCATCATGCTCGTCTCCTCCTGGTCGGAGAGTCTGAACACGGAGGAGTAGCCGCACTCGTGCTGCATCATTTCCCTTGCGGCCTTCATGGCGTCGTCCCAAGTTTTGAAGATGTAGCTGAAGCGCTTGCGGTTTTCGGGCATCCAGCGGAATATCTTCAGCGTGACCTCGGTCAGAACGCCGAAGGTGCCTTCGGAGCCCATCATTATCTGATTGAGGTCGGGTCCGCACGCCTCTCTCGGATAGTGTCCGGTCCGGATCGTGCCGATGGGGGTGGCGTACCTCTGAGAAAGCACGATGTCAGCAATGCAGCCGTAGTAGGTGCTGTTCTGTCCCGCTCCCCTCGTGACGGTCCAGCCGCCGACGGAGGAGTATTCAAAGCTCTGCGGGAAGTGTCCGCAGGTGTACCGACGCCTTGCGCCGAAGAGTTCGGGTGCGCTTTGCAGGGTCTTTTCGAGATCGGGACCCGACATGCCCGCCTGAACGGTGATGGTCTGGTCGATCTCGTTAAAGGATATGACCTTGTTGAAGCGGCGGCGCATATCGAGGCTGATGCCGCCCTTTACAGGCTCAACGCCTCTCGTAACGGAGCTGCCGCCGCCGTAGACGTACAGAGGGATGGAATGCTCGGTCGCATATGCGACGATCTTCTCCACCTGCTCCGTGGTGTCGGGGTAAAGCACGACGTCCGGCACGGAGTCTATGATTTTGTGACGCAGACGCAGAATGTCGTATGCGGTGAAGCCGTAGGCGACGGAAAGGCGGTCGTAATCCGAAACGGAGAAGCCCTCCTCCCCTACGATCTCACGAAGCGCATCGATATGCTCCTGAGCCAGCTGCACGGGGTTATCGGGAAGCTCGACCTTGTCAAAGCCGATGTCGTCGGAATACTCTTTAAAGTCATCGTCGGTGAGCTTAAAGACTTCCTTCATCATCTTGTACAGCGATTCCTTGGGGTACTTGAAAAATTCGGGGTCGCCCCAGCGGAATATGGAGCGGTAGCTGTCCTGCGGTGCGGGGGTATCCACCCACTTAGGCTCAAAGCCCTTATAAGGTTTGTGACTCATTAAAGCATATTCCTTTCCTTGAGGTTATTCATCGTTGCGTACAAGGGCTTAACGTGCCTGTATATCTTCTTGTACACCATATTGTACATTCCGGAGTAGACCTTGTTGTTCTCCTTTATCGGCATGAACACGTCCTTCTCATGCACCATGCTCTTTATCGCTTCCTGATAGTTGTCGAACTCGCCCTTTGCGACGAATGCGACCATTGCGGCGCCGATAGAGCAGGCCTCGTGCGTATGTATGCGCTTTACGGGGAGATTGAACACGTCCGCAAGAATCTGGCAGGCAAGGTCGCTCTTCGAGCCGCCGCCGCCGACGAACACTTCCTTAATGTTCATCTTGCCCCGCTTTTCCATTGCCTTCATGGACATATACAGCTCAAGGCATATGCCCTCGATGATGGCACGGTAGACGTGATACTTCGTGTGGTAATCGGCAAAGCCGATGATGGCGCCGTAGGAGTCGGGCTTGAGGACGTCGGGCGTCCAGTACGGCTGGAGCATAAGTCCCTGACAGCCTGCGGGGACCTGTGCCGCCTTGTTGTTGAGCAGCTCCTCGGCGGATATACCGAGCTTTGCCGCCTCCTCCGCATCCTTTTCGCCGAATTCCTTGATAAACCAGCTGAGCATCCAAAAGCCTCTGAACACCTGGATTTCGGGGTTCCACGCAGAGTTTATGACCGAGGGGTACGAGGGCAGGAAGGGCTGCGGCTCGAAGTATTTCTCGGTGAACATCTCGACCGTGGAGCTTGTGCCGAAGGAGATGGAGACCTTGCTCGTATCCGCAACGGAAAGACCTAAGGTCTCGCACGCCTTGTCGGCGCCGGTGGATATGAGCGGCAGTCCTACGGGTGCGCCGGAAAGCTCGGCAGCTTCCTTGCTGATGTAGCCCAACACCTCGCCTGATGGGATGAGATCGTACAGCTTCTCCTGCGGAACGTCGTACATGCAGCGGGTGAGGTCGTTTTCGCCCATCCAGCGCTTTTTCTTGTAATCCATGGGGATATGTGCGATCGTGTTTGCCGGGGTGTCGGCAAGACGCCCCGTCATGCGGAAGTTGAGATATGCGGGCAGGCAGACGATTTTTTTCGTCTTATCCCATATCTCAGGCTGATTCTTACGCACCCAGTTGACCTTTGAGGTGCGGTATGCGATCTTGGTTCCCTTGTCCATGCCGATGAGCTTAAACAGAAAGCTCTTCCATGCGGGATAGGGGTTGTCAAAGTCGCACTTTCTTGCGTCGAGCCAGTGAATGATGTCCCTTGTTGGCTTGTTGTTCTCGTCAAGAAAGACGAGGGTGTCCCTGATGACGGTGACAACGCAGGCGAGTATGTCCTGCGTTTTGTCGGAGTTCCTGTCCATCAGCACCTTGCTTGCGGCACACATGTGGGCAAAATAGAAATCCGTTTTCTGCTCCGCCCAGCCGTCGTGTCTGCGAATGTAGGGTTCCTTGTACTTCACCTGCACCTTGTCGACGATGTTGCCCTGCTTGTCAACAAGTATCGCTCTGGTGCTCTGCGTTCCCACGTCATAGGTAAGAATCAAAGGCTTACTCATATTATCCTCCCGATATTTATTAAAGCGTAGCTTTTATCTGCTGTCTTATAAGTATATCGCTCGTTGAGATAAGGTCGGCGCCGAGTCCGAGCAGATCGGGTACTATGACCTCGCCTCTGCCTATTCTTTCGCACACGACGACGGTTTTGACGCAGTCCATTGCGTCAAATATCCTGTCCTTGGGAATGTCGCAGCTGAGCTTCACCGGCAGCACGGGCGCCTCCGGGAACACGGTTTTCACAAGGCTGCACAGGCTGCGCTTGGGACAGGTAAGCTCGCTCACGGCGAAGTCGTGACCTCTTATGCAGGTATTTCCCGTGACGATTATCTCGCCGTCTTGCTCCTCGGTGTGCAGAAGGCAGCCCCTCGGACACACGATGCAGTTAAATTCCTTCATTCCTCCACCTCGATTTCCCAGCGCAGAGCCGTATCGCCGCTTATGTCGAACTTTGTCATGTCAAGCACAAGCTCCTTCATTTCGGGCGGACGCAGGAATGGGTAGGCTTTTTTCCATATCTCCTTGCCGTCGGCGTACAGGGAAAGTCTGCACTTTCCGAATATCCTCGCCGAGCGGAAGTAGCATGTGACCTTCGAGTTGTCCGCATTGAGGTCGAGACACTGAGGCACAAAGTACATAAGATTGTTGCCGACCTCAAAGCGTTTTTCCGCTCTTTCCGCCGCAGCAAAGCGTGCGGCGTTCATGCCGGCAAGCTCGCCCGAAGCGGAAACAAAGTCCACAAGGTCGTTGACGTGCAGCGCATTGCCGCACGAGAACACGCCCGGAACGCTCGTCATAAGCTGAGCGTCCACCACGGGCCCCTTCGTCCTCGTATCGAGCGCAACTCCGATGCTTTCGGCGATCTCGTTTTCGGGTATGAGTCCGACGGAGACGATGAGCGCATCACAGTCTATCCGCTCCGCAGTCTCCGGGACGGGCTTTAAGTTTTCGTCCACACGGCAGACCTCGACCGCCTCAAGACGATCCTTTCCGAACACTCTCGTCACCGTATGGCTGAGGTGCAGCGGTATGTCAAAGTCGTGCAGGCACTGGTGGATGTTCCTCGTAAGTCCCGACGGCGTGGGGTTTATCTCATACACGCCGATGACCTCTGCGCCCTCAAGCGTCAGACGCCGTGCCATTATAAGACCTATGTCGCCGGAGCCGAGAATAACACATCTCTTGGTCGGCATAACGCCGAGTCTGTTCGTAAAATGCTGAGCGGTTCCGGCTGTATACACTCCTGCGGGGCGTGTGCCGTGGATAAAGACCTGCTTTGCTGTCCTTTCACGGCAGCCGGTGGCAAGCACGACCGCCTTTGCCGTGTGATGCGAAACGCCGTCGGAATTAACGGTAACGACCTCGAAGTAGCCGTCCCTGCGCTCTATCCTCGTAACAAAGGTACTCAGCGAGGTCTCGATGTTCTCCTCACGAGCCTTGTCCATGAAGCGCTCGACATATTCGGGCCCCGCCAGTCTTTCACCGAAGCGGCTCAGACCGAATCCGTCGTGGATGCACTGCTTGAGCATTCCGCCGAGGCGCTCCTCACGCTCGATTATAAGGCAGTGAGCTCCGTTTTCCGTTGCGCTTATCGCAGCGGCAAGACCGCCGGGTCCGCCGCCGATAACAATTACGTCATAGTTCATTTGCCGGCCCCCTGTCGCTCTCATAGACCATGACGGAGGCGTCGTTCGACTTTCTCACGTCGCTTACGGGGATGCCGAGATAGTCTGCGATTATCTTCGTCACCAGCGGTGAGCAGAAGCCTCCCTGACAGCGGCCCATGCCGGGTCTGACACGCTTTTTGATGCCGTCCACCGTTGGCACGCATATGGGAGAGCGCAGTGCGTCAAGTATCTCGCCCTTGCTCACTTCCTCACAGCGGCACACGATGACGCCGTAGTCGGGGTTCTGACGGATAAGCTCCGAGCGCTCCTCGTCGCTCATCTTGCGCAGCACGGGAGGCGCCTTCCGCACGGGGTCAAAATCGGGATTTTCCTCCGCACCGCCGAGCATTCTGACGATCTCCTGCGCCACGTCCTGCGCCACTGCCGGTGCGGTGGTGAGTCCCGGAGACTGGATGCCTGCGATGTGGTAAATGTTCTTCGTGTTTCTTCCCGGCTCGATTATGAAGTCCTCCTCGTAGGTGGCGGCTCTGATGCCGGTGAAGTATGTAATGATGTCCTTTTCCGTAAGCGAAGGCATCGTTATCTTTTGTTTATTGAACACCCGCTCTATGCTTTCCCTTGAGGTGGCGGTGTTTTCACGCTCCCAAGTCTCGATGGCGTCGGGTCCGATAAGCAGGTTGTCATGCACGGTGTGCAGTATGCCGCCGCCCTTGGTGTGGCTCTTGCTGCCGGTGTTCAGACCCACGACGGAGGCGATACCGTGCCACTTTTTGCCCGTCTTGCGGTCGAGTATGGAGTTGGTGCCGCGTCTCGGATGTATGGAGAAGAACCGGTCGTTTGCCATCTGCGCAAGCTTGTCTGCGTACACGCCGGCGGCGTTGACGACTATCTCCGGATAGACGGTGCCTCGGTTCGTTTCGACCGAAACGATGCGCCCGTCCTTAACGGTCATGCCCAAAACGGCGGTGTTAAGGCACACGGCGGCGCCGTTCTGCACCGCATTTTCACCGTATGCGATAGTGAGATTATACGGGCTTACACAGCCGGAGGAGGGGTTTGAGATCGCAAAGGCGATGTCGGGGTTTATGTTCTCCTCGGTCCTTCTGAGTTCCTTAGCCGTGACGACGCAGGAGTCCTCTATCCCGTCGATGTGCTTGCGGTACTGCACATACAGGCGCACGAAGGGCAAAAGCCGCTTATCGGTAAAGCAGGCGTACTGCCCCGTGCGGATAAACGGAACATCCAGCTCACGGCAAACGTCCTCATACATATGATTTGCACGGCGTATATACTTGTGCTTTAGGCTGCCCTTTTTGAGGTCTATGCCCGGATGCACCTCGCCGTCGTTTCTGCCGGAGGCGCCGAGGGCGAGGTCGCCCTCCTTGTCAACGAGAAGCACGTCGAGCTTATAGCGCATAAGCTCCCTTGCAAGGGATGCGCCCGTGATACCGCCGCCGACTATAAGCACCTGTACCCTGCGGCCTTCGAGCGCCGTATCATTAAGGAGCGGCAGATGCATTTTTTCGCCCTGCGCCTCGGCGCAGTCGATGTCGTTTACGACGTGCGTCGTCGAATACGGCGTTGCGGCAAGCTGCCCCACTCTGACGGTTTTCTCCCATGTCGGGAGCTTTCCACGCAAAACGACGCAGCCGTTTTCAAAGGATGCACTTACCGCAGTCCCAAATTCCTTTTCAAGCTTTTTATTTATATTTTTAATGTTCATTCGGCACCTTCGTATACACATTGTATAGTCAAGCAGCATTATACCATAACTCGAAAAATTTGCAATACCGTATCTGAGCCTCTCGTATATATGAAAATCTTAGCATTCGTTCTTGAAATAAGTATACATTCATTGTATAGTATATAAGATTCAGCTTCAGAAATAAGCGAGGTGTTTATATGAACATACTGTACCTGATAAACTACGCAGGAAAAGCAGGAACCGAAAAGTACGTTTTGAATCTTATGCACATTCTGTCCGAACAGGGCGAAACATGCCACCTCGCCTATAATGTCCCCGGTCAGCTATCCGAAACGATAAGCGCAGAGGGCTTCCCCTGCTTCCGCTTTGACATGAGTGCGAAAAACGCTCTGTCGGCAGCAAAAAAGCTTGCCGGCTACTGTCGCACAAACGGCATTGACGTGATACACGCACAGTATCCGATGGAAAACGTCATCGCTATACTTTCGAAGCGCTTTTATCGCAGTGTCAGGGTCGTGTACACGGCTCATCTCACCATCTGCCAGAGTGCGAAATGGAAGATACTTAACCGCATCATCACGCCCTCTGACCACAGGGTAATTGCCGTGTGCCGTCAGGGTGCGGATATATTGGCTGCAAACGGCGTCAAAAAAGACCGTATCCAAGTGGTGTACAACGGCGTTGAGCCGAGCGGAGAGCGAGTGTACGATCGCAGCTTTGCCCGCGAGTTCGGTGTACCGGACGAGACCTTTGTCATGTCGATAATGGCGCGCTACGCTCCCGAAAAGGGACTGCCGTTTTTGCTTGCCTCGCTCGCAAAGCTCAGGCAAAAAACTGACAAGCCGTTTGTCTGCCTCATTGCCGGCGACGGTGAGGAATTTGACGATTTTGCCGTAATGTGTACAAACAGTAAAATGAGCGACTGCGTTATCCAGCTCGGCTTCCGCCGCGATTCGGGCAGAATGCTGCGCTCATCCGATCTGTATCTGAACTCAAGCTCCAAAAATGAGGCAATGAGCTTTGCGATACTTGAAGCAATGAATGCCGGTGTTCCGCTTGTGGTTACCGATGTCGGCGGAAACCGTGATCTTGCGCAAACACACACCGTTTGCGGCAAGGTGCTTGATTACGGAGACAGCGGCGGCTTTGCCGACGCTATACTTGAACTCATGGAAAACGATGCCCTGCGCTCGGAATACTCCGCCAATGCGCTGAAAAAAGTCAGCGAGGAGTTTGACCTCCGCAAATTGGCAGCGGATGTTTTTGAAGCTTATAAATAATTTGAAAGGTAATAATGAACATGATCGACAAAAACGGAAAAATCTTCGGCAAAATCAACATTATTGACCTGCTGATAATCCTTGTTATCATCGCAGCCGTTGTGTTTTTTGCCACAAAGGCCTTAACTCCCGCCGGGGAAGTGTCCTCGGTCGAGACATGCACCGTCAGAGTTCAGTTTTTCACCGGTAAAGCGCCGATAGGCACTTCTGAAGCCATAGAGCTCGGTGCGCCTGCCTTTGAGGACACAACGGAAGTTGACTTCGGCAAGGTCGTTTCGGTCGAGAGCGCCCCTGCCCACACGTATATGGTGGACAGCGAAGGCAATCAGGTGAAGACCGAGGTCGCATACTACGAAGAGCTTTTTGTCACGGTAGAGCTTGAAGGCACTCTCACGGAAAAAGGACTTTATGTCGATGACAGGCTCTATGGCGTCGGCTCCTCCTTCACCATGCACTTCGGCAAGTCCTCCGCTTACGTCTCCGTATACGACGTTTCCGAGGCGAAGTGACGCACCATGATATTTGCAAGAAAGGAGGGCGGTGCGTTTGCAGTACGGCGTCATCCTGAATTTCATCTATAACGTATGGATACACAGCACTTTCTTTTCGATACTCCAAAAAATCCGGGCTCCGTTCAGTCGTGCATATGACAATCTTGCCACGGTAAAGCGTCTGCGCAGAGGGAATCGCATCCAGACGTTCTATGAGGCTTCGCTCTTATCCGGAATACTGCGCTTTATCCTCAATATAATATGCAGGCTTTTCTCCGCAATTGCGGCATTTATCGCTCCTGCATATGAAAGCAGCTCTGTAGTCAGGCTGTGCCGAGGCTCGTTCATCCTCAATTTTGAATTTCTGCTTGGCGGATTTATCTGCGCAATGTTCATCATGCCCCACAGTTGCTGGAACAACGGCTATGCTCTCATCGCCGCATTGGGATTTCTGGCTCTGTATCTGATTCTTGCCGGCACCGGCAATCGCAAGCTGCTGTATCCCGAAAAGCTCGGATTCCCGTTTGCGCTTTTTGCCATAGCGCTCGTTGTGAGCATGCTGTTCTCTATGAACCGCTCCGACAGTATGAGAATACTGCTGTTTTTTGCGGCGGCATTTATCTTCACCTATATCATTGCAGCGGATATAAGCGACTCAAAGCGTCTGTTTAAGCTTCTGGCTTTTATCTATACCGCAGTCATTTTGACGGCTGTTTATGCCATTATTCAGCGTAAGCTCAATCTCGTCTACGTCGATGCCTCATTGACCGATCTGACGATCAATTCCGACCTGCCTGCCCGTGTCACGTCAACGCTCGATAATCCGAACAACTACTCGGAGTTCCTTGTACTGTTCATGCCTCTGTGTGCAGCGTTTGCCGGCACGCGAAAGAATCAGCTCAGCTGCGTTGCGCTCCTCGTAGGTCTTGCGCTTCCCGCCGTCGCTCTTATAATGACCTATTCCCGTTCGGGTTGGATATCCCTTATGCTTGCGGCTTTCGTTTACATCTGGCTGCGCAACAAAAAGCTTATCCCGCTTTTTATTGCGCTGGCATTGCTGGCTATTCCCTTCCTGCCTTCCGCCGTCGTAACGCGTCTCACCTCCATTGTCACGAGCTTTCTCAGCAGCAGCGGGTACATGGACAGCTCGGCGCAGCACCGCTTCCGGCTGTGGGAAAGTGTCGGATACATGATCCGTGATTACGGTGTAAACGGCATAGGCTTGGGCCCCGCCGCATTTGCTTCGCTGTCCCCCCTGTACTCCACCGTTGACGGTGCGGTACATACACAGTCGCAGTATCTTGAGCTTATACTTGAGACCGGCATACTCGGTTTTGTATCGTTCATTTGGCTTATTCTTCGCGTCATAAAAGACTCCGTCATTGCCCGCAGACACACAGGCGGTCTTACAAAAGTCACTCTCATTGCCTGCGCAGCTGCGTTTATCGGAATAGCCTTCTCCTGCATTGTCGAGTACATCTGGTTCTATCCGAGAGTTTTGTTCGCATATTTTATTCTTCTCGGAATCACCTTTGCTGCGATATTTATGGCAAACTCCGAAGCCGAGGCGTCTTTATAAGATTGCTTTCCTTAAAAATCGCAAAAACCGCCGCAATTTTATTCACAAAATTGCGGCGGTTTTCTTTATCTCTTTTCGGGTATCTCGCCCGATCTGTAGGCGTGAAGCAGCTCTCCGAGAGCCTCTATCCTATGCTTGAGCCTTGCGCCCTCGTCCGTGTCGGCTATGTATCTGCGGCGCTCAAAGCGCTCAATCTCCACGGCATCCGACTCAATGTCAGCGTTCTCCTTGAGAACCATGTTGACGCCCTTAAAGCCTCGGTGCGCCTTGATCTTCAGTCCGTGGGAATTAAAGACCAGCGTATAGCCCGCAATTCCCGTGGTTTTCTGATACGCCTTGCAGAAGCCGCCGTCTATGATAAACAGCTTGCCGTGCGCCTTGACGGGGCTTTCGCCCTTTGCCGCCTTGACGGGCGTATGTCCGTTTATGATATGCCCGCTTTCCGGGTCAAGCCCGAACTCACGGAGTATCATCCTCGCAACGCCCTCATCCTCCCAAAAATCAAAGTAGTGATTTTTAGGCTCCGCCCAAGTGCTTTTATCGTCCACGACCGCTCTCTCGAAGGTGTGGAACACCCTGCCGGAGAAGGGGCTGTCGTTGCCGCACCAGAGATACCACATCATGTCGAGCGCCGACTCGTCTCCCTTCGCCCAACCGCACTTCACGATCTCGTCGGCGTAGTCCATAAGGCTCTTGCCGGAATACCACACACCGCCGTGACGCACCTTGGCAAAGCTCCCGTCCTTTGTCATCGGGATGCAGCCGTGGTACAGGAGATTACCGTTGCGGCAAAGATATGTACTGCCCGACTTGTATATGAAATCCATGTGCCGGCGCAGCGACTGGCTTTCCTTGAATGCGGTCACATACTCGTCGACAAGTGAGACCTCGTCGGGAAGCAGTGCATAAGGGTCGTCACGCAGAACGGTGTCCCACCGGTGATGGTTCAGCGGGAACACGCCATCGTCGAGTCGCACCGTGTAGTCGTCAAAGTTAATGCGCTCAAGCATGAGCCTTCCGTCCATCCCGTAGCCGGGGTGACGCTTTATGATGCTCCCCTCAAGCTTAAAGCTCAGTATATTCAGCGCACGCAGCATCGTTTCCTTGTCGCTGCTGCCGTAGTATTTCTCGCTGTACGCCATGAGCGGACGCAGCGATATACCGTAGCGCCTGCCTATCATGTTTATGTTGTCGTAGGAAAGCGAAATACGCAGCACCGTGAACACGCATGCGGCGCTGCCTGCGGCGGCTCCCAGCCACAGTATGTCGTGGTTGCCCCACTGGATGTCGATGTTCGGATGCTCCATGAGCGCATCGAGCAGTCTCGCAGGTTCGGGGCCTCTGTCGAAAATATCGCCGACGATGTGCAGCCTGTCAACGGCAAGGCGCTTTATAAGATCCGTCATGGCGACGATAAGCTCGTCGGACGCTTCGGTCTCGATTATGCCCTCAAGCAGGGCGTTGCGGTAGCGCTCCTGATTGCCGTACTCGTCCTTTTGCATATGCAGCAGCTCGTCGAGAACAAAGCTCCACTTTTCGGGCATCTGCTTTCTGACGTAGCCCCTCGTGTACTTGCTCGACAGCATCTCGCAAAGCGTCCTCAACCGTATGATTACGCTGCGCAGCTTCTCGTTGTCAAGCTCGCCCCGTTCCCTTAGCAGAGAAAGCTCCTGCCTCGGATAATATATCAGTGAGCAGAGACTTCTGCACTCCGCTTCGCCGATTTCGTCTTCAAACAGCTTGCGCACCTTTTCGAGTATAACGCCGGAGCAGTTGTTGAGTATATGCGTAACGGCGCCGTACTCCCCGTGCAGGTCGCTTATAAAATGCTCCGTCCCCATCGGGAGCGCAAGTATCGCCCTGAGATTTATGATCTCAGAGCAGACAGCCGCCTCGTCCGGGTACTTTTCCGAAAGAAGCTCAAGATATTCTCTGTCGTAATTTCCCATAGCTTGCCTCCGAGTTTTTTCTTCATCATACCATCATTTCGGCGGCTTTACAATAAAAAAGCGTTGCCTTTGCAACGCTTTTTTACATATTGAGCGTATATATGCCGTAGTTTAAATATGCGGCAAACGCCGTCCACAAAACGTAGGGCAGCATCAAAGCGCCCGCCCTTTTGTCGATGTGCCGAAAACTCAACGTCGTTCCGAGGACGAAAAGCAGCATGATGAGCAGCCAAATAAACGCAAAGAGGAACTTCTCGCCGTTAAAGAATATTATCGGCCAGAAGAAATTGAACACGAGCTGCACGGAATAAAGCAGTAGCGCTCTGCACCTTTGGGTCTTGGGCTTGTGCGACACTGCGACCAAATATGCCGCAGCGCCCATCAGCACATACAGTATCGTCCATGCGACCGGGAACAGCCATCGGGGCGGCGCAAGCGGCGGCTTTTTCAGATACTCGAACATTATCATGTTGTCCTTCGTCAAAAGCGCAGCCAAGCCTCCGATAACGAGGGGTATCGCTATGCTGCAAAGCAGGGATCTCCACTTGATTTTCATATTCATCACCGATTTAAGGATATGAAACAAGCAGGCATTTTATTCTTTCCGTAAAGCTTTATGACCCATAAGCTCGGCAAAAAGCGCTCCTCCGATGACCAGTGCTGCTCCGAACATCTGCGCAGCGCTCATTCTTTCGCCGAGCAGAATTACGGAAAACAGCAGCGCCGAAAGCGGCTCAATGTATCCGCAGACGGACACGCTCTGTATCGGCAGATCGCCGATCGAGGAAAAGTACAGCCAGCAGGCAAAGCCCGTGTTTACAAGTCCCAGCACCAGCACCCACAGCCATTCCGATCCGCAGATCGGAAAGCTGTAGCTTTCGCTTGCGGCAAGGTATATCGCAACCGCAAGCAGGGCGCCGCAAAGCTGCAAAGCCGTCTTTTGTATTCCCTCCAGCGAGCGTGATTTTTTGTTTAAGATAAGCATTGCGGCATACATCACGGCGGAGCCGAAGCCGATAAGCACGCCACTTGCGTTGCCGCCCTCGGAAAAAGCGCCTCCGTTTATGAGCACTATTCCGCACAGGACCGCCGCAAAGCCGATGAGCTTCAGCGCCGTAAATCTCTCCTTGAATATAAGGGGCGACAGCGCCATTACGATGACGGGGCCGCAATAGTAAAGCAGCGACGCAATGCCGACACCGACCGTTTTGTAGTCCTCGAACAGAAGTATCCAGCTTATACCCATGCAAACGCCGGAGCCTAAAACGAGCAGAACGTCCCTTTTGTTTTCGGAAAGGTTCAGCTTACGCTTTGCCGAAAGCAGCAAAACGATCAGAAAGACGGCGCCGAGAGCCGTTCTCAGCAGCACTATCTTTGCGCTTGACAGACTTATGTTGCTCGCAACTATCCCGTTTAATCCGAAGATGAGCAGCGACGCTATGTATTTAATATATGCAGCTTTCATTTTCCGCACCTCAAAACAAGCTGACCTCAATATAGCACAAAATTTCAGCGCCAAAAGCGAATGTTTCTCATGCGAGCTATGATAATTTCAGATATATGAACATCGGGTAAGACGTTTTTGCGGAATCTTTACTTTCTATATTGAAAAGTCTATACGCATAGTATAAAATGGATGTGCCAAATAATTTTTGACAGGAGCAAAGCCCGTCGGCATCAAATGCCGACGGGCTTCAGTTCTATTTTATCAGCTTATCTTAAAAAGAATTACTTCTTTGCAAGACCCTTCTGGCGAGCATACTCTGCTGCACCGAGTGCGCCCATGAGCTGGGGGTCGGTCTTGAGGTTGATGACCTTCAGCTTCAGAACGTGCTCAATTGCTTCCTTCAGACCGTCGTTCTTTGCGCAGCCGCCGGTCAGGGTGATGCTGTCGGTAGCGCCGGCCTTCTTCGCCATAACGAAGCAGCGCTTTGCAACTGCCATCTCGATACCTGCCGCAATCTCGTCCATGGGCTTGCCTTCGCCGACGAGGGTGATAACCTCGGACTCTGCGAAAACGGTGCACTGTGCGGTGATGGGGATGACGTTCTTTGCCTTGAGTGCGAGCTTTGAGAATTCGGGCAGAGTCATCTCGAAGGAACGTGCCATTGCTTCGAAGAAGCGGCCGGTACCTGCTGCGCACTTGTCGTTCATTGCGAAGTTCTTTACGGTGCCGTCGGTGTCAATGGAGATGCCCTTGACGTCCTGACCGCCGATGTCGATGATCGCCTTGACGGAAGGATCGGTTACATGTACGCCCATTGCGTGGCAGGAGATCTCGGAGATGTTCTCGTCTGCAAACGGAACCTTGTTACGGCCGTAGCCGGTACCTACGAGGTAGGACAGCTCATTTGCGCCCTTCAGGCCTGCCTTGGTGCAAACTTCTTCCATCGCCGCTATTGCGGATGCTTCGGAATTGATCTTGCTGCGGATAGTGGCATCTGCTACCATCTTTCCTTCTTCGTCGAGTATAACTGCCTTCGTGTAGGTCGAGCCTACGTCACAGCCGCCAAAATATTTCATAATTATTCTTCCTCCAAAAATATTAATACATTGTTAGCGCATTAGGCGCTGCTCGGAGGATGACTGAAGTTTGTGCCATCCCCGGAGCTTTGCTCTTGCGGTATTGCCGAAGGCAAACCGCTTTGGCAATTACATGCAGACTTCGTCCTCGAACTCAACGAGAGAAGGATCAACAGGCTCTGCGTTCATAACGGTACGCATATACTCGTTGACCTTGTCACGCATGGTACGGCGGGAAACGGTTCTGGGGTCCATAAGGTCGTGCTCGATCCAGATAAGATCGTAGCCGCGCTCACGGCCCTGGTCATCAAGGATGCCCTGAACGGTTGCCATGTTCTTGCAGGCAACGTTCTGGTACATGATGATGAGCTTTGCGTTCCAGTCTTCGCACTGACGCCACAGCTCGGTTACGACGTTGTGGTAACCGCCGTTGGTGTGACGGCGCATAACCATACGCTCGTACAGACGGGCGAGGTCACGAAGTGCCTCTTCCTTGTCTTCGGTCTCAAGGGGCTTGGTGAAGTTGAGGGATTCCATCTCGACCAGGACGTTGATGCCCCAGCAGTTGGCAGCCCAGTTGGAGAAGTTTGCATAGTAGTGTGCGGGGCAGGACCAAACGATCGCACGGTACTTCATCTTGTTGACCCATGCTTCGTCACGGTTGGTGTATGCCTCGAGGAGGATGCGGTTGACCTTCTCGCAGGTGCCGATGACACGGGGATCAATGCCGCCGTCCATCTCGTAGTTCCACTTGCGGAACAGCTCGTAGACAGGGCCGAGGATCTGCGGGTAAGCGGTCTTGTTGATCTCCCACTTCTGAAGCTCGTACTGAGTCTCAGCGTTGAAACGCTTCATTGCGGCGAAGTATGCGTCCCAGCTCCACTTTGCACCGGTCTGCTCCTCGATGAACTTGATGCAGGCCTTGATATCGGAGGCTGCGGAATCAAGAACGGTCTCGTCCTCGTAACGGACGGGGAAGCAGAGATGGAACACGGGGATGTTGGGGAAGCGACGGGAGAAGTAAGAGGATGCCATGGTGGAACCGTCACAAGGCATGGAGCTGGAGATGAAGCCGCAGCCCATGTTGGGGAGAGCGTCGATAACCAGTGCGCCACACTCGGAGGAAGGAACCGGGCAGCAGTCTGCGGGCAGACCGAAGGACTCAACTGCGTCGATGTAAGGTACGCAGGTGAGCTGGTCGATCTCGGAGACCAGGAACACGGGCAGAAGCTGGTGAGGAATACCGAGAAGGTCGGGGAAGCCTGCCATAATCTGACCCATGGTCATTTCGTCGAAGGTGATGAGCTTCTTGTTAAGCTCGGTGCTGTTACCGTTCTTGCGGTCAGCCTTGGAGAGGAATACGAGGTTTTCTGCAACGTAGCGGAAAATATCGTAAATGAGGATGTGAGCCATCTTGAGTGCGCGGCCGCGCAGACCCATGATGTTCTTGTCCATAAATCCGTGGCAGCAGAAGTAGGAGATCATCCAGCGGTAGTACAGAGCACTGTTGAGTGCGGGGATGAGATCCTTGGAGAAGGTCATAAGGAGCATACCCCACATACGAGCCCACTCATAGAAGTCATATGCGGTGTCCTTAATACCACGCCACTCACGGCGAACGGTTGCCATTGCACCCTTGGCGTAGAGTCTGCCGAGGCGTCTCTCGCCGTGGAGGATAACGTCGATCCTGTTTGCATGGTCAAGTGCAACGAAGGAGTCGAACTCTTCCTTTATACGGGCTGCGTCGTTCTTGAGGGTATTCTTCCAACCGTCGGCAAATGCCTGCCAATCGGTCTCTTTAAACATATCGAGGAAAATGCCGCCGCAAACCTTGAGGTTTTCCCACTGGGCTTTCCAGTCGATATTGTCTTTTGCTTTCCAGAACTGAGGATTCGGATACTGAGGTTTCTTTGCCATTACTTATTTTCCTCCCTTTCTCTGCGAATACGCTTGATTTCCAGAGATTCCACAAACGCCTGGACACGGGTACGGAGCTGGCCGGAGTTACCGTTGTTGTACAGTCTGTCAACGGAGAGAACGGGCCAACCGTATTCCTCTGCCATAACGTGGCTGACGAGCGCACGCTCGAAGCCCCAGTAGTCGCAGTACTTCATCTGTTCGTAGATGATGCCTTCTGCGTAGTATTCCTTTGCGAGGCGATCCGCGGTCTCACGGCGCTGAAGCACCTTCTCGTCGGCTATGTAGCGTGCGCACTCGGAATGCTCCATAACGTGGCGGCAGATCTGACGGAGAACGTCCTCCTCGTCGTTGAGCTCAATGATCTCACGGCCGGGAGTGGAACCGAAGCAGTAACGGTCGGATACGACGTATGCGCCTGCGTCCTCGATGAGCTTGGTGAGGGAGGGATCGTCGATCTCGGAGCCGACGATTGCGACTCTCGCACGGAACTTGGGCTTGGGATCGGGCTTGCGGGTCTTGAGCTCCTTGAGGGTCTCCTTCAGGTAAGGCAGGATGAGTGCCTTGGGGCAGGTGAAGGATACCAGGTTGAGCAGGTGGAACTCATAACCGGTGATGACGGGATTCTCTGCCTTGCGCATCTCGCCGATCTCGCTGATGATCTTGCAGACCTCGTTGTGTTCCTTAACTGCCTTGCGGATGGCCTTGTCGGAGGTATCAACGCCGAAGGTCTCGTGCAGGCGGTCGAGGACGTGTACACGCATCTGGGTGACATATGCGTCGATGGTGTAGTCAACTACCTTGAAGGGGATGTCGCAATGGGTGACAAAGAACTTTTCCTTGTCGTTCACGTTGAGAATCTCAAAGTGTTCCATTGCACGGTTCATCATGGAGCAGGCGTCAACGCCGATCATGGCGTCGAGGAACTTGTAGCCGCCCTCTATGCTGCGTTCAACAAGCGCTCTTGCGTACTCGCAAGTGTAGTTGGACATATAGTAGGTGGCGATATCCAGGGAACCGGTGTTGGGTGCGCGCAGACGCACGGAGAAACAGTCGCCCAGATTGAGAAGAACCTCGGGAACATGGTAGCAAGTATAGCCCAAGCAGATTTTTCCGTCTGCCTGTGCCTTCTGTACCAGTTCGTTGTTGGCATTCTCAAGAAGGCTTTCGAAGTAGATCAGATGTTTAAGATCTTTCAAATGTTACACCTCTTCTTCAAAGAATTTCTATTTTTTGGAGCGCTTCCTTTACTCCATTGAGCATAAGTGAATCCTCTGGCAGCTCAAGCACGCTCTTGCCCTTGATGTCGTTTGCGGCAAAAGCACTGTCAGCGGGGATGAACGCAGCAATCTCGACTCCGGGTACCGTTATAAGACCGGCAAGCTCGGGATTGGTCATGCGGTTGATTATCGCAACGATCTTATCGTAGACTATCAGATCGTCGGCAACACCCTTGATGGTTGAGATGACCTGGCAGCCCTTCTTGCTCTGATCGGTAACGAGAATAAGGTGAGTGACCTTATCCATGACACGGCGCTGAATCTGTTCGATACCCGCCTCGCCGTCGATTACAACATAATCAAAGCTGTTTGCGAGAATGCCTATTACCTCTTTAAGGTAGGAGTTAACCTTGCAGTAGCAGCCGGAGCTTTCCGGTCTGCCTATGCCGAGAAAGGCAAAGCCCGGCATTTCGACAAGTGCGTCAAAAATTCTGAATCTTGCTTCGCTGAGCAGCTCCAAAGCCTCTCTCGTCTCACCGTTTTCCACGCTGTCAACTATGCTCATGCGGATGTCATCCAGCGTGAGCTTGACGTCAACACCGAGGGCAACGGACAGTCCGACGGCAGGGTCTGCGTCTATCGCAAGGATCTTCTTGTCGGGATAACGCTCAACAAGCAGCCTGACGATCGAAGCGGAGATAGACGTCTTGCCGACGCCGCCCTTTCCTGCTACGGCTATTATCTTAGCCTTACTATCCAAAATTGTCCCCCCTATAAGTATGCACAATTATGGAGCATACTGATTTGATAACAGTTTAACACAAGTGTCCGAAATATGCAAGCAAATAAACATCGGTTTATCCTATTTTTTTCTTTACAAATCAATATATTTTGTGTAAAAATTCCCTCAACCACAACTTATAGCATAAGAAAATCACCTGCCGCCGATAGCGACAGGTGATTTTCGGTTATTGAATATAATTCAGAAAAGTCCGACCCACACGGTAAACTCGGCGGTCTGCCCCTTGTAGGTCACTCTGACCGTCTGCGTTCCTATGGAGTCCATACTTGCGGAGACCGAATACTTGGTCTGATCGGTAATCTCCTCGCTCGTGTCGTTGCTGTAATACGCCTTGAGGACAAGCCCCTCAAGCTCAAGGGTATCCCCTATCGTGTAGCTTGTTTTGTCGGGGAGCTGCTGAATTATGAGACTCGTCACCGTCGGCTCCTTTACGAATACGGTACACTCGTCGGATACCTCACTCGATCCCTTGATGTACACCAGCACGGTTGCGGTGCCGGCTTTTATTGCCGTCACGTTGCCGTCCTCGTCAACGCTCGCAATACTTGAATCGCTGCTTTTCCAGACGATCTCCGGCTCCTCGTTCCTCGCTTCGGGTTCCGGCAGAAGACTCACGGTAAGCTGCGACTCCTCGCCTTCCTCCAGCGTAAGCTCCGGAGAGCTGATGAATATCGAGGTGGGCTTATAAGGAGTTACCTCCGGCGATGAGCTGACCTTCGGCTCGTTGTTTGAGCCGGAGCCGATATTTATCCAGTTGTTGCTGAGCGCAAAGTAACCAACTATCGCAAGCAGCATCAGCAAAACGATAACTACTATTGCCGCCGTATAGCGACCCGATTTCGATTCCTTTTCAGGCTGCGGCCGGGGCTTTGCCGGCTGCGGCTTGGGCTGAGGCTTCTTTATCGGTTCGGACGCCGGCTTAGGCTGAGGCTTAGGTCTTGCGGGCTGCGGTTCGGGAGCGGGTCTGCGCTCCCTGTAAACGGGCTGAGAATACGCTGCGGAGCTGTCCCTCACCGTCTCCTCAAGTGCGGGATTCACCCCGGGCAGCACCTTGCCGACAGTCGCAAGCTGGAGCGCCTTTTTCATTTCCGTCGGATTTGCAAAGCGCTCGTCGGGTCTGTATGCACAGGCTCTCTGCACAAGCTTTTTGAGAGCGGGACTGCCGTTTTTCGGCGGCGGCACCGGGTCTCCTCTGTATCTGTGAAGCTGTGCGTCCGCCGTTTCCTCATTCGTCGGAACGTGCGGAGGCATGGGCAGAAATGGTCCTCTCTTTTCGTTCAGCAGCCAGTACAGCACCATGCCGAGCGAATATATGTCAACGCTCGACGTGTAGCCCTTCCCGCGGTACACTTCGGGAGCCATGTAGGAGTAGGTACCGACCTTATCCCTTGCGGCGTTTATCTGTGTGGACTTCGCAACACCGAAGTCACCGAGCTTGAACACTCCGTACTTGCTGACGAAAATGTTCTGCGGCTTGATGTCACGGTGAATTATCCCGTTTTCCTCGCAAAGCTCAAGCGCAGAGCAAATATCCGTGCCGAGCTTTAAGACCTCACCCGTCGTTATGCCGTTTTCATGCACATAATCCGTAAGCGAGGTGAGCAGCTCCATGCGGATATAGATATCCCATCCGGCGTCGTTCTCGTGAGGAACGATCATCTGATCCTCACAGTTGACGATGTTCGGATGCCCTCGCAAAACGCCCATCAGCCTGTACTCGTTGCTGATCTCCTCGACCTGCTCTCTGAGCTTTGCACGCATGGCATATTCGCTCATGGTGCTTTGCATCTTCTCGTACTCCGCCTGAGTTGCGGGGATGGAGATCACCTTGAGCGCACAGTGAAAATCGCCGCCGTATTCGTCTTTTTTCTTCAGCTCATACACCTTGCCGGAGCTGCCGCTGCCGATGCAGCGAACGGTCTCCCAGCCGGGAAGAGTCACAAATTCCTGTTCCATAAGCAAATTCCTTATATAGTGCTGCTTTGATAATAGCCTTTTTGCGGCAGCTTGTCAATTTATTCTATGGATTTGAGCGCTCCCGCCATATCCACGCCGTCTATCTTTCGGCGCAGCATGAGATTCACGATGAGCGCAAACACAAAGGTCAGTGCAATCGAGAGCACATAGCTCAGCGGCTTTATGCGAGGCGCAAAGTACATCATGTCAAACACTATGCTGTCCATCACGAACGCATGAAGCGCCACGCCGAGTATCAGTCCGAACAGTGCTCCCATTCCGGTAAGCACAAGGTTTTCCCGAAAAACGTACTGCTCCGTTTCTCTGCGGTAGAAGCCCAGCACCTTGATGGTCGCAATCTCACGGATCCTCTCGGAAATGTTGATATTTGTGAGGTTGTACAGCACGATAAACGCCAGCAGTCCGGCACACAGCACGATAAGTCCGATGACGTATTTCAGACTGCTCATCATATTGTCTATTCTCGCCCTCGAGTCCTCGCTGATGCTTATGCTCCTCACGCCGTCCGCATCGGCAATGCGCTCTGCGGTGCCGTAAATGTCGGCACCCTCCGGTGCGCAGACGAGTGCGGATTTGATCTCCGGCGTCTCACCCCACTGCTCGGCGCAGGTGTCAAGTCCGATAAAGACGTGGTTGCTTATATAGTTGTCGAATATCCCGCTCACCGTAAGCTCCAGCGTGCGCATATCGGCCGTGGTAACGGTGATGCTGTCCCCCACCTCAAGCTCCATCGTTCTTGCGAGGTTGTAGTTAATAACCGCCTCGTTTTTGCCGGGGTACGGGATCTTCTCGTCGCCGTCGTGAAGATCGACAAAGCCGTCAACGCCCTCCTCCGCCGCACTGAGGGTGACTGTCTTAATGATTCCGTTTGCGGAGACGTCCGCACTGCCTCTGTACAGGAACAGGGCTTTTTCGGCATCGTCTCCCCATGCGTCAAGGATAAGCGCCTGCTCGTCGTCCGTCATCTCGTATGCAAGACTGAGCTCGTAGTCGTAGAGACTCACCTTTCCGTACTGCTGATCAACAACGGACTTTACGGTGTCGTTTAATCCGAACGCCGTCAGAATGAGCGCCGTGCAGCCGCCGATGCCGAGGAGCATCATGTAAATGCGTTTTTTGTAGCGCAGGATGTTTCTTGCGGAGACCTTCTGCATAAAGCCGAAGCGCTTCCAGATAAACGTGATGCGCTCAAGCAGGGTTCGTTTTCCGGCCTCCGGTGCTTTGGGTCTTATAAGCTCCGCCGGCACCTCTTTAAGCTCGCTGCGGCAGCACAGCCATGTGACGAGCAGCATCGCCGCAAGGTTCGCTGCGGTGATCTCCGCCGCCAAGAGCCAGTTCACGGTAAACACAAGCCCCGAGAAATTATATATGATCCCGTAGCCCACCCAAACGATGAACGGGAAAACGTACACTCCGACGCTGATGCCGAAGATGCATCCGAAAAGCGTCGCCGAGCCGGAGTATATCAGGTATTTCGCCATAATAGCGCCGGAGCCGTAGCCGAGCGCTTTAAGCACTCCGACCTGCGTGCGCTGGTCGTTTATCATCCTCGTCATGGTTGTCAGGCATACGAGCACCGCCACAAGGACGAAAAACAGCGGAAAAACGTTTGCCACACTGTCCACGATACGGGTGTCCGTTTCGAAGCAGGCGTAGCCTATATTAGTATCTCTGCCAAGCACATAGGTGTCGGCATTGTTCATGCTTTTGATCTGCTTTTCGGCATCGTCGAGCCGACGCTTTGCGTCGTCAAGCCGTGCCTTTGCATCGTTAAGCTGTGCTTTGGCGGCATTAAGCTCCGCCTCGGCGCCGTCAAACCGTGCAAGCACCTCCGCCTTTTTGCGGTCAAGCTCCGCCCTTGCGTCCGCCACGCTGCCGTTTTTCACCTGATCGAGCGCCGTCTGAGCCTCGTTTAGCTGCGCATAGCCTGCATCGAGCTGAGCCTTTGCATCGTCAAGCTGCTGCTTGAGGGGCGAAAGCTCGGCTTCCTTCTCGGTCTTTCTCGAAAGATGCTCATCAAGTCTGCTTTGCGCAATTTGAAGCTCGCTCGTCGAGGTTTTTATCCTAAGCTCCGTTCGGCGTATCTCGCTGCGCAGACGCGCAGCCTCCGGTCCCGATGCGTCGGCAAGCTGAGCGTTGAGCGAGCTGAGCTCCGCCTCGGCGGCGGCTATCTCCTGCCGCTTCTCGGCGACCTTTGCGGTGTAGTAATCCACCTGAGCGTTGACGGTGCGAAGCTCCGCCTCGTAACGGAGATTATATGCGCTCAGCCCACGCTCGTATTCGGTATACCCGGCGTCAAGCTCGGCTCTCGCCTTGTCTATCTCATCCTGCTTTTGCTGTATCGCCGTCGTGTCTCCGGCAATGGCTTCCGCCTGCTTTAGCTGCTCTTCCGCTTTGTCAAGCTCGGCAATGGCGGCTGCCTTGCCCTCGTCAAACTCGCTCCTTGCCGCATCGTACTTTGCCTTTGACGGCTCGTACTGCGCAAGTCCCTTTTCGTATTCCGCCCGTGCCTCGGACAAAGCTTCGGTCGCAGAATCTATAATACTGTCATAGCGGACCTTCGCCCGTTCCTCCATGAAGCTTTCCAATGGCTCACGGTACTTTTCTGCGTTTTCATCGTACTCGTCGGAATAAACGTAGCCGGAAATGTCGAGCGTCAGGTAAATGTCGGTATAGCAATCAAGGGCAAAGCCGTCTTCGGGAATGTAGATATACCCCGCCACGCTGCCGTTGCCGAGGGTACTTGAGCCTCGCTCAAGGTTTATGTAGCTCACGCTCTCGGTGATGCCCGTTATGGTGTAAGAATCGTAAGCGAAGCTGTTAAGGGTATCGCTGCCGTTGTCGGGCGAGAGCTTTATCGTCTTGCCTATGTCGTCCTCGGTGTACATTTCCGGGTCTGCAAGGCACTCGTTAGGCTTTTCGGGCATACGCCCCGCAATGAGGTCTATCTTGTTTATTCTCTCCGGAATGCTGTGCGCAATTATGATGAGATTGTCGTCGCCGTCACGCACCATGAAGTCAGCGGATTTTGCACCCTCAGCGTCCGTCACGAAGTCCATATCACGCACAAGGTCGAGGTCGTCGTCCGTCAGTCCCAAGGTCGAGACGAGGCGATAGTTAAAGAAATCAAAGTGCCGGGTGTATCTGTCATAGCTCTCGATAAAGTCGGGTCTGGACATACGAAGTCCCATGAAGAAGCCCGCCCCCAGCGCAATTATGGCGAATATCGCCATGTAGCGCCCGAAGCTTGCTTTTATCTCCCTTATGCAAAGCTTAAAAACCTGCGACTTCATCACTTACCACTCTATCTTCTCAATAGGAATCGGATGTTCGTTCAATGTGACATTCGTTATCGTGCCGCTTTTGACCGATATCACCCTGTCCGCCATGGCGGTCAACGCCTGATTGTGCGTGATGATAACGACCGTCATCCCGTTTATGCGGCTGCAATCCTGAAGCAGCTTCAGAACGGATTTGCCCGTGTTGTAGTCGAGCGCACCCGTAGGCTCGTCACAAAGCATGAGCTTCGGATTCTTCGCCAGCGCTCTCGCTATTGCGACACGCTGCTGCTCGCCGCCGGAGAGCTGCGCCGGGAAGTTTGCCTTTCTGTCGGACAGTCCCACCATATCCAGCACCTTGTCCGGCTCCATCGGGTTCTTGCAGAGCTGCGCCGCAAGCTCAACGTTTTCAAGTGCGGTCAGGTTCTGCACAAGATTGTAAAACTGAAACACAAATCCCACGTCATAGCGGCGGTAGCTCGTAAGCTCACGCTGTGAGTACGCCGAAATGTCCTTGCCGTCAAGCGTAACGCTGCCGGAGGTAAGCGTGTCCATTCCTCCGAGTATGTTGAGCAGCGTCGTCTTTCCGGCGCCGGAGGCGCCGACGATGACACAGATCTCACCCTTTTCGATCTCAAAGCTCACGTCTCTGAGCGCCTCGATGCTGACCTCGCCCATTTTATACACTTTTTTAACGTTTTTAAATTCAACATACGACGGCATAGGATCATCTCCGATAGTTTTGTACATTATATTTTACTATATTACCCCTTCTCTTTCAACTAAAAATTGCGGTGCAAAGCCTTGACAGGGACAAAAAATCCTGCCGATATAATTCGGCAGGATTCAGCGTGTCAAAAAAGTCGTATGACTTTTTTGACACGCTTCAAAACACGCCACGTTTTTTGTGAAGCGTTGCTTCACGAAAAACCTCGCTATGCTCGTCAAAAAGCCTGATAACTCAGGCGTTTTTGATGGCTATAATCCAATTTGA